>JAJPWX010000036.1 GCA_021205755.1 Lachnospiraceae bacterium | reverse complement strand
GCAGAGCAGCTGATTTGTAATCAGCAGGTTATCGGTTCGAGTCCGATCATCGGCTTTTGAATCAAATATATATGGGTGGGTTCCCGAGCGGCCAAAGGGGGCAGACTGTAAATCTGTTGTCGACGACTTCGAAGGTTCGAATCCTTCCCCACCCAGTTGTCAATTGTATTGACATCATAATTTTATATCGCGGGGTGGAGCAGTCCGGAAGCTCGTCGGGCTCATAACCCGAAGGTCGCAGGTTCAAATCCTGCTCCCGCAACTTGGCAGGGTCAAGGGGATTCTGCCGTAAATGTGCCCAGATAGCTCAGTTGGTAGAGCAGAGGACTGAAAATCCTCGTGTCGCTGGTTCGATTCCGGCTCTGGGCATGCTGTTTATTCTCTGGAGGTTTTTCTTTTTGAGATAACAACAGATGGGATATTAGCTCAGGTGGTAGAGCACTTGACTTTTAATCAAGTTGTCCGGGGTTCGAATCCCCGATGTCTCATGATTCTATTAAAAATTTTGAATATATTTTTTGTAGAAAATGGAACGTCTCTTTGTGAGACGTTTTTTTTTGTTCATTTGGAAAACTCTCCAAACTGAAGGTTGACATTTTATATACCGAACGGTATAATTGGAAAGAAAAGCGGTAAAATGGAGACAATATGGAAAAGACGGATATTGTAGGGAATATGGAAAACATGGATAACCGAAGCCGGCTTTTGCAGTGCGCAAATGAACTGTTTTATGAAAAGGGATATGACGCGGTTGGTGTGCAGGAGATTGTAGCCCTGGCGGGACTGACGAAACCAACTCTTTATTATTATTTCGGAAGCAAAAAGGGACTGCTGGAAGCGCTGGTCGCGGATCGTTTTGCGCGTCTTCGCGAAATGTATCAAGGTTTAAGTGGAAGGGAGAATCTTCGGATTGAAGAAGCACTGAATTGGCTGGCAGATATTTTTTGTGCTTTTTTTGAACAGGATCGGCATTTTTATATGCTGATGATGGCGCTGTTTTATTCGGCAAGAGGAAATGAGGCTTATCAGACAATTCAGCCGTATATGGTGGAGTTTTATGATATGGTGGTGCAGGTGTTTGACCGTGCGGCAGATCAGCTGGGGAATATGCATGGCCGGCAGCGCCAGTTTGCAATCGGTTTTGTAGGGACAATCAGTTCTTATTTTTTGCTTCACTATGAGCATGACCCTGGAGAATGCGAGAGGGTGGATCGTCAGCAGATTTCAGCATTAGTAAGGCAGTTTATGTATGGAATTTTCTCCTGATGCGTGGAGAACCGCGCATTGAAAAATCGCTTCGCGGTTGGGGCGGTACCGTTCTTGATTTTCTGCGAAAATCGGAACATCGCCTGCGTCCATACTTGCTTCGCGAGTACGGACATATGACAGAATAATTTTACGGAGGAATAGATTATGTCAGTCTGGTATGACAACACGGTTTTTTATCATATGTATCCGCTGGGGATGAGCGGGGCACCGTTTGAAAACAGGGAGGAACAGGTCGTTCATCGCTTTGCGGAGCTGGAGAAATGGCTGCCGCATATTCGGGATTTAGAATGCGGAGCGATTTACATTGGACCGCTATTTGAGTCAACAACACATGGATATGATACGCGGGATTATAAACTGGTGGATCGCCGACTTGGAGATAACAATGATTTTAAGCAGTTTGTGAAGAAAGCACATGAGCTGGGGCTGAAGGTTGTTGTCGATGGCGTGTTCAACCACACGGGTCGTGAATTTTTTGCTTTTCAGGATATTCAGAGAAACCGGGAAAGTTCACGGTATTGCGGCTGGTATAAGGGGATTAATTTCTGGGGAAACAATCCGTATAATGATGGTTTTGGATATGAGGCATGGAGGAATTGTTTTGAGCTGGTGAATCTGAATTTGCAAAACAGTGAGGTAAAAGACTATCTGTTTGATGTGATACGTTTCTGGATTCATGAATTTGACATTGATGGGATCCGGCTGGACTGTGCGGATTGTCTGGACTTTGATTTTATGCGTGAGATGCGATGGATGACAGGGAATGAGAAGCAGGATTTCTGGCTGATGGGCGAAGTGATTCACGGGGATTACTCACGATGGGTAAATCAGGAAATGTTGCATTCTGTGACAAATTATGAGCTGCACAAGGGACTGTACTCGGGACACAATGACCACAATTATTTTGAGATTGCTCATACAATCCGACGTTTATTTGATGGGAATGGGGGATTGTGCCGCGGCAAAATTCTGTATTCGTTTGTCGATAATCATGACGTCGACCGAATTATTTCGAAGCTGAATGACAGACGCCATATAAAATCAGTGTATACGCTGTTGTACACGCTGCCCGGGCTTCCTTCGGTTTATTATGGTTCGGAATGGGGCGTTGAGGGGCGTAAGTCGAACGGAGGTGACCCGGCGCTGCGCCCCTGCCTGAATCTGGAGGAAATGAAAAAACATCCGCCGGTGCCTGGGCTGGAAGAGTACGTGACGTTTCTGGGAAGATGCCGCAGAGAGCATCCGGTGATCGGTGAAGGGACATATCGGGAACTGATGCTGACTACAAGACAGTATGCGTTTGCGCGGATTGGACAAAATGAGACAGCTGTAGTGATGGTAAATAATGATGAGAATCCGGCGACCCATTCGATACCGTTGCCTTGCGCAGCGAATCGGATTACGGAATTGGCAACTGGTGAGAGGTATTACGCGGAGAATGGAAGACTGACCGCTGATGTGGGACCAGGTGAGGGTAGAATTTTTATTCTTGAAGTTTGATTTGCAGTTCATACTCGATATGACAAAGTAATGGCAGCGTGGGAGAAGTTTCCGCGTAATTATGAAAGTTCTGATCGATTGCGAAAAAAAATTGTGGAGATTGCACAGAAACGGTTGCGGGACTTACAAATAAAGTGTATATTAATTGTAAATGTATATCCTGGAAATTGGTTTAACTGTTAAATAAACAGCTAACTTATAACGATTTAGAACAGGTTTTCAGAAGTAAGGAGAAGTACGGCGATGGCAGAGAAAACAAAAAATTCGGCGACGGGAATGAAGAAAAAATCCGGATCAGAGAAAAAAGCGTTTATCACGGAGCTTGACCAGTATCTGTTTGGGCAGGGCGCGCACTATGATATTTATAAGAAGCTGGGAGCGCATCCGATGACCTGGCAGGGGAAGGAAGGAACTTATTTTGCGGTGTGGGCACCGCATGCGCAGCAGGTGCAGCTCATCGGTTCGTTTAATAATTGGGATGAGTACAGTCATCCGATGGAACGGCTGGAGCCGCTGGGAATTTATGTTTTGTTCGTGCCGGGCGTGACTGCCGGAGAACTGTATAAGTATCTGATTGTGACGCCGGATGGCCGGAAGCTGTATAAGGCGGATCCGTTTGCAAATTATGCGGAGTATCGGCCGGGCACCGCGTCGCGGGTTGTGGATTTGACCAGAATTACCTGGTCAGATACAGTGTGGCAGGAGAGCAAAAAGACATTTGACCAGGATAAGAGTCCGATTGCGATTTATGAGGTGCATCCGGGTAGCTGGAAGCGCCATCCGCATGGTGAAGATGAAAGTGGGTATTATAATTATCGCGAGCTTGCGCAGGAACTCACTGCTTATGTGAAAGATATGGGTTATACGCACGTAGAGCTGATGGGGATTGCGGAGCATCCGTTTGATGGTTCCTGGGGCTATCAGGTGACTGGCTATTTCGCGCCGACGTCTCGCTATGGGACACCGGAGGATTTTGCCTATTTTGTGAATTATCTGCATAAGAATAAGATTGGTGTGATTCTGGACTGGGTACCAGCGCATTTTCCGCGCGATGCACAGGGGCTCGCGGAATTTGATGGCACCTGCCTTTATGAATATGCGGACACGCGCAAGGGAGAGCACCCGGACTGGGGCACAAAAGTATTTGATTACAGCAAGTATGAGGTAAAGAATTTCCTGATTGCGAGTGCGATTTACTGGATTGAGCAGTTTCATGTAGATGGGCTTCGTGTAGATGCGGTGGCTTCTATGCTTTATCTGGATTATGGCAGACGGGATGGTCAATGGGTAGCGAATAAATATGGCGGGAATCAGAACCTGGAGGCGATTGAGTTTTTCAAGCATCTGAACAGTGTGTTGGTTGGAAGGTATCCGGGCTTTATGATGATCGCGGAAGAATCGACGGCATGGCCTAAGGTGACCGGGCGGCCGGAGGATGATGGTCTTGGCTTTACGATGAAATGGAACATGGGCTGGATGCATGATTTCCTGGAGTACATGAAGCTTGATCCTTATTTCCGCCAGTACAACCATAACAAGATGACGTTCGCGATGACCTATGCGTATTCGGAGAAATATATTCTGGCACTTTCACATGATGAGGTGGTTCACCTGAAGTGTTCGATGGTGAACAAAATGCCCGGACTGTATGACGACAAATTTGAGAATTTAAAGTGTGGTTACTCCTTTATGATCGGCCATCCGGGCAAGAAGCTTCTTTTCATGGGACAGGATTTCGGACAGCTCAGAGAGTGGAGCGAAGAGCGTGAACTGGATTGGTTCCTGCTTTCGGAACCGCGTCATCAGCAGATGCAGAATTATTTTCGCGCGCTTTTAAAGCTGTATCGTAAAAATGCCTGCTTGTATGAGCTGGACTGTGAGCCGGCTGGTTTTGAGTGGATCAATCCGGACGACAATTTCCGCAGTATTTTCAGCTTTGTGCGTCACTCGGCGAACGGGAAGAATAACCTGCTTTTTGTTATTAATTTTACACCAGTCGATCGTCCGGACTATCGGGTTGGTGTAATGCGGAGAAAGCAGTATCGCCTTGTGCTGGATAGTAACGCAGCAGAATTTGGCGGTACAGGGAAAGAGCAGCCGGAGGTTTATAAGGCTGTGAAGCAGGAGTGTGACGGAAAGCCATTTTCCTTTGCGTATGACCTGCCAAGATACGGGGTGGCTATTTTTAAATTTTAATAAACCGGTTAGAACAGCATCGAAATGAAAAGGTGCTGCGTGCCAGTGGCACGCGTTTAGTACCGACCGAAGCAAAACTGAGACAGCCTGTGCAGATGAATCTGCGAAAGGCTGTCTTTTTACTGCTTTTTTTCTTGTCAAAAAGCGGAAAATAGTTTATTATGACAGAAGGAAAAAAGGTTTTTAGTTACTGTGTAGCTATTGACGCTAAGTACATTATACAAGGATGGGTAATTATGATATCAAGCCAGATTTTACAGAATACGATTGAGGAGCTGCACTCGATTACACATGTTGATTTTTTGATTACAGATACAGATGGAAATGAGGTTGTCTCGACGATAGACGCGGAGACCGTGAGGCCGGAAGCTGTGAAGCAATTTGTGAATTCTCCTGCAGACAGTCAGGTGGTGCAGAACGCTCATTTTTTCAAAGTGTTTGACGATAAGAAGCTGGAATATATTCTGATAGCGAGCGGAAAGACAGAAGATGCGTACATGATGGGGCGTGTCGCGGTCAGCCATGTACAGAATCTGATTGTGGCATACCGGGAGCGCTATGACCGGAATAATTTTATTCAGAACCTGCTGTTGGATAATATGCTGATGGTGGATGTATATAACCGGGCGAAGAAGCTGCACATCGATGCAGAGGCACGTAGAATTGTTTACCTGATTGAGACGAAATATGAGAAAGACAGTACAGCGAAAGAAATTGTGAAAGGGCTGTTTGGAAATCAGACAAAAGATTTTGTTACGGAAGTTGATGAAAAGAGCATTATTCTGGTACAGGAGCTTGATGAAAAGGATACGTATGACGATGTGGAGCGTACAGCGAAAATGCTGCGCGATATGCTGAATACGGAAGCGATGTCGGATGTGAAAATTGCTTATGGCACGATTGTGAAAGAAATCCGCCAGGTCTCCCGTTCCTATAAAGAAGCGAAGATGGCACTGGATGTCGGAAAGATTTTTTACGAGGAGAAGCAGATTGTCGCGTACAATACGCTTGGCATAGGGCGGCTGATTTATCAGCTTCCGATTCCGCTTTGCCAGATGTTTATGAAAGAGGTATTTGGCGAGGAGACGCCGGACACGTTTGATGAGGAGATTATCACGACAATCAATAAGTTCTTTGAGAACAGTCTGAATGTCTCTGAGACGGCGCGGCAGCTGTATATCCATCGGAATACGCTGGTATATCGTCTGGAAAAGCTGGAGAAGAGTACAGGACTTGACATTCGGGTATTCGACGACGCGCTGACCTTCAAGATTGCGATGATGGTTGTAAGCTATATGAAATATATGGAGCGGGAGTCCTGAGTGCGTATTTTGTTATCGTAATTTGTCATTATTCTACAAAAATCGGGGAGTCACATCCCCGGTTTTTTGTGCGCTCCTCACAAAAGTTAAAAAAATCAACTTATCATATTTACAAATCCTAAAAATGTGGTATAATCGCATTACATCACTTCAAAAAACTAATTTATACATCATATTATTAACTCTAAACATTGAGAAACATCGAGATAAGTCAATCAAATTACATAAGACAAAAAAATGAAACGAATGAAGAAAAATAAATTATACAAATAAAAAATAGCGAAGACAAAGAACCTGTTGGTTTAAAAAGGATTGTAGTAAAAACAGTCATACAGGGAATTACAAGAATGACAGGGAAAGGAGGCGGATTTTATTTACAGGGAAATTCAGATGCTTTCGCTTACGGGCATCGCGATGACGGCGGTACTCTGTGATTTATGGACGGAACGAATTCCAAACGCTGTGATTTCGGTCGGTCTGGCGATGGGGATTGTTTACCAGCTGTACGCCGAGGGAATCGCAGGCTTTCTTCTGTTTTTGGGTGGTGTGATGTTGCCGGTTTTGCTGTTCGGGATACTGTATTTTTTCCGGATGATGGGGGCAGGTGATATCAAGCTTCTGTGCGTAGCAGGCGGATTTTTAGGGCCGACAGGAGCGTTTTCCTGTATCGTGCGCTCTGTATTTGCTGCAGCGGTAATTTCAGCGGTGATTCTGTACCAGAATCGGACACTGGAAAGCCGATTGAGGTATTTTTGGAATTACGTTATGGATTACTCGGCGACCAGACACTGGAAACCGTATATGGACGGAGTTGATGAAAAAGCAAAATTTTGTTTTTCCGTGCCGGTGCTGATTGGGATTTTGAGTAGCCTGTGGTAAACGATGCTGGCGCTGCGCAGTCCGCAGTATCATTCCTTATTATCGCTCGAATCATTGTATGAAAAGCTGGGAAATGGAAGAAGAATCGTATGAATTGTAAAACAGGAAAATAAGAAATAACCGTATGAATGGAAAACAGGGAGGGCTGTATGAAAAAAAGTATATTTGCGGTTTGTGATCTGGAGGCTTCGTATGCATGCAATCTTACGGAGTATTTAAATGAGCGAAAGACGACGCCATTTGAGGTGCAGGCGTTTACGAATGTGGAAAGTCTGGAGAAGTTCGCCAAAGAGAATGAGATTGAGATTCTGTTGATTTCAACGAGGGCTATGTGCAATGAGATACGGGATTTGCCAATCAACCGAACGATTATTCTGTCGGAGGGGGAGCAGATTTCGGATCTGGGGTATCCGCTGGTCTACAAGTATCAGTCTTCGGATGATATTCTTTCAGAAGTGATGGAATATTATGTGCAGGATCATCCGCAGCCGCATATTCTTTCACTTGGCGCCAGAAAGACGAAGCTTTATGGTGTGTATTCGCCGATAGGGCGCACCCGAAAGACGTCGTTTGCGCTGGCACTGGGGGAGATTTTGGCGGAGACGAAAAAGGTGCTTTACCTGAATTTTGAGGAGTATTCAGGATTTGAGGAGCTGTTCCAGGTGAAATATCGGATGGATATCTCCGATTTGATCTATTTTTCCAGGCAGAGAGAGGGCGGACTGGTTTACAAAATTAATTCCGTAATTCAGACATTTCATGAACTGGAATATATTCCTCCGGCTCTTTCGCCAGCGGATGTGCGTGATGTGACTGGTGAGGAATGGCTTGCATTTCTGAAGGAAGTGATGGATTTTCGGGAATACGATGTGATTATTCTGGACCTGAGTGAACAGGTGGATGATTTATTTCGTATTTTGAAAGAATGTGACCGGATTTATATGCCGGTGCAGGACGATATGATTTCCCAGGCAAAAATGAAGCAGTATGAACATCTTCTGCATATGCTGGATCTGGAAGAGGTACAGGAAAAAACGTTTTGTATTCATCCGCCGGTACAGCCGCTTCAGCGGGACGGAGGAGACCTGACACAGCAGCTGGTGTGGGGAGAGATGGGCAATTTTGTCCGCAGGATGCTGTGGGAAAATGAGAGTGAGAATGGATGAAAAAATGCAGGGAAAGAATTTTGCAAACGAAGGAGGAAGCATGGACGAGCAAAGATTTTCGAGGATGCGCAAAAAGCTCCTGGATAACCTGGAGGGGACGCGAGAGCTTCAGGATGAGGAGATTTATCAGAATATTGACGATTTGATTCTGGAATCCGGGATGGAGTATTATATACGGCTTGGGGAACGGATTAACCTGCGTCAGGAGCTTTTCAATTCGGTGCGGAAGCTGGATATTCTGCAGGAACTAATTGACGATGATACGGTCACAGAAATAATGGTAAATGGGACAGAGGGTATTTATGTAGAGCGGGATGGGCGGCTGACGCGCTGGGAAAAGCGCTTTAGCACGAGAGAACGGCTGGAGGATATTGCGCAGCAGATTGTCGGTAAGTGTAATCGGATGGTGAATGAGTCGACGCCGATCGTAGATGCGAGGCTGGATAATGGAGCCAGAGTGAATATCGTTATGCCGCCCGTGGCGCTGAATGGACCGGTGATTACGATTCGGCGCTTTCCAGACAAACCGATTCTGATGGATCAGCTGGTCCGGTGGGAGACGGTTACACAGGAGGCAGTGAATTTTCTGAAAACTATGGTCTGTGCTGGTTACAACATCTTTATATCGGGCGGGACAGGCTCTGGCAAAACTACCTTTATGAATGCTCTGTCGAATTACATTCCGAAGGATGAGCGGATTATCACAATTGAGGATAATGCAGAACTGCAGCTTCAGGGTGTGGAAAATCTGGTGCGTATGGAGGCGCGGAATGCGAATGCGGAGGGTGAGAAGCAGGTGACGATCCGGGATTTGCTGAAAAGCAGTCTGCGTATGCGTCCGGACAGAATTCTCGTGGGAGAAATTCGTGGGAGCGAGGCAATTGATCTTCTGCAGGCGCTCAATACCGGACATGACGGCTCGATCAGTACAGGCCATGCCAACAGCCCCCAGGATATGCTTTCCAGAATCGAGACAATGGTGCTGATGGGGATGGAGATCCCTCTGCCGGCGGTGCGCCGACAGATTGCGTCTGGGATTGATCTGATCGTGCATGTCGGGAGAATGCGCGATCGAACAAGGAAGGTGCTGCAGATCATAGAGATATTGGGCTATGACAGTGAAAAGGATGAAATACTGACTCAGCCACTATATGAGTTTGAGGAGGAGGGACCGGAGGTATGCGAGAGAATAGCAGGCAGACTGCAGAAAAGAGAAGATCTGAAAAATCGGCAGAAGCTGGAACGGGCAGGGCTCAGTCTCGAAAGTTGAATTTGTTTTCAGAGGAGAGTTATGCGGGGACACATGCCGGAAAGAGAAACAGGGGTATCCATGCCAGAGATCGACCAGGAATGGATTATTCGGTGTATCGGTTTTCTCCTGTTGAACTGCTCCGATATCTGGGAGCGTATGTGTTGCTGGACGGCTGTATCAGTTTTTTGTTCTTTCGTTCTTTTTCCGCATTTCTGATTTTGCTTCCGGGAGTTGTGTTGTTTTTTATACAGCTGAAAGCATCGCTGGTGCAAAAGCGGAAAAGGGAGCTGACAAAACAGTTTCTGGACGCGATACAGCTTATGCTTGCCGCGCTGCAGGCGGGCTATTCACCGGAGAACGCGCTGAGGGAATCTCAGAAGGAGCTTCGGAAAATGTATTCGCCGGATGCAGCTATTGTGCGGGAATTTTATTGGATGGACGCGCAGATGCGGATGAGTCGGAACCTGGAGGAGCTGCTGCTTGATTTTGGCAGGCGTTCAGATTTGCCGGATATTGTAAGCTTTGCAGAAGTCTTTCTGACGGCGAAGCGTACGGGCGGTGATTTGATCGCGATTATACGGAATACCGTATCATGTATCCGTCAGAAGCAGGAGACCATGCAGGAAATTGAAACCTGCATGGCGGGAAAAGTGATGGAGCAGAATATTATGAGCCTGATTCCCGTGTTTATTTTAGTGTATGTAAAGCTGTCTTCTCCGGAGTTTTTGGATGTGATGTATGAGACACCGGTCGGAATGGCGGTGATGGGACTGTGCTTTGCGGTGTATCTGGCGGCCTATTTCTGGGGGCAGAGCATCGTGCGGATTGAGGTGTAAAAAAGGCGACTGTGCATAGGTCAGGTAACTGCAAAAGGTTTGGTATTTGAGAAAAAAAGTGGAGTAGTTTATTCATGCGAGGCTTACGAGGAAGGAAATGAGAGCGGAACGGGAGCATGCAGGAAAAATAGAAAGTTTTTTTAAAAAAATGGGTGCGTTTCTGGTGGAACGGCTTCGGCTGGATACACCGGGAAAGGGGAAGCTTAAGCTGCAGCAGGAGCTAATCGCATTGTCAGCGGGAAGCAAGTCGGCGGTGAAGAATTATTATGTCCGGAAAATGGCATCGGTTCTGGCGATTCTTGGCGCGGGATTTGTTTTGACTGTAGTCTGTGCTCTGGTTTACAGCCAGGGCAGCGGATCAGGCGAACGGACGTCTGTGCTGCGGCCAGGCTATGGGGAAGGAGACAGAAAAACAGCGTTGTCGGTACAGGTAGAAGACGAAGACGATGTGAAAGAGCTGGAGGTCACGATACAGGAAAGAAAATACACGGACGAGGAGAAACAGGTGTTTATAAACCTGGCTTTAGAGGAACTAGAGGAACTTCTTCTGGGGGAAAATGAGTCGCTGGATTGTGTGCAGACGAGCCTTACGTTCCCTGAGAGCCTGCAGGACGGAATCGTGATGGTTAGCTGGTCAATGAATCCGTATGGGGTAATCGGTGGCGATGGAAGCATACTTTCAGCGGTAGAGGAGGAGGGAACTCTGGTGGAAATAAAGGCTGTGCTGGATTGTGACGGACTGGAAGTGACTTACAGTTTCTGCGCAAATGTTTTTCCGCCGGACATGTCAGAGGAAGAGCAGCTGCTGGCGGCGATCCAGGAGGAAGTGACGCGGGCTGATGAGGACAGCAGCTATGAGGAGGAGCTTGTCCTGCCGACAACAGTGGCGGGAAGGAAGCTGATCTGGCTGGAGGAATCAGACAATCCGGTTTTTTCCATATTGGCTTTGACGCTGATACTGGCTATTTGTGTTTATCTGCAGATGGACAATCAGGTACATAAAAAGGCAGAGGAAAGGAAAAAACAGCTGCTTCTGGATTACCCGGATCTGATGTGGAAAATGACAATGCTGCTGGGCGCGGGCATGAGTATCCGGGGTGTATTTACGAGAATTGCGGAGGAATACGCAAGGAGTAAGACAGAGATACCCGGAAAAAAAAGAAGAGCGAAGAGAACCAGATATGTGTATGAAGAGGTTACTTATACCTGTTTTGAAATGCAGTGTGGGATAGGGGAGGCAGAGGCCTATGAGCGCTTTGGCCGCCGCTGTCAGCTGCCGGAATATATACGTATCGGGTCGATTCTCTCCCAGAACCTTAGAAAGGGAGCGAAAGGGCTGACCGCTCTTCTGGAAGCTGAGGCGGAATCCTCCCTGAATGATCGCAAGAATCATGCCAGGAAAATCGGGGAGCAGGCAGGGACAAAGCTGCTGCTGCCAATGATTCTGATGCTGGGGATTGTCCTCGCGATTCTCATGGTGCCAGCGTTTCTGTCTTTCTAAGTAACTGGCGATATGGACCATATCTTGCACAGAATGTAGGATATGGTTCCTGTTCACGGCGAGCGTTGAAAAAGCAGCGGTAATCGGCTGCGATGACATTCGCGGGTCGAAGGAACGAGGTGGATTACAGGGGAGAGGAGGAAAAGTGATGAATCATGTGAATGCGTTTCTGCAGGAAGAAGAAGGAGTCGGAGTCGTTGAGATTATTCTTATTCTTGTCGTATTGATCAGCCTGGTGCTGATTTTCAAAGAGCAGCTCACGAATATTGTCAATACAATTTTCAGTAAAATCACAAGTCAGAGTAACAGTGTTTAAAAAGGAAGACGACATCAGCCGGTGAGAATGACTGATGGTCAGCACAGGAAGGAGAAGCGATGGACAGAAACGCCTGTAAAGGATCAATCACTGTTTTTCTAAGCCTGGCCTGTATTCTGTTTCTTTCTCTGATCTGTGCGGTTACGGAATCCGCAAGAATTCAGGGGGCAAAGGCACAGTCGGCGAATATTACGGGCATGGGAACTTTTTCGCTGCTGAGTGAATTTGAAAAGGGGCTGCTGGAGAAGTATGAGATTTTCTCGCTTGACGGAGCCGCGGCAGGCAGCTTTCAGATTCAGACGGTTAATAGCAGATTTGAAGAGTTTGTAACCCAAAATGCCAACCCGAAGGATGGGCTGCTAAAATCACTGGCCTTTGATCCCTGGAATCTTGAGGTTCAGAAGACGGAAATTACCGGATATGCGCTGCTGACGGATAATAAAGGAGAAGCCTTTTATCAGCAGGCGGTTTCCTATATGGAGGCCAATATCGGCGTAATTGCTTTGGAAGAACTATTAAATCTGGCGAACAGTACGGATGAAATTGAGGAGAAACAGGAGGCATATGAGACAAGTCAGAGCAGCAACGACGGACAGCTTTCCGAACTGGAAGACGAAAAACAGGAAAAGCTGGAGATATTGGAATCAGAGGCCCTGGAATCAGGAGAAAATACAGCAGTCTCTGCGGAGACGGTATCCAATCCGCTCACAGAGATCGCAAAGCTACGCTCGAAGAGCACACTGGAAATCGTGACCTGGGACAAGACGGTCTCGGGAAAGAAGGTGACGCTGAATTCGCAGCCGTCAAAGAGTACCCTGCGAAAGGGAACACTGGATATCGAGACGGAATACAGCGGTCTGGTGTCAAATGTGCTGTTTCGGGAATACCTGGTGCGATATTTTCCAAATTATGTAAGCGGTGAGTCTGGTGAAGCGCTGGATTATCAACTGGAATATATTCTCGGAGGGAAAGCAACGGATCAGAAGAATCTGCAGTATGTAGTGAACCGGCTTTTGCTGATACGTGAAGGTATGAATTATGCGTATTGCGCGGGCAATACAACGATGAATGCACAGGCGGGAACGCTGGCGACGGCATTGACCGGTTTCCTCGGCATACCGGCTCTCGTAACTGCCACCAAACATGCTATTTTACTGGCCTGGGCCTATGGTGAGAGTCTGGTGGATGTGCGGGTTTTGCTGGATGGAGGGAAAGTGCCCCTGGCAAAAAGCGCCTCTTCCTGGTCGCTGACTCTGGAAAACTTAAGTAACTTGACGGAAATTCTGCAATCTGGAGGCTCTGGGAAGAGTGAGGGTCTTTCCTATGAGGATTATCTGCGGATATTGCTAAACATGGGAACGCTTGCGAATCAGAAAATGCGGGCGTTGGATCTGATTCAGGCAGAGATGCGCGCGGAGGATGGAATGGCCAGCTTTCAGGTGCAAAACTGTATTGTAGCGGTGGCAACAAGTGCGACTTATCAGTGCGGTCAGGTATTTTTGGCCTGCCCAAAGTGGTTATGGGTGTTTCCGGAACAGATCTGACATTTACGCAGACTGCGAGTATAGGTTATTGAGAATATTGAGTCGCGTATAAGACGGACAGGGTGAAAGCGAGGTGAAGGAGAGTGCTTTTGTGTCAGGAACATAAAGTATTATTCTGTTTAAAAAAAGATGCTGATCAGAGGAATTCCACATTAACACACACAACCTCAAAATCAAATAGAAAAAAATTAAAAAGAAAAAAATTAAAAAGAAAGGAAAGAATCTTCCCCAGGGTCGTAACTGCTTGCCGGGATGACGCAAAAACACTCCTTTTTGCCCCGCTTGAGGCTTCGCTTACCGTAGAAGCAGCCCTGGTTCTCCCATTGTTTCTGTTCTGTATGATCGCTGCGCTTCAATATTGCAGGGCGATGGAGACAGCAGTCCAGTTCGGGACGGCTCTTGCCGAGACAGGGAAAACTATGGCTGCCGCAGCTTATGCGACTACCTACGCGGGAGAAGTCGGTACAACCGCCGAGACGGCGGTGAGCGCACTTTCTGTGGTTTATGCGCAGAGCAAGGTAACGAGCCGGACAAGTAATACATCCGCAGTGAAAAATGTGAATATGGTGCTTTCGTCTCTGATGCAGGAGGATGAGATGATTGATCTGGTTCTGACTTATCAGATTCAGTCTCCGTTTGGCGTAATCAATCTCCCGGGAACCTTTTTTATCCAGCGCGCGAGTGTGCGGGCCTGGGTTGGCCGAACGGAGAATGAGGAAGAGGGAGAGACGGAAGGCGAAGAGGACGAAGTGATGGTATACGTGACTGAAAATGGGACGGTGTATCATACAACTTCGGAATGCACGTACCTGAAACTATCTATCTTTACAATTGATCAGAATACACTGTCGACTTTGCGCAACAACAGCGGCGAAATCTATCATGCGTGTGAGCTCTGCGGAGCGGATGCAGGGGAAATCGTATATGCCACGAGTGAGGGAAATCGTTACCACAGTTCCCTATCGTGCAGCGGGCTGAAACGAACAGTGACACAGGTAAAGCTGTCGGATGTTGGGGATTTACATGTTTGCTCAAAGTGCGGGTGATGGGAATCACTTTACAGCCAGGGATATAGAAAGAAGAGGGAAAAGAAAAAATGATTCAATCTGTTTTGACAGGCGTGGTGCTTGTAATATGCAGCTATACAGATATAAAAAGTCAGAAAATATATAAAAGTGTGATTGCTGTTCATCTGGTACTGGCTTTGATTGGGCATCTGGTGATTCGGGATCTGACGGTGGTATCCATTTTTCTTGGAATTGTACCGGGGCTGGGGTGCATCCTGCTGTCGGCCGTGTCGAAAGAATCCATGGGATATGGGGACGCGTTTCTTATCTTTTCCTGTGGGTTTTCCCTGGGAACGGATCGGATACTGGCGATGCTTTTTACTTCGTTTTTCTGTGTGGGAATATGGGCGCTCTGGCTGGTCTGCTTCCGACACGGAAAGAAAAAGACAGCGATCCCGTTTGTGCCCTTTCTGCTGATGGGAGCAGTCATACAGGGAATGGGGGCGCTGCTTTTATGAAGAGAAAGAAAGCCCGTATTTTGGGGCGGCAAAGAGACTGGCGGCTGCAAAAAGACAGATGTTTGCGGGGAAGCTTTCCATTTCTGGAGGGTTCACAGACATGGAAAGGGAGCTACACGGTTGAGGCGGCCGCTGTGGTTTCCATTACGATTATGGTTCTCGCGGCGTTGATTCTGGTATCCTTTTACGCACATGACCGGGCGGTTTTTCAGAGCTTTGCGTGTGAAATCGCAGCTGTTGGGAGTAATTACGCGACAGAAGGTGAACGTACGTCTACCGTAAATTCGGCAAAATCGCAGGTGAGCGCGTCGCGCTTTCTTGGGAGCAGCAGTTTGTCAGGAAGTGTGCAGGCAGGGGAAGAGGAAGTGACGGTGAGGTGGGACGCAGTGTACCCGGTTCCGGGATTTGCGGCAGAATATCTGGCGGGTGGGGAGCTGTCGATTGATGCATCCTGGACGAGCCAGATTCTGGATCCGACCGATACGATCCGATTGATTCGGGGAGCGGGAAAACTGATTACCGGAGGAGATGATTGAGGTGAAAACAGAATATAAACGAGATCTTCAGAACAATTATCTGGTTCTGGAAGTGGCAGAGCCAGATGCAGAAGATGGGTATGGCCTGCGCATGGCAGAGCAGAACCATGTGAAAGGGCTGCTGCCGATGCATGAATGCAGGCGTGACGGGAAGATGTACCTTCACTATGAAATCACATCAAAGCAGAGCCTGGAGAGCCTTTATGAAAAAAAGTTGATGGGATACCAGGATATTCTTTACGTATTGTCTGGTATTCGCGACACACTGGAGGATATGCGGAAATATCTGCTTTCTCCGCAAAAGCTGCTGTTTTCACCGGAAATGATTTATGTTCTGCCGGAACGGGGCGGGCTGTTGTTATGCTATTATGTGAAAGAAGATGAATGTCCGATCACAATGCTTGCGGAATTTATCTTAAAACGGCTGGATCATAAGGATCGGCAGGCAGTAACACTCGGGTATGGCTTCTTTCAGCAAGCCTCCGGCGCGAACTTCAGCCTGGCAAAAACATTGAAGGAAATTCTGGCGGTATCCGGCGAAGCGGGCAGACAGGCGGCTGCGCGCGCGGGGGCAAATGCGGGAATTCCAAAGATAGCAGGAGGGGCGCAGACTACGCATGTGGAAGAAAATGCGGGAATTGGAGGGGCGCAGACTGCACGTGCGGAAGGAGATGCGGGGGCTCCAGGGGCGTTGGGCGGGTCGGAACTGTATAGAGAAGAAATGAAATTCCGGGGAAAGGAATGGATGCAGGAAGAATCGGTTGAAGAATTATATGAGGATGCTTACAGGGAAGACCCTCCGGTTATTCATCGGGAACGGAAAAGAAAGCGGGAGGAAAAGGAAAGCTTTGTGGACCGGGTTTTCTCGGTTGTTCATCCGGCGATTCTGCTTTCCTTTCTGGCTTTGCTGGTCGTGCTGGAGCTGTTGATTGTTTTTGGCGTGCTTGGCTTGACCGAAGCGGGGGGCTGTTTTTTCCTGATTTTGTCAGTGGAAATTCTCGTGAATCGGAAGGTTTTAAACAAAAAGAAAAATGACAGGGAGGAATGGCAGGAGGACGAGGAAAATGAAGAGTATCAGAGAGTCCTGCAGGAGATGTATCGAAACGAAGTAGCGCCTGAACCAGAGCCAGTGGAAGAAACGCGCTGTCTTCTTCAGGAGGAGGAGACGGATGAAATCTGTCTGATTTATCAGCCGGGAAAGAATTCAGAACGCACCACCTGGCCGGATATTTTTCTGGGGCCGGATCCGATCTATGTAGGTAAAATAAAAGGAGAAGCCGATATTATCCTGGCTTCTTCGACGGTGAGCCGGATGCACGCACGGCTGGAGGTGCGTGACGGCAGGTGCTTTCTGAGAGATATGAACAGCAAGAATGGCACCTTTGTGAACGGGAAACGGCTGATGCCGCAGGAGGAATCTGAGCTTCAGGAGAAAGATATCGTTGCCTTTGCGGAAATTACATATTGCGTTGCAAAACGCCGGGTGTATTATTGAGCGTACCAGATTGTACGAAGCACCGAATACTGCCTCAGGACTTTATACGGGCGGGTTTGCGTGCGCGCGGAACCAGTAGGTATACAGATCTTCGAAGCCAAGGGAAGAGTACAGACTTTTGGCGTAAACATTTCCCTGAACGACCTGCAGATAGGCGTTCTGTGCGCCTTTTTTGTGTGCCTCCGTCAGAATGGTGCTGCAGATTGCGCGCGCGAAGCTTTTGTGGCGGCAGCTGATGTCTACATAAATAGCATACAGGCCGACATGGCCGCGATCAAGGATGCCCAGTCCGGAAGCAACCATGCGTCCGTCTATTTCGATGCTTGCTACGATGGTCTCTTTTGGAATTGCTTTGAACATTGAGGGTACAATGCGGCGAAGGGTCGGGTTAGTCGTGCCGTTCAGGCGAAAGAGCGCATGAATCCATTCGTCCGTAATGCGGTCCTGCAGTTGGACAATTGTATCTCCGGGGTAAACGACAAAGGATGGAAGTCCGGAGTTCCTTCCATAATACTCGTATTCTGCAGATTCAGCAGGAAAAGGATGAAAATTCTGGAAATCCATGGTCATAACTTCTGTCGTGTGCTGAATCTCGTATCCTTTCTGAGCGAGCAATGCGTCGAAGGAAGGATCGACAAGAGGGCTGATCTTGAAGATCGAAGGCGTATGGTAATTCTGATAGATTTTTTCACAATACGCGATTTTTTCTTCCACAGGGATCAGGGAAGCTCCAACCTGTGTGACACTGTTTGTGCGGTGCGTATAATTGTGGGAAAAACGGATCAGCCAGCCGTCGTAGAGCTCGATTTTGTGGGATGGCCACGCGTTTAGTGAGATTTCTTCAATCAGTTTTATATATGCGATGTCGCTCATAATACGATTGCTCCTGCTTTTGCCTGGAATAAAATTGTGTGTGCTGTGCCTGTCTGGACGGGTTCCGCAGACAGGAAACAGTGTACCACGAAATAGCGGGACTGTGCAATCGAAAATTAGTGGGGTATTGACGATTCGCGCGTGTGCGTGTTATTCTGTAATGCGTGGATGCGAGCTTATGACAAGAGCTTGTGACACTGCAGGCAGAATATACAGAAGAGCCTGCGGAAGCTTCTTTGGAGGACACTTCGCAGCGGTCACAGATAAACAAGAAAAACTGCTGCGGACGGAAAGGAAACAAAGCGATGCAGGAAGCAGTGGATTTTATAAAATCCAGACAGCCGGTGAATCTGGCAATTGTTGTGACAAACATTCTTGTGTTTCTGATTCTCAGCGTTATGGGAGATACGGAAAACGGATATTTTATGCTGATGCATGGGGCCAGCTATGCCCCTTATGTGGCGGAATACGGGGAATATTACCGGTTGCTGACCTGTATGTTTCTGCATTTTGGCATCCAGCATCTTTTTAACAATATGCTGGTATTGATGTTTCTCGGCGATGAAGTTGAAAAAATGGCTGGGAAGCTCCGCTTTCTGGCAATTTACTTTGTGGGCGGCCTGGCGGGAAATCTTATTTCTGTCGCATACGATATGTATACGGCAGACTACAGAGTATCGGCGGGGGCGTCCGGTGCGATTTTTTCCGTGATTGGCGCGCTGCTTGCGATTGTTCTTTTGAATAGAGGGAAGATTCCGGCTTATACCAAAAAGAGAATGTTTTTGATGGCGTCTTTGTCTGTATTACAGGGATTGACAGCGACCGGAGTGGATAATTGCGCGCACATCGGAGGATTGATTTGCGGTTTCCTGCTGGCGTTGCTGTTTCATCGGAAGCTGACGTTTGAAGATCGGATACCCGTCGAAGATTTCCGGGGATGAACTATTGGCGAATTTAAGCGTTTTGGGGATGCTTTGGATGAAATTTTTTGAATTGTTTGGAAAATTTGATTGACATTTTGCAATAATCTTTTTAATATACAAATATAGTATGTGCGACGGATCAAAAGCACAAGTATCTGTATTCACGCAGTGCGGCCCCGGAAACCGCGCTGCAGTAACTCGTGGAAGGAAGGGATAATTTTGGGAGATAACTGTATTTTCTGTAAAATTGCAAGGGGAGACATCCCATCTGCGACATTATATGAGGATGATGCGATGCGGGTCATCCTGGATCTCGGTCCTGCTTCGAAGGGTCATGCACTGGTTATTCCGAAAACGCATGCGGCGAACCTGTTTGAACTGCCGGATGAGACGGCCGAAAAAGTGATTGTGGTGGCCAAGAGGGTTGCCGCAAAGCTGAAAGAAGGGCTGCATGCGGATGGATTAAACCTGGTTCAGAACAATGGCGCGGCGGCGGGACAGACGGTTGACCATTTTCATCTTCATCTGATCCCAAGATATGAGGGCGATACGGTCAATGTCGGGTGGACGCCGGGAGAGCTTAGTGATGCAGATAAAGAGGAGATTCTGAAATTATTCCAATAAATTTTTACGAAAGATAAAAGGGATAATGGCCATGAAAAAGAATACTCGTTTCGAAGGGTGTTATGAAGAGTTTGGAAATTTTATTTTTCGCATCGCTATGAAAAATACGTCTGATTACTATACGGCGCAGGATATCGAACAGCAGGTTTTCTGTGAATTTTATGCCAAAATTGAAAAGATTAACCTGGGCGCTGAGAAAGCGTGGCTGCTGCGCAGCACCAGAAATGCAATCATTGATTTCTGGAGGAAAAATAACAGGCGCGGCGTGGCTTATGTAGATTTTGCGATTGCGGAAGAGGGGAACCTTCTGGTAGACGAGTGTCTGATGCAGTTAGAAGATCAGATTGTGGCGCAGGAACTGACGCAGCGAATCTTCGAAGCAGTGAAAAAGAAAAATGTGCTGTGGTATGAAGCGTTGGTACTCTGCTGTGTGAAGAATTTGTCTTATAAGGAGGCTGCGGAAATTCTGGACGTATCGGAAATCGTACTGCGCTCACGCGTATGCAGGGCGAGAGCGTTCATTCGCGAAAATTTCTGGAACGAATATAAGAATGAGTGAGCAGAGGAGTTTATGAAGCGATCCCCCGCTTCTCCGAATAGTCGGTTCGGAGAAACGGGGGATTTTTGATTATTAATAAAAAGTTTAGAATTACGGAATCACATTTGCGGCGAAAAAAACGTTGTATTAGTGAAACGAGTTCATGAAACGTTTTTAATGGTGCGAGCTGGCGACGGTTGTCTCAATCAGCGCAGTGATTTTTTCGATTGCGTCACTTGCGGCACTGTGTTCCATCGCGGCGATATAGGTCTGGCGGTTCTGGTAGAGTTCATTGATTCTGGTCAGCAGAAGCTCCGGTGTGATGTCCTCTTCCATCAGTACTGCGCTGAAACCCTGTTTTTCAAATGAGCGCGCGTTCAGAATCTGGTCGCCGCGGCTGGATGAGGCCGGGAGCGGAATCAGAAGGCTTGGTTTTCGAAGCTCAAGAAGCTCGCAGATCGCATTTGCTCCGGCGCGGGAGACAACTACGTCGGCGAGGGCGAAAAGATCGGGAAGCTCCTTTTCAATGTATTCGTACTGAACGTAGCCTGTAACTGTGCGTAAGCTCTCATCCAGATTGCCTTTTCCGCAGAGATGGACAACCTGGAAGGTCTCTGACAGTTTCGGCAGAATTCCGCGGATCGCCTGGTTGACCGCTACCGATCCCTGGCTGCCTCCGATAATGAGCAGTACCGGTTTGTCTGCGGAAAACCCGCAGAACTTCATACCGTCAAGGCGATTGCCGTCGTGAAGCTCCTGGCGAATCGGTGAGCCGGTGACCACGGCTTTGCCCTCCGGGAGATTTTGGAGTGTTTCCGGGAAATTGCAGCAGACTTTGGTGGCAGCCGGGAGAGCAAGCTTGTTTGCCAGCCCCGGCGTCATATCGGACTCATGGATGATCACCGGAACAGAGAGACTCTTTGCAGCCTGCACCACCGGAACAGCGACAAAACCGCCCTTTGAAAAAATGATGTCCGGATGGAGCTCTTTCAGAATTTTACGGGCTTCAAAATAGCCTTTGACAACGCGAAAGGGATCGGAAAAATTTTTGAGGTCGAAGTATCGGCGCAGTTTTCCGGAAGAAATGCCGTAATAGGGAATCCCGATCTCCTCGATCAGCCTTTTTTCAATGCCGTCGTAGGAACCGATATAATGAATTTCGTACCCGAGCTTTTGCAGGTGCGGGATCAGCGCAATGTTAGGGGTGACATGACCGGCGGTTCCTCCGCCGGTAAGAACGATTCGTTTCATAAAAACCTCCATTTCAAAAGTTCTCTTTGCAGCGATTCAGAACAGTTTCTCATACCTGCCGGGATGGCTGGATGAAAACTGCAAGGGTAGCGGACTGTAGCGAACCATTTTCTATACAGTTTACCCGCTATCATAAAAAAGTCAAGAAGGGAGTTCGATGTGAATGCGTACAGAAGATAAAAAAGCAAATGAGACCGCAAATACGAATGAAATAGAAAACATAAATGAAGCTGAAAACACGGAAAAACAGCAGGTGAAGAGCAAGGTGACACCCTTTCGCTATCCATATAATGAATCGGAGGATCCGGAGATTGATGCGTTTATCCTTCAGGGGCTGCAGGAGGAAGCGGACGAAGCGGAAGCGCGGGTCAATTCTGACCCGGAGCTGTCGCAAATCAATCCGCCGGAGGATCAGTATGATAAAATTGTCGCGCGCCTGAAGGAAATGGGTATCTGGGAGGAGGACGAAGAGGAAGAGAAGCTGCCGGAAGAAGAGCGAAAGAAAGAAGTAGCAGAGGCGCGAGAAGAGATTGCGGCCGCAAACCGCGGGCGGAAATTGGGGAATCTGGGAAGAGAAGATCTCGAAAGAGAAGACCTCGAAAGAGAGGATTTTGGTGAAGCAGGCCTGGAAGGAGAAAACCTAGAAAATATTTACGGGAATGGAAAAGAACTGCCTGAGCAGGGTTCTTCGGAGACAGCAGCATCCGAAAAAGAAGTCCTCGGGGAGGATGAGCTGTATCAGATGCTTTCGGAGAAAGACCGGGAAGCGATTGCGCTGGGACGCAGGGCGCAGGAGAAGAAGAAAAGGCGTTCGCGCTATATGCGGATGATTGTGAAGCGCGGCGGTATCGTGGCCGCGGCTTTCGTGCTGCTGATTGGCGTGAGCATGAATGTCAGCGCAAGCAGGCAGTGGATTGTGCAGATGTGGGGAGCCGTGGCAGAGGTGTTCGCAACGCGAACGGTGACGAATAGTATAGAAGAAGACAAAGCGCTTCAAAGTACCGCTGCGGAATCGCTGACAGCGATGGAAGAGATCGAGGAGCAGACGGGGATTCCTGGTTTAGATTTTAACTATTGGCCGGAAGGGATGGAGTATCTAAAACATGTGATCTTTGATGATTACCTGGAGGCACGTGTTTTTTATACATATAAAGAATCATCTATTAATGTTTATATGAAAAACACAAAATCAGAGGAGACAAGTTATTATGTTTCTGACGAAAATTTGAAACTAGTTGAAAGCATTGACGTTTTAGGAGGAATTGAGGCAAAAATCTGGGAAGAAAATGCTGGACAGGCAACAGTGCGTTATCGCGTGGAATTTTCGTATGAGGACTATCGGTATATCATTTTAGGTGTCGTTTCTTTGGATGAAATAGAAAAACTAGTAGAAAATATGAATTTTCTATCGAAATCTTCGTAACAAAATGGAAGGCCGCACGTTTTTATCTGTGTAAGCGGGAGGAAAGGAGGGAAGAGATGAAAAAAATACGAAAGTTTTCAATGGCAGTGTTCTTACTATGTATGATGTTTGGGACACTGCATGCATTTGCGGCGGATGAGTTACTGGGAACGGTCGTAGATGGTTCGTTGTTGACCGAAGAAACAGAGGTAACTGCGATGGCATATCCAAAAGCCAGATGGACATATCTTTCAGACGGAACTGGAACGTTAGCTGTCACGGGAACTAGGACGGTTCGTCTCAGCGGGTCGACTACTGCGGTACAAAGTGTGGATGTTATCTATGTCAATATGTATCTGCAGCGGCTGGTCAATGGCACTTGGTGTACGTATTACATCGGGACAAGAGCTACGGAATATAATGATTACTTTGCGTATATCACAGAAACTGGTCTCAGCGTGGAAGGCGGCTATTATTACCGCGCAAAAGGCTCCCATGTCATCAATGAGAATGGCACGATTGAGTCGATTTCCAGCTACACGGACGGTATCTGGATTGATTGATGCAAAGATGGTTTGCTCGAAAGTCTGGCTATGACGTGTGAAATTTTTACAAGCTTTGTTTTTACTTATTTCACACGAATTTAGGTTAGGAATATGCCAGACTCATAAGGTAACAACAAATGATAAGTCAAAGAGAGAGTTTGCTTTGAAACAAAAAATTACTTAAAAAAGGCGTTTTGCCTGATTTTTCCGCTTACAAAAAGAAACCCCGTCAGGATTGTGACTGACGGTAAAGAAAACAGCGCAATAAATCAATTAGCGCAGGAAACAAAACAAACGTAAGCAACCTGAAGGGTCGTGCGATTGACAGGAACAGGATCCTTGCAGGAAGAATACGAATGATAACGTAAGTGACAATGCAAGAGTAACGGATGGATTAATACAAAGATACCTGGGACTGCCGCACATACTATACTGTGGTGCTCTATCCGGGAGACGCCACAAACCGTGGTTGCAGGTATGAAGGTAAAAATGTAGAGAACGTGATTTCCGCGGCGGGATTCCTTCCTGCCGCGGGCAACAAGGAAAATGAAAGAGCCAAAGACACCAGCCTGTGAATTGGAAAAGGGACATCCAATCCGGGCTTTTTGGCGTTCTTTTTCTGTAGCCTTTTTTTTAAATAGGTGTTAGAATAGGCGAAGCACGGTGTGAATGGAAGAAAGCCGCTGCACAGGGAAGCTGTGGTAAATGGCTGAAGCGGATGCGCAAAACATGTGATGAAATGGAAACCGGAAACGAATTTTGGACTGTGAGGGGTAATGGAGAAAGGAAAAAAGATATTCTGGCTGTTTGTACTGCTTTTGCTCGGCATCACGCAGCTGACGGGCTGCGGGGTGGCGACGCGGGTAAAGTACGAACTGACCGGGAGTGAAGAGACCTGGGAATCGATGGCCGTTGAGGAAGGATATACTTCTTCGGTGGAGGAATATTATTATGACCATTTGCCGGAGGAGCTGCATGAAGCTTACCGAGAGATATATGTTCATCTGATGCGGTATGAGGATTCGGGAGATTTTATGTCTTCGATTTCGGTGGAAGATTTTTGGCAGACGTATTATGCGGTTTTAGCGGATCACCCGGAAATTTTCTGGACGGATACGAGTGCACAGGTAGAGGAGTCGGCTTTGCTGGGGACGGTGGTGTCCTATAATTTTGACGTGACGGTGGCCGTAGAGGAGCGCGATGCGATGCGAGAGGAGCTGGAGGCGGCCGCGGACGCCTGCATTGCGCAGATTCCGGAGAGTGCGACGGATTATGAGAAAATCAAGTTTGTCTACGAATATATCATCGAGACGACGGATTACGACGCGAATAGTGCGGATTCTCAGAATATCCAAAGTGCGTTGCTCTATCATTCCTCCGTGTGCGCCGGATATTCGCGGGCGTTTCAGTATATTCTTCACCGGATGGGGCTGTTTTGTACTTATGTGACCGGAACGATTGTGGATGGGGGCGACCATGGATGGAATCTGGTGCGCATCATGGAGCAGGAACAGTCGAAGGAAACGCTGGCGGGTGTGCCTGCCGTGGCAGCGGAAGAGGCGTATTATTACGTGGATGTCACCTGGGGGGATCCGGTGTTTGCGGGTAATATGGACACGTACGACACGGAAAGCACGATTAATTACAATTATCTGTGCTGCACGGAGTATGATCTGTTTAAGACGCATGTGCCGGATGGTTCAATCGAGCTGCCGGCGTGTACCTCGGATGCCTATGATTATTATAAATTAAACGGGTACTATTATGAAAGCTTTGACTGGGATACGATCAATCAGGCGCTGTTGGAATCAGTGTGGGCGTCCGAGACGCGTATAATGATGAAGTTTGGCAGCGAGACGGCTTATGAAGAAGCGCAGGAAGCGCTGTTTGAGGGAAATCTGCTCCGGGAAGCGGGGCAGTATCTGATGCAGCAAAATGGGGTGACCAGCTGGAATTACCGCTATCACACGGACGATAATTTCTGCCTGATTACGATTTACTGGAGCTAAAGGATGGCAGGCCACAGGGGCTCCGTCTCACGTTGGTCTGAACTGTAATAAAAAACTGCAGCATTACTGCTGCAGTGCCACTTTCAAAGCCTTTGCGAGCTGATCCGGGCAGGAGGTCGGTTTGTATCCGCAGCGGATGCCCTCGAGCTTAGCGATCGCGTCGGTCGCCTTCATTCCTTCGACGAGCCGGGCCACGCCCTGCGTGTTGCCGGAGCAGCCGCCGAGAAACTCTACGTGTGAAATGATGTCGCCGTCCAGTTCAATGTGAATGTTCTGAGAACAGACGCCCTGTGGTTTGTAATCCATATGGATTCCTCCTTTGTTAAAATGGGGTGGTAGTGGTCAGTGCCATGACCTCTTATCATAAACTGGGATGCCGCCGCTGCCTTTCTGTAAGAATAGGAGCTGGGAAGACATCTGTTTCCCGTAAGTATATCGTTTTTGGCGGAGATATGCAAGAGGGAAAGTGAGCGATTTTAGATGGACGGATGCCGTTGCAGGTCACACCTGTGGTGGTAGAAATATCGTAGATTTAGCCGTGGTGTGACCTGTAACTTTCACGTTCAGATTATTAAAGCAGCGGCGGGATTTATAGAAGAAAAGGAGACAGACAAATGAAAAAAATCGGTATTATTGGAGCGATGGAGATTGAAGTGGAGCGGCTGAAAGCGGACATGGAGATTACGCGTGAGGTCACGAAAGCGAGGATGAGCTTTTGCGAGGGTGAATTGGCCGGGATGCCGGCGGTCGTGGTGCGCAGCGGGATTGGTAAGGTGAACGCTGCGGTGTGTACGCAGATCCTGGTGGATGAATTTGGCGTGGACTGTGTGATGAATACCGGTGTGGCGGGGTCTCTGGACGCGAACATTGATATTGGGGATATCGTGATATCGAAGGATGTTCTGCACCATGATATGGATGCGGTGAATTTTGGCTATCCGCTGGGGCAGATTCCGCAGATGGAGGTATTTTCTTTTGAAGCGGATCAGAAGCTGGCGGAGCTGGCGGAGGAGGTATGTCATGAGGTGAATCCGGAAATCGCGGTCTTTCACGGAAGAATCGTCAGCGGAGACCAGTTTGTTGCGGATAAGGCGACGAAAGAACGGATCACGGCAAACTTTGGCGGCAGCTGCACGGAGATGGAAGGCGCGGCGATCGCGCAGACGGCGTATCTGAATGGGATTCCGTTCGTGATTTTGCGAGCGATATCGGATAAAGCGGATGACAGCGCGTCGATGGACTATCCGACATTTGAGCGTGAGGCAGCGCAGCATTGCGTACGGCTTGTCGAGGGGCTGCTTGCAAGGCTGAAATAGGCTTGCTTACAGTTCAAGCAGGAGGCGTAAATCGTCTCCTGCTGAATTCTGCTTTTGCACTTTCGAGACCCCTTATGAGCTGTTTTAGCCAGCTTTTGAATTGTAAATCAGTCATTCCCATTTCTTCCATAAACAAAACCTTTTTCGTTTTATTGAGTATTTTCTTGTTTTTTACTTCCCGGAAATACGAGTCCGAGGATTTCCATCAGATTTTTATAGGCTTCCATTTCTGAACTTCCCCTTTGGGCTTCCTGGTTCAAATAACGCTGCATTTCTTCTTTTGTCATCTCTTCCATAAATACTCCTTTCCCAGATTATCAGAATTGTTCATCTGATATTCCAATTATAATATATAGTGCGCTATATTTCTATGGGAAGAATGACGAAATTAGCGCACTAACCTTGGCTATTCTGCCTCGTTGTCAGTCGATTGTATTTTTTCCACTTTTTCATTTATGGCATCAATGTAAAATTGCCGCATACTTGGGTAGCCAGCTTCTTTCGCAGCAGCTTCATATTTTTCATATTCCTCTGGTTTCACACGGAAGCGGATTTCTTTGAGCTTCTCAAGGTATTTTATCAGGTATTCTTTTTTCTTCGCGTCATATGCCATTTCATTTTCCTCCGTGAAAAAAGTATAGCATCTTTTCCGCACATGCGCCAACATTTTTTGCAAATTCAGGATGAGGCAATTTCTCAACGCTTCCTTTCTGAACTTCAGAATAGATTCCATGGAGAAAAAGTCGAACGATTTTGCTTTGCAAACCCAAATTTTCCGGCTATACTATGCGCACAAGTCGCACAGAACCGGATGCATGAGTATCTGCTGTCTGATTCTGGCGCGCGGGCAGGCCGGCAGTGCCGTCTTTGTCCGAAGAAAAAGAACACATGGGCGGATGCAGCGAATGGCGCCGTCGCGGATGGGGAGCCCCGTCTGTCCTGAGAGGGACTGCTATGCCCAGTGTAAGTTTTTCATATGGATTTCGATTCGCAGGTGAATCGAGACGATCTGATCAAAGGGGGATAAGGGTATGCTACAATTCTTGATGGAAAAAAATGTTTTGCTTTACGCATTGGCGACGGCTTGCGTGCTTGGCGTGGTCAGCCAGATGATTTTGCGGCGGATATACGACGGATTGCTGAAAGAAGTGCGGAATACGGGCACAGCAGATGGACGTTTTTTGCAGCAATTGCGGCAGCGGTTTCAATATTGTACGCACTTAAGCGAGCGGGTGGGCGATGTTCATGCTCTGATTCAAAAGAGTATGCTGGAATACCGAGTCTGGGGTATGAGCCTGCACAGCTGGGGACGAATCGGAGGCAGCTGCCTGGCGGTCAGCCTGTTATGTGCGTTTGCGGGGACGATGGTGCGTGCGCAGGGCGGTGCTGCGATTGTAAGCGGGAATGCGTATTTCTGGCTGGGCGCGGGAGCGGTCGTTTTGATAGCCCTGGCTTATGGTCTGGCGGATATTGGTTACCGGAGCCGTTCGCTGGAAATCTGTCTGAGTGATTTCCTGGAAAATGGCGGTGTGAATGGAAATTTGGGCAGTGAAGAGGAGCTGCCGGAAATGGAATATGAGGCGGAAAACCGCGGCGCGGCTTCGCTTCAGGCGTCGGGAGGGGCTGTGGCCGCGCGAACGCCGATTGTATCCGTTTCGGAGGGACGCCGCGCGAGACGGCTGGCAAAAGCGGAAACGGCCGCAAGCCTGGAGACATCGAAACGTGCCAAAAAAGGCGCAAGGCAGACGCAAGGGAATGAAAGTGAGCCGATAAGAGGGCAAAGGGAATCGAAAGATCTGAAGGAAAATCTGGCGCGAGCAAAAATGGGCATGCAGGAAGCGGCAGCAGCAGAAGGGGAACGTTCCGGCTCTGGCCGGGGTGCGGATCTGCTGCGGCAAATGGATGAGAAAGAGCAGGAGCGGCTGATCCGGGCTGTACTGAGTGAATTTCTTTCGCAATAAGGCTTGCGAAACCGCTAACGGTCTGCTAGAATGTACTGGAGGTAAGGTCGTCGGAAATTGCAGTGAAAACAGCAGCCGAGAGGAGATTCTGAGGATGCGGTGGAAGCAGCGGCCAAGAGGAGCACCTGAGGATTGCGGCGAAGCGGCAGCCGGGGGGAAGAAGGCCAGGGCAGTTCTCTGACGATGGAATAAACATTGAGAATAGATAAAAGGAGATGTGGATAATGAGTAGTAAAGTTTCTTTTGATTATTCAAAAGCTGCCGGTTTTGTCGCTGAGCATGAACTGACATCCATGAAAAAGATCGTCGCTGCGGCGAAGAATGAGCTGTTATCCCGGCAGGGAGCAGGTAACGATTTCCTCGGATGGATTGACCTTCCGGTTGATTATGACAAGGAGGAGTTCGGCCGTATCAAAGAGGCAGCGAAGAAGATCCAGAGCGACAGCGAGGTTTTGCTGGTGATTGGTATTGGCGGTTCTTATCTGGGGGCGCGGGCAGCGATTGAGTTTTTGCGCCACAGCTTCTATAATAACGTTTCCAAAGAGATCCGCAAGACACCGGAGATTTATTTCGTGGGCAACAGCATCAGCAGCACTTATGTCCAGCACCTGATCGAAGTGATCGGCGACCGTGATTTTTCTGTCAATATTATTTCGAAATCCGGTACGACGACCGAGCCGGCGATTGCTTTCCGCATTTTCAAGAAAATGCTCGAAGAGAAATATGGCAAAGCAGAAGCTGCAAAACGCATTTATGCAACAACCGATAAGGCACGCGGAGCGCTGAAGAACCTGGCGACGGAAGAGGGTTATGAAAGCTTCGTGGTGCCGGATGACGTCGGCGGACGTTTCTCCGTGCTGACGGCGGTTGGCCTGCTGCCGATTGCAGTGAGCGGTGCGGATATTGACAAGCTGATGGAGGGCGCGGCTTCCGGCAGAGCGCGCGCGATGGAAGCGGATTTTGAGGAAAATGACGCTCTTCAGTATGCGGCAGTCCGCAATATCCTGCACAGAAAAGGCAAATCCGTGGAGGTTCTGGCAAATTATGAGCCGAGCCTGCATTATGTATCGGAATGGTGGAAGCAGCTTTACGGCGAAAGCGAAGGAAAAGATCAGAAGGGAATTTTCCCTGCGTCGGTAGATCTTACGACCGATTTGCATTCTATGGGTCAGTTTATCCAGGACGGCAGCCGTATTATGTATGAGACTGTGATGAACATCGAAGAATCCAGATGCACACTCACGATCGGGGAAGAGCCGGTGGATCTGGATGGCTTGAACTATCTGGCAGGAAAGACCGTTGATTTTGTCAATAAGAGTGCTATGAACGGAACCATTCTGGCGCACACGGACGGCAACGTGCCGAATCTGATCGTGAACATTCCGAAGCAGGACGAGTTCTATCTGGGCGAGCTGTTCTATTTCTTCGAGTTTGCGTGCGGCGTGAGCGGGTATGTATTGGGCGTGAACCCGTTTAACCAGCCGGGCGTTGAGAGCTACAAGAAGAACATGTTCGCGCTTCTGGGCAAGCCTGGTTATGAAAAGCAGAGAGAAGAGCTGCTGAAACGCCTGTAAAACAGAAAATACCGTAACTGTGAAGGTACGGAACGGTTACGAATGATCCGCTTAAGAAAGTGATAAAAGCATTTTCTTAAGCGGACGCTGTCAATAACTCAAAAGCAGTGATTTTGCGCTGTCCACTGTCAGATGATGATGCCGGACAGCGTTAAATCAATGCTTTTGCGTTGTATTACGAGTTGGTTTGTGTGAGAAACGTTTGGAGGAATACGATTTAGAATGTCAACATTGACAGAAAAGCTTCACCTGCCGGAGGATCGAAAAAAGCTGTTTCGGGCGATACCGATCCTGTTTACGGTGGGTTTATTGATTTATTATTGTGTCCATCCGGAGCTGTATTCAGCGGATGGGGAAGTGCCCATCTGGCGGAGTGCAAGGACCTATGAGATCACCCTTTTATCAGTAGCGCTGGTTTTTTTGTGGCTTGAGACAAATGAGATGAGCGACAGGCTGAACCGCATTCTGTCCTGGGTTTGGTTTGCGGTTGCACCGTTTGCGGTTTACTTTTCCCTTCTATATTTAAATGCGGATAAATATAATATTGATTTTTTTGCGCTGGATAAAATCGCGCTCCTGCTCACTTTTGCATTTTTGTACCTGGTGCAGGGGATTCTTTTTGGAGTGACGGGCAGCATCCGTTTCTCCGTTATAATCTATGCAGTGGCGATTGCGGCGATCGGGATCATCAATTGCTTTGTAATTTCTTTCCGTGGCATGGCGATTTCAGCGGCGGATCTCTTTTCGGTTGGTACAGCGGCGGCAGTGGCTTCGGAATATACATATAAATTGGACTGGTATATGGTCATGGAGATTTTGTTTACGCTCCTGATCTGCACCATCAGCCTGAAGCTGCGCAAAGGGCGGATGATGCCGCTCGCGGCGCGCGGGGTATTTCTGGCGCTGGTGGCCGTACTCGCGGGCGGGTATTATTACCTTTGCGGAAAAACGACGTTTCTGGAAGACCACGACATCCGTTCGGAAGGATTTACACACCAGCTGCGCTACAAAAAATACGATATGATTTTCACAACACTGACGACCTGTTTTTACCTGGTGGTGGATAAGCCGGAAGGGTATTCGTTGGAAGCAGTGCAGGAAATCGCGGCGGATTACGTGACCTCCGAGGATGAGGAGGAGGGCGCGGGCTCGGCAGACGCAGATGACTCGGGCAGCGCGGATGCTGTTTCTGAGAGTGCTGACAGCGATACTGACACGGTTGATACGCCCAATCTTATTGTGATTATGAATGAATCCTGGGCGGATTACACGGATATTGGCAATACTCTGGAGCTCTCAGAGGATTATATGCCGTTTATCCGCAGCCTGACAGAAAATACGATTAAGGGTACGGCCTATTCCTCTGTCTTTGGCGGCAATACGCCGAATTCGGAGTATGAGTTCCTGACAGGAAATACGATGGCTTTCCTGCCGACCTCTTCGGTCGGGTTTAATCTGTTTGTGCGGGGAAATCTGCCGTCCCTGGCGTCACAGCTCGATTCACTGGGCTACTATACGCTGGCTATGCATCCGTACCGCGGGACAAATTACCGGAGAAATATTGTTTACCCTCAGATTGGGTTTGAAACTTATTATACGCGGGATGATTTTGATTATCCGTATAAGATTCGGAATTATATTTCGGATGAGACGCTGTTTGAGCGGATTATCACAGAATATGAGGCGAATCTGGATTCTGGGAGCCCGCTTTTTTCCTATAATGTCACGATTCAGAATCATGGCGGTTACTATACGTCCAACACGAAAAACCTGGATATGGAGATAGAGGTTCTGAATACAGGCTTTAGCACAACGAGAGCAGATATTTATGTAAACCTGGTAAAAGCGACGGATGACGCCTTCAAGCAGCTGATTGAGTATTTTGAGGAGGTTGAGGAGCCGACGGTGATTGTGATGTTTGGCGATCATCAGCCGGACATCGGCGACGGCGCGTATGAGTACCTGCTCGGCGGTACGGAGGACGATCTGACTGGCGAGGAGCTGATGGAAAAATATAAGATTCCGTTTATCATCTGGGCGAATTATGATATCGAGGAGGAGACAATTGAGGCGACCAGTCTAAATTATCTGTACAGTATCATGGCGGATCGACTCGGATTGTCGATGACGGGGTATCAGGAATACCTGCTGGATCTGAGCGAAGAGATTCCTGTGATCAATTCGATTGGTTATTGGGGTGCGGACGGCGTATTCTACGAACTGGATGATGAGGAATCGCCGTACTATGAGCTGGTCAATGAATATAATATACTGGAATACAATGATATTTTCGGCGGGGATAACCGTTATTATGACTTTTTTACGCTGAACGCGGCATCGGAATAATTCTACAAGGGCAGGCCAAACCGGAGGTACTATGGGAAAAGGATCAGAAATGAGAAAAAAGAAACGCTTACGGCTGCTCGCCTGTGCGCTCATTTGTGTCAGTGTTCTGGCAACGGATGTGTGCGCTTCGGCAAATGAGTCGAAATCCGAGTTGAGCGAACGGGTCGGGAATGCCCTGAAAACAGCTATTGAGCAGGCGCGGGAGAGTGAGACAGAGACTTCGGCCCTGGAAACGGAGACGGAGACTTCAGGTGCGGAAGCCCAGAGTGAGACTTTGGCGACGGAAACGGAGACTTTGATCACAGAACCGACAGAAACGGCGGCTCAGACGGAGACGGAAGCAGAGGAAACTACCGCGCGCGCGGCTTCTGAGGAGATGGATGCTGCGCATACGGAAAAGGGGGATACCGACACGTCGGTTGAGGCAGCAGTGGCTGATGAGGAAGCTCCCATCGAGGAGACGTATTACGAGGACGGTTCCGTATTTCGGATTTCAGCATCGCTGTCAGACGCGATTGCGCGGCTGACTGGTGTGGAGACGGAAGAAGAGACAGAAGAAGAGACGGAAACAGAAACGGAAAGCGAGACTGAGACCGAGGAAACGGATGAGGCGCAGCAGGCTCTCGAAGCGTTTCTGGAAAAGGTATACCTGGGGGAAGATTTTCAGATTCCGATGGCGATGCCCGAGGAATATGGAACGATGAAAGGTCCGGTCACTTATTCCTATGGTCGGCTTTCCATTGGAAAAGCCAGACGTGTGCATCCGTGGGAGCAGACACAGACGATCGAAGATCTGGAGACCCTGCTTCGGACGACGATCGCTGCTTATGACGGCACCTGGTCTATTTACGTAAAAAATCTGAATACTGATGAAAGCTTCGTCATTAATGATCAGCCGATGAAATCTGCGAGCGTCATGAAGCTTTTTATCATGGGAACTGTGTATACGGCTTTTGAGGAGGGAGAGCTGGAGCGAACCTCCGATATTATGACACTGATGAATAAGATGATCAGCAATAGCGATAATTCCGCATCCAATCAGCTTTTGTATATTCTGGGAGATTCGAGCTATGCGGACGGTATCGCAAAGGTGAATGAATTTATCCAGAGCCACGGCTACAGCGAAATGACAGTGGAATACAATGGTTTTGATAATCCTGCGACAAATTCAGGCGACGGAATCAATCAGGTGGCAGCGAAAGACGTTGGAAAGCTTCTGGAAGATATCTATCGTCGGACGTGGATGAGCCGGGCGGTCAGCAACGAAATGGAAGAAATGCTGCTGGCACAGAATACACGCTACAAGATTCCGGCCGGACTGCCGGATGACGTTCTTTGCGCGAATAAGACCGGAGAGATGAGCACGACGCAGAACGACGCGGCGATTATATATTCTGACGCCTGTGATTATATCCTGGTGGTGCTGTCAAACGGATGGAGCAATACCAACACGGCGATCAGCCGGATTGCCAGTTTGTCGACGCTTGTTTATGAGTTTTTTAATGAATGACATTGGGGAATGCAGCCGCAAGCCCAAGTAGAGAGGAAGGCTGTCCGGAGCCGGCATTTCAAGGAGAGAAGAGGAAAGCAGATGTTTCGTTTATGGGGGAAAGTATGGAAGGATAACCATATGATTCAGGATACTGTTTTTGAAGAAGAGAGCGATGACACGCGCACGCACAAGATTTTCCGCGGACTGGATGAAATCTGCCATGATTTTGATCTGGAGCGGCCGATCTGGCTGGACAAGACTGTGTCGGAATTCAGAAGGCACAGTAAGACGCGCTTCTATCAGGACAGTTTTATTGAGGAGATTCCATTTGATTATCTGGAGATACAGGTGATCGAGGAAGGGTGAAAATGTATGAATGATCGCTTTGATCGGGTAAAGGACATGAAGGATCGGTCCGTGGATCGCGGCCGCCGGGGTGTTTCTCATGTGGTTTTCGGCCGTACCGGGGTTCTGATTGTCTGTCTGCTGGCGGAAGTACTGCTGCTGTTTTTGGCGCTTCATTATGTGGCGCAGTATATCTACCTGCTTTTTGGCACGCATATTGTGTTTTCATTTTTGATTCTGCTCCTGATTCTGAACCGCGTAGAGCATCCGGCCTTTCAGCTGGCGTGGGCATCGCTGGTGCTGCTATTTCCGATCTTTGGCGGACTTTTATATCTTTATATCAAGCTGCAGCCGGGGATGCGGATTCTGGGACGGCGGATGCAGGAGATTGATAACAATACAAGAGATTTGCTGCCGCAGGACCCGGTGGCTTTGCGTGAGTTTTCTTTTGAAAGTCCGCGCATGGCACAGCTGGCTTATTATGTCGGAGAACAGCAGGGATATCCGGTCTACCGGAACACTGAGGTGGTATATTTCGCGAGCGGCGAGGAAAAATTTGAGGAGCTGAAAAAGCAGCTTCGCGCCGCAAAACAGTTTATTTTTCTGGAATATTTTATCATCTCGGAAGGTGTGATGTGGGACAGTGTGCAGGAGATTCTGGAACAGAAGGTCCGGGAAGGCGTCGAAGTGCGCCTGATGTATGACGGAATGAATGAGCTGAACAATCTGCCGCACGATTTTTCCAGAAAGATGAAGAACCTGGGTATCCGCTGTAAAGTATTTTCTCCTGTGTATCCGGTCATCTCTACCAGCTATAACAACCGCGACCACCGCAAGATTGCCGTGGTCGACGGAAAGATTGCATTTACCGGAGGAGTAAATCTTGCGGACGAATACATCAACCGCAAGGAGCGCTTTGGCCACTGGAAAGATGCGGCTATTATGGTGCGCGGCGAGGCGGCCTGGAGCTTTACTGTGATGTTTCTGAAAATGTGGGATGTTACAGAGAAACAGGAGAATATAGCCTTTTATCTGAAAAAGTCAGAACCAGCCGCTACGGAAACGTCGGGAAGCGGAGGATTTGTGCTTCCCTACGCAACGAATCCGCTGCAGGAGACACAGACAGCCGAACGCGTCTATTTGGAAATCCTGAATGGAGCGCAGCGGTATGTTCACATAATGACCCCTTATCTGATACCGGATCACGAACTTCTGCAGGCATTGATTTATGCTGCGCGGCGAGGCGTCGACGTCAAGCTGATCCTGCCGCACATTCCGGATAAAAAATATGCCTTTGCGCTGGCGCATTCCTACTACAAAGTTCTGATTCATTCCGGCGTACGTATCTTTGAGTACACACCGGGCTTTGTCCATTCCAAAGTCGTCGTCAGTGACGACATCTGCGGCGTCGTAGGTGCGATTAATCTCGACTATCGCAGTCTTTATCTGAACTTTGAGTGCGCGGCTTTTCTGTACGAAGTTCCCCAGATCCGGGACATCGAAGAAGACTTCCGCCGAACACTGATCGAGTGCCAGCTTGTAACAGATTTCGATATCAGACATGATAAAATTACGCGAAAGATCGCCGGCCACGTCCTGAAACTTTTAGCTCCGCTCATGTGATGATACCAGGGTCAAAAGTCAGGAATGGAACGCTTGCGCTCCAATTCATGACTTTAAGACCCGCAAAAACGTGAGGAAGTAGCCATTTTTCGCAGAAAAATGAGCGGATTCCGAATGTTTTTAGGATTGCGTGAGTGCGAAGCACGGAGCAATCCGTGGTATCATGTTTTCCACCAGTTCAGCGCAGCAGCAAAAAAGCGAAAGCAGCCCGAGCGGATTTATCCGCAGAGGGCTGTTCTCGCTTTTTCGTACTTTTATCATTTTACAGAATCTCACTCAGGCTTTTCAGCGCGTGCTCCGCAAGGATTGTCTCAAAATGTTCGCGGAAGTATGCTTCCAAACCGACGGTAAATTTGCAGGCGACGGCATATTCCGAGAGGATATTGCAGACCTTATTAAACTGCGCGGGTGAACAGGACGCTTTTTTTAATAAGAGATAGTAGGCGTTGTCCTCCTCACTTTTGAACAGGGTATTCGGTCCGTCATAGATATTGCCAAGGACACCCGCTACACGGATCACTTCGTCCAGTGAGTGGAAGCAATAAGCACGCATCAGATCCGGTAAAGCTTCCTGATCTGCCGGGTTGTCTTCGTCTGTCCCGGACTCATCCATCGGCTCAACGCCCTCTACAAGCGCTCCTTTTTCTGAAGTGCGCTTCCGACCCTCAGAAATCCGCCGGATCAGATCCAGAATGTCATCCGCACCTTCTATGTGCTCCTTCAGCTCAGAGAATGAAAGTCCGATATCTGCGTTCGCGCTTTCCGGCGCGAAGCGGGCAAAACGTGTATCCAGCTCTTCCGGATCTTCGACCTTCGTGATAATCAGGATGATCGTATCCATCGACACCGGGATTGCTTCGATCACCAGCGGCATATTATCTACCTCGAATCCGAAGTCCTGCGCGGCAACCTGCATCATATCCATAAAAAGCTGCTTGGCTTTATCTGACCCATAGGCGAGCTCTTTGACGTTGATATTTCGACTGGCCAGATCTTCGCTCGTCAGTGTACAGCGAATCTGCCGATCGTTAATTTTCTCAATTCTCATGCAATCACATCCTTTACATCTATCATCCGAAGATCCAGAATAGCGGCAATGACTCCGCGCGGCGGTTTTGATGGCAGGCTATAGATCTTCTCTGAAGTGTTATTGATATTGTATTATACGCATTTAAAGCCGGATGTAAAGTGTATAAATTTAAATAAAAAGGAAAAAAGTACTTGCATATCATGCTCAAATTGTTTATAATATACAACAGAAAGGATATACAACTTTTGAAAGGAGGGATATTTACGCTGCCGGGCTGTACTTCCCAATTACAGTACAAATCGTATACCCTTTCCGCTATACAACGTCAACTGTAGTATAATAAAGATTTACGGAAAATGCAATAGGAAAGAATAAGAAAAACCGGGCAGAAATACCGGAAATATATCACACGCACCTCCATTCTTTTCTGCCCGTGAAGAGGGAGAAAATTGAATAGACAAATGAAACCGCAATACAGCAATAAAGCAGCCGCGTCGCTGAAGAAAGAGCTGCGCGGTTATGAGCGGGCAGGAACGCAGCTCTACCTGGAAGGAAAGCGTTGCCACGCAGACGAAATTGTCAGCGCCTGTCTGTTCGCCGAAGATTCCGCATATATGCGGGATTTCATCGGAAACGACCAGGAAGCGATCACAGGGATTAATTTTGTCAAAATTCGTCTGAACCAGTCTTAAGACCGGATACAAAAGCAAATATCGGTCACTTTGGCCTGTCAGGCCTGCATTTTTTGAAGAAAGACGAAAAAAGAAAGGAGGACGCCAGAGCCGCTGTTTTCCCGCAAAGGCCTGCGACTTCTTAATCTTTTTTGAAAATTAGGCGAAAAACATGACGGATTTTGCAGAACCTGTTATACTGGCAGATAAGAAAAACGCGCTGCGGGATTTGTGCTGGAACCGCGGCTGGCGAAAGGGGAAGTACAGCAAATGAATTATAAAAATAAAACTTTCCGGCGACTGGCGGCGCTGCTCATCACCGTCGGCCTGTTGTCGATTGTATTTGTATGTGTGCAGAAATTCATGCCAACCACTGAGAGGATGCCTTCCGATACCTACTTTGGCTTTGCGGAGGGGACGACGGAACCATCGCTAGGGATAGAAGGAGAGGCGGTTGCCGCGGTAGTGATCGATGATTACATAGCACAGGAGCGCGCGCTGATCGTGAGCGGGAACGCATATATTGACTATACGCTCGTCCAGAGTACGCTGAATTCCAGATTTTACTGGGATTCCTCGGAGGCAGTGATGCTGTTTACAACAGCAGATCAGATCTTCGAGATTCCTGTGAACAGTTCGGCCTATACCATCGATGGAGAAAGTTATGATGTGGGGTATGAGATTGTGAAGACAACGTCCTCCGGCATGTTTCTGTCGATGAACTTTTTGCAGCAGTATTCAAACCTGCATTTTGAGACCTATGAATCCCCGGCGCGCGTCGTTATCACGACCGGCAGTGTTACCGTGACCGTCGCTGAGGTGAAAAAGGATGGTGTCGTGCGCTACCGCGGCGGTATCAAGAGCGCGATCCTGACTGATGTGACTGCAGGCGACACGGTGACTGTGCTGGAGCAGCTGGAGAACTGGACGCAGGTCGTGACCGCGGATGGCTACATCGGCTACATCAAATCAGGCAATCTTATTAATATAGAAGAAACTGTGCGCGACACCTATTATCAGGCCGATTATTCCAGTATCAGCCTGGACGGCCGGGTGAATCTGGTATTTCATCAGATCAATTATACCGCGATGAACGACAATCTGTCGGAAGACATTGCAGCGATGACTGGCGTGAATGTGATCTCGCCGACCTGGTATTATTTAAATGACAACAGTGGGAGTATTCTGTCTTATGCCAGTGCTTCCTATGTTGAAGAAGCGCATGCAGCGGGGCTGCAGGTATGGGCGCTTGTCAGCAATTTTAGCGAGGATGTCAGTACCTCCACTCTCCTCGCGACTCGTTCCTCGCGCCAGACGGTGCAAAACTTCCTGATCGAGCAGGCACTCGAGCTGGGATTTGACGGTATCAACATTGATTTTGAAGGCATCGCTCAGGAATCCGGGTATGATTATGTACAGTTCCTGCGAGAGCTGTCGATTCTTTGCCGTAAATATGGCCTTGTTCTGTCCGTTGATGTTCCAGTGCCGACCGAATATTCGACGCAATATAATAGGAAAGAACTCGGCATCATCTGTGATTATATTATAATGATGGGTTACGACGAGCATTATTCCGGTTCTGACGCCGGAAGTGTCGCTTCCATGGAATTCGAGGAGACTGGCATCCAGAATATGCTGCTGGAGATTTCCAAAGAAAAGGTTATCAGCGCGATTCCGTTTTATACCAGGCTCTGGTACACGGAGACTTTGTCAGACGGCACTACCAATGTGACGAGTGAAGTTCTCACCATGAGTGAGACGCAGGAAATTCTGTCTGAAGCGGGCGTCACTTCCGCTTACGACGAAAGCACTGGCCAGCAGTACGCTGAGTGGGCAGCTTCCGATGGCCGCCTCTGCCAGATCTGGCTCGAAGATGCCGATTCCGTCGCTGCCCGTGCCGCATTCATCAGTGAATATGAGCTTGGCGGCATCGCTGCCTGGCGGCTCGGCTACGAGACCGACGACGTGTGGAGCGCGATTACGGGGAGCATTTCTTAGGTATGATGAAGAGAAAGCATGGTTACTTCCGCAGTTGGGATATCCATTCTGCGAGAAATCTGATATAAAAGTGGGAAATTTTTCGTGGAATGGAGGGAAGGACAATGGAAGATTTTATGACAGATAAACAATTTACAACGATTCTTGAAATGGTGAAGATGATTTTGGAAGGCTGCAAGGACCTAGATGAAGCGAATGAAAAAGTGGATAAGTTACTTGAAAGCCAAAAGGCGGAAAATCAAAAAGCGAACAAAAAATAAAAGGGGCTTGCTTTTTTGTCGATATGATGTTATGGTTTAGATGCTCATACAACTGACGGAAGTGGGTGACCACAGGGGAGTATGAGTGTAGAGGAGTCGACCGTCTGGGCAAAGAAGGAGTTTTTTTGCCGGACGGTTTTTCTGTTTTAAGGAGGATGGTTATGGAGCTGCTTAGTTTGGAAACGGATTTAAAGGCAAATAGTTACCCGGGACGGGGCATTGTGATTGGCAGGACGAAGGATAGTACAAAGGCCGTGGCCGCGTACTTTATCATGGGCAGGAGCGGAAATAGCAGGAACAGGGTATTTGTAGAGGACGGCGAGGGGATTCGCACACAGGCGTTTGACCCGGCGAAGCTGGAGGATCCGAGCCTGATTATTTATGCGCCGGTACGTGTTTTAGGCAATAAGACGATTGTGACAAATGGCGACCAGACGGATACAATTTACGATCAGATGGACAGGCAGATGACATTTGAACAGTCGCTGCGCAGCCGCGAATTTGAGCCGGATGGGCCGAATTATACGCCGCGGATTTCGGGGATACTTCACATCGAAAACGGGCAATTTAATTTTGCAATGTCCATTCTGAAGAGCGCTGATGGAAATCCGGCTGCGTGCAACCGTTATACGTATGCTTACGAGAATTGTGTGGCCGGGGAAGGGCGGTTTATTCATACGTATATGAAAGACGGAAATCCGCTTCCGAGCTTTGAAGGTGAGCCGAAGCGTGTGTCGATTCCGGACGGGATTGATGAGTGCACCGATCTGCTTTGGAGCAGCCTGAATGAGGATAACAAGGTGTCGTTGTTTGTGCGGTATATTGATATCGCGACAGGCAAATATGAGACGCGGATTGTGAATAAAAATCAGTAAGTGTTTTCAGGAAAACATATAGAACAGTTTAAATGGAAATGAGACTAAGTATAGGAAAGGATGAACTCTCATGAAAGAATTAGCTCTGAAATATGGATGTAACCCGAACCAGAAACCGTCGCGCATTTACATGGCGGACGGGAGTGAGCTGCCGATTGAAGTACTTTCGGGGCGGCCTGGGTATATTAATTTCCTGGACGCGTTTAACGGCTGGCAGCTGGTGCGCGAGCTGAAAGCGGCGACGGGGCTTCCGGCGGCGACTTCCTTTAAGCATGTATCTCCAGCCGGCGCGGCGGTGGGGCTGCCGCTTACAGAGACGCTGGCGAAGATTTACTGGGTGGATGACTATGAGAATCTGTCGCCGCTGGCGTGTGCGTACGCACGGGCACGGGGCGCGGACCGGATGTCTTCGTTTGGGGATTTCATCGCACTCTCAGATGTTTGCGACCGTGATACAGCGCTGCTGATCAAGCGGGAGGTGTCGGACGGCGTGATTGCTCCGGGATATACGCAGGAGGCGCTGGATATTCTGGCGCAGAAGAAAAAGGGAAATTATAATGTGATTCAGATTGATGAAAATTATCGACCGGATCCGATCGAGCACAAGCAGGTGTACGGCGTGACCTTTGAACAGGGGCGCCAGGAGCTGCCGATCGACGACGCGCTGCTTGCGAATATTGTGACGGAAAATAAGGATATCCCGGCAGAAGCGCTTGCAGATATGAAGATTGCGCTGATTGTGTTGAAGTACACGCAGTCGAATTCGGTCTGCTTTGTAAAGGGCGGACAGGCAATCGGTATCGGCGCAGGCCAGCAGTCGAGAGTACACTGCACGAGACTGGCAGGAGGGAAGGCGGACAACTGGTTCCTGCGCCAGTGCCCGAAGGTACTGAATCTGCCGTTTTCTGACAAAATCACCCGTGCGGAGCGAGACAACGCGATTGACGTTTATATCGGAGCGGAATATATGGATGTGCTCGCGGACGGCGCGTGGGAGAAGGTCTTTACTGAGAAACCGAAGGTGTTTACAGAGGAGGAGAAACGTGCATGGCTGGATCAGATGCAGGATGTGACGCTTGGCTCCGACGCGTTTTTCCCGTTCAGCGATAACATTGAGCGGGCGCATAAGTCCGGCGTGAAGTATATTGCGGAGCCAGGCGGCTCGGTGCGCGACGCGGATGTGATTGCGACCTGCGATAAATACGGAATGGCAATGGCGTTTACGGGCATCCGGCTGTTCCATCATTGAGCAGGATATAGTTCCTTTGAAAAAACAGGGCAGCCCAAAGGCTGCCCCACTGTTTTAAGAGGCAACAAAACGCCTGATTTGATTTTAAGGAAGTGGAATTTATGAATATCACAATCAGAAAATATGAAGATTCGGATGTATCCGCGGCTATTGCGATCTGGAACCGGGTGGTAGAGGATGGAATTGCGTTTCCGCAGGAGGAGCTTTTGACGGAGGAGTCAGGGCGGGATTTTTTTGCGTCGCAGACATACACGGCGGTGGCCGAGGATTTGGATTCCGGTCAGGTCTGCGGACTTTATATTCTGCATCCGAATAATATCGGGCGATGCGGGCATATCTGTAATGCGAGCTATGCGGTACGTACGGATCTGCGGGGGTTCCACATCGGAGACAAATTGGTGAGCGACTGCCTGGTGCAGGGAAAAGCACATGGCTTTCGTGTGATGCAGTTTAATGCGGTAGTGGCGTCGAATACTCACGCACGGCACCTGTATGAGCGGCTTGGCTTTGTACAACTGGGTGTGATTCCGGGCGGATTTCGGATGAAGGATGGGCATTATGAGGACATCTGCCCTTATTATCATGAATTGTAGGGCGGAGGTGCTGCCAGCGGAATCATATGGAACTGGCAGAGACGGAGCCGGTCCTGCCCGGTAAGAAAGGAGAAGTGGTGTGATGATTTACGACGTTATTATTGTGGGCTCAGGCCCGGCTGGTCTGACGGCGGCAATCTATGCGGTGCGCGCGCAGCTGTCCGTGCTGGTGCTGGAAAAAGAATACATGAGCGGCGGGCAGATGCTGAACACCTACGAGGTGGACAATTATCCGGGGCTGCCGGGAATCGGCGGTTTTGAGCTGGGGGTAAAATTCCGCGAGCACGCGGAGAAGCTGGGCGTGAAGTTTACGAATATAGAAGTAAGACATATCGGTGAAGAGGAAAAAGGCCGCGTTAAGGTGTTATATACGAATCGGGAGGAATTTCGCGCCCGGACGCTGGTGCTGGCGATGGGCGCGCGTCACAGATCCCTTGGTGTGCCTGGTGAGAAAGAACTGGCAGGTATGGGAGTGTCGTACTGCGCGACCTGTGACGGCGCATTTTTCAAAGGCCGGACAGTCGCAGTTGTGGGCGGCGGCGATGCTGCGGTTGAAGATGCGCTTTTTCTTGCCCGCGGCTGTGAGAAGGTGTATCTGATCCATCGGCGGGATGAATTGCGTGCTGCGCGGCTGTTGCAGGATAACCTGAAAAAATGTGAGAATGTGGAATTTATCTGGGATTCCGAGGTGACCGCCATCCGCGGTGAGGAGCAGGTCGAGTGCGCTGTGATTCGCAATAAAAAGGATGGGACGGAGCGTGTCCTGGATCTGGACGGCGTCTTTATCGCGGTCGGGACAAAGCCAAATACGGAAATTATTACTAACTTATTACACCTTGATAAAAATGGTTATATTTGTGCCGGGGAAGATGGAATTACAGAGAAACCGGGTATTTTTGCTGCCGGAGACATCCGGACGAAGCATTTACGCCAGATTGTGACCGCAGTATCGGATGGAGCAAATGTGATTTCTTCGGTGGAAGCATATCTGGAGTGTGCATTGTCCTGAAGAAGAGGTGGTTACTATTCACGGCGAGCCTGACACTTGCTGTCAGGCTGCGCCAGAACGCATTTTGTATATGTAATAAGGGGTGGTTTAAGCCATCCGAAAATATGCTGACTGTTATAGATTTTAATACCTTTTGCAGAAATTATTTAAAAAATATTAAATGCGCTTGACAAACTCCCCGCTATTTGTTATTATACCATCGTAATAAATGTAATAAATTCGTAATAAGCTTTAAAGTTGTTTGGAGGCGGGGATAGATGATGAAAAAAGCAGTGATGCAATTTACGGCCTGCTGTCTGGCAGTGGGAATTACGTTCAGCAGTTTTGGGACGGTTGCCTTTGCGGATAATAATAGAAGCATGACCCTTGCGGGGTTGAGTGAGACAAGTACAGTAGTGAGCAGCAGTTCAACGACGCTGGTGGGGCTGAGTGAGACAGATACAGTAGTCAGCACTGGGGGAGCACAGGGCGCGACTACGACGGTTGAGACAGCAGATGAGACGTCGGATTCCGCAGCTGAGATTTCCGAGACGGATACTGATGCAGCAGATACGACAGTGGACGAGACCGCAGATACGGAAGTAGGCACAGACACTGCGGAAGCAGCTTCAGTGGAGACGGAAGCGCAGACCGAGACCGAAGCGGTGTATGATACCAGCCTGAGTGGTGAGCTGGCTTTTGCGCAGTGTGAGAATTATATTAATGTACGCGCGGAGGCAAGTGCCGACGGCGAAGTGGTTGGCAAGGTTTATAACAACGGTTCGGTGACGATCCTTGGACAGCTTGGCGACTGGTACGAGGTACAGTCGGGTAATGTGACCGGCTATGTAAATGCCGCGTATTTCGCGATTGGTGAAGAAGCAGATGAGATCGCGGAGGCCGTGGCCTATAATGTAGCGACGGTCAACGCAGAGGGGCTTTGGGTTCACTCTGAGGCGAGCGAAGATTCCTCGACGATCGGCATGGTATATTCTTCTGATCAGCTGGAAGTGGTTTCCTATGAGGGCGACTGGATGAAGGTTGTGTTGGAGGATGGTACATACGGATATATCAATGCGTGGTATGTGAGCTATGATACTTACTACTCGACAGCGGAGACGCTGGAAGAGGAGCAGGAGAGACTCGACGCGCAGTGGCTGGCTTATCTGGCGGAGCAGGAAGCGGAAGCAGCGGCTGCAGAAGCGGAAGCGGCGGCGGCCGCAGAAGCAGCAGCAGCGGAAGCGGCAGCAGCGGAAACGGCGGCGGCTGAGACGTACACGGAGACATACACGGATTCTTCGTCAACGTCGAGTTCATCGTCTGCAAGCCTGAGTGAGGCACAGGCAGCGGTAGATGAAGCGTACCAGACCTATCTGGAGGCACAGGAAGCAGCGGACGCGGCGACGCAGCAGGCGGATGAGCAGCTGGTATATGATACATACGATGAGGCGGTAGCCGCATATCAGGATTATCTGTCTGCAGTAGCAGTAGCGGATGAATTGAAGTATTCTGCGGCAACGGATACTTCTACATCAACGACAACAGATACGTCTTCTTCTGAGACGACTTACACGGAAGCGGCTGCGAGCACGGAGACGACTTATACGGAAGCGGCGCAGACAGAGGCCGCGCAGACGGATACAGCACAGACGACATCTACAGAGGCGGCAGCCACAACGACGACCACGAGTTCTTCTTCGTCTTCTTCTACCGGACAGGCGATCGCGAACTATGCGGTACAGTTTGTCGGGAACCCATATGTATACGGTGGGACGAGCCTGACAAATGGAGCGGACTGCTCTGGATTTACACAGTCTGTATTCGCGAACTTTGGAATTAGTATTCCGCGAACAGCAGCGGCGCAGGCATCCAGCGGTACTTCGGTATCCTTAAGTGACATCCAGGCCGGAGACCTGTTGTTCTATTCTGATGGCAGCGGCATCAGCCATGTAGCGCTCTATATTGGCAATGGCCAGGTGGTACATGCAAGTACATCCAGCACTGGTATCATCATTTCAAGCTATAATTACCGCACACCGGTATGCGCGAGAAGATACTGGTCATAAGACAGAATGGTATAAGTTATAGTTATTCACAGAATTTCAGGGCTGTCCGCCAGAATGGCGGGCAGCCTTTTCCCATCTGATTTTTTCCTTGAAGCAAAGTAATGAATATGCTATTATGAGAGCATTATAGGATGATACAAGGGACGAAAGGTTACTGGTCATACCTGTAGTGGTTAAATAACGTGAATTGGGGTGTGACCTGTAACGACGAAAGGTCAGGGAGCGTACAGAATGACGAAAAATGACTGGTATGAAGCCGGGGATCAGATAAAGAAACTGGTGCAGGATGCTGTGGATACAGGAGATTTTTCGCAGCTTGGCAATACGATTGCAGATGTGGTGAATGATACGGTAGACGGCCTGCAGGACGCAATTTGGGGGAATCTCGGCGGGAACCGCAGAGGCGGCTGGACGTCGGGAGGTCAGACCTATGATCGTTATGAACAGACCGGTGACGGATCAAATGACAATATATATGGTAATGCCAATGGCGGTTATGGGACAGCCCAGGACGCATATGAGTACGATCAGACCTACCGGGGCTCGGCGGATCGGGTTCGCAGAGCATATGAACAGACGGCGGCTCAGGGAGGTCAGTCATATAAGCGGGCGGCGGGCCGGACGTATGGCACTTTTGATGGTCAGAGAGCGCAGAACACCCCGCCTGTGAAAGCAAAGCGGCAGGTGCCGGGTGAATTTACCAGCAAGCTGATGAAGTACGTTGGCTATGGCATGGGTGTAGTTTTTGGAGCTAGCCTTGCGATGGAAGCCGCTGCCGCTGCCATGATTGGCGATCTGTTTCTGTTTGCGGCAGGAGGCGTTACGACCGGACTGCTTTTTGCGGGCAGCGTGCTGCTGGGCGCGAACGGACAGCAGCGATTGGGGGCTTCCAGACGATTTAAGCGTTACCAGGAAGTGATCGGAGCGCGGACGTACTGCATGATTGAGGAACTGGCGGCCGGGATTGGCGAGAGCAGCAGTTTTGTGAAGAAGGATCTGAAAAAGATGATTCGGCGCGGTTATTTTCCTGTGGGATATCTGGATCGGAAGGAGACGCTTCTGATTACAGACCAGTCGACGTATCAGCAGTATCTGCAGACCGAGGCAGAATATGAGAAACGGCAGAGTGAACCGCAGACGGGCAGCGCCGACACCCGGTCTTCTGCTGCGACGCAGAAGAGGACGGATACAGGGACGGCAGATACAGAGAAAACGGAGCGGACGCCGGAGCATCAGGCGCTGATCGAGGAAGGGCAGAAATACATTCGCCATATTCATGAGTGCAATGCGAAGATTCCGGACGTGCAGATGACGGCGAAGCTGGATCGGCTGGAACTGGTGGTGACGAGAATTTTCCGGGAGGCGGAGAAGAATCCGGACGCAGTTCCCGATCTGCGTAAGATGATGAGTTATTATCTTCCGACGACGCGCAAGCTGCTGGATGCCTATTGTGAGCTGGATGATCAGCCGATCCGTGGGCAGAACATTGAAAGTACGCGTGCAGAGATTGAGAGTGCGCTGGATACAATCAACACCGCATTTGAAAAACTGCTGGATGACCTGTATGAGGAACAGGCGTGGGACATTTCTTCGGATATTTCCGTGCTGAATTCCATGCTGGCGCAGGAGGGGCTGACGAAGAGCGGATTTGAAGCGAAAGCTTCATCGAAGGCCTCGAATGGGGATTCGTCAAAGAAGAATTGATTGGGAATCATTCGGAATGGCAGGACACAGGTTTGCGTTTCGTATTGGTTTAAATTGGTAAATAGTACAAGAAAATGGGAGGACAAACAAAATGGATGAATTTAAGGATTTTGTAGATGTTGAAGTGCCGACGCCGGTATTGACGTTCGGGACGCCGGTGGCGGAGGAGCCGGCCGCGGTGCCGACGGTGGAAACGGAGACGAAGCCGGTGGCTGCGGACCCACAGCTGACGGAGGATTCCCTGACGCCGGAAGAGCGGAAGATGGTGGATGAGTTCAGCAAACAGATCGATCTGCATGATTCGAACGGTATCTTGCAGTATGGCGCGGGTACACAGAAAAAAATGGCAGATTTTTCAGAAACAGCTCTGAAAAATGTGCGCACAAAGGATCTTGGTGAAGTTGGCGATATGATCTCCAGCCTTGTGACGGAGCTGAAGAGCTTTGATGAGGACGAGAGTGAAAAAGGCCTGTTTGGCGGCCTCTTTAAAAAGAGCGGCAATAAAGTAGCCAATATGAAGGCGAAATATGATAAGGCAGAAGTGAACGTTGAAAAAATCTGCACCGTATTGGAGGATCATCAGGTACAGCTGATGAAGGACGTGGCTGTGCTGGACAAGATGTACGATCTGAATCTCACTTATTTTAAGGAATTGTCGATGTACATTCTGGCCGGGAAAAAGCGCCTGGAGGAGGTGCGGGCGACGGAGGTTGCCGCAGCGGTGGAGAAAGCGCAGCGGAGCAATCTGCCGGAGGACGCGCAGGCGGCGAAAGACCTGCAGGATCTGTGCGATCGCTTTGAGAAGAAGATTCATGACCTGGAGCTGACGCGCATGATTTCCATTCAGACGGCACCGCAGATTCGCCTGGTACAGGCGAGCGATACGCTGATGATTGAAAAGATTCAGTCGACGGTGGTGAATACGATCCCGCTTTGGAAGAGCCAGATGGTGATCTCACTGGGAGTGGAGCACGCGAACCAGGCGGCGAAGGCGCAAAAGGAAGTCACGGATATGACCAATGCGCTTCTGAAAAAGAATGCGGAGCAGCTGAAGATGGCAACGGTTGAGAGCGCGAAAGCGTCCGAGCGGGGCATTGTCGATCTGGAGACATTGAAATCGACCAATGCGAGCCTGATTTCCACTCTTGATGAGGTGATGAAGATTCAGGAGGATGGCCGGGCGAAACGCCGTGCAGCGGAGGATGAACTCAACCGAATGGAGGAGGAGCTGAAAAAGACTCTGATTGGGCTGAAAAAATAGGTATCTATGAATCTATAATCGGGGCAGTGATGTATGGAGACAGAGATTTTTATCAGCGGATTTTGTAAAAGACAGAATCAGACGAGAACGGTGTTATGCGAATATGAGGTCGCGGCGGATGGCAGTCGGATATTGCTGGAGTCGGACTGTGATTATGGCAGGTGTGAGCACAGTCGGGACTGTATGCTGATGGCGCAGGGCAACTGGTCGCACCAGTAGAAAAGGAATAAGTAAATCTGGTTGGGATATGACCTGTACAGTGCAGGCAGGGAAGCAGAGAGGCGTTTTATGACGTTTGACGAATTCGAGACAGCGGCCTACGAGATTGCCGATACGTTTCCGGAGGAATTCTACCGGGAACTGAATGGAGGCATTATCGTGAAAGCGCAGGCAAGGCTGCACCCGGCAGATCTGCGCGGCGATCTTTTTGTAATGGGGGAATACCACAGGGATTATTACCTGGGACGTTTTGTTGTGCTGTATTATGGCTCTTTCATGCGTTGCTGCGGCTCCTGGTCAAGGGAGGCGTTCTTGGATAAGATGCGAAAAGTATTGCTGCATGAATTCCGGCATCATCTGGAATCTCTGGCCGGGGAGAGAGATCTGGAGGTTGAGGATGCCATTCAGATTTCGCAGTATACAGAGCGGGCTCAGGTAAAAGATTTGTAACGGTTCAGTGCCATCTCGGTTGCGAGGGAAAGGTAATGCTGTTTGGAATGGATACAAAAAACCGTAAATTTTAAGGCGGATTTTCCTCGTCGGCGCGGGAAGAAAGCCTTGACGAACAAGGACTCTGGGGCTAGAATAGGTAAGGTGAATTTTAGATAGATACGGACATTTGTGCGCGGTAGAAAGACAATGTGCGCAGAATACAGGACTGGAGGAGAATACGTTATGAAACCTTATAAAATGATGACCCGTGAAGAGCTTTTGGCGGAAAAGGCAGTTGTGGAAGCCAGGTATCAGGAGATGAAGGCAAAGGATCTGAAGCTGGATATGTCGCGGGGAAAGCCTTCGAAGGAGCAGCTGGATCTTTCCAATGGAATGATGGATGTACTGAGCAGCACGGCGGATTTGACCTGTGAATCCGGAGTAGACTGCAGGAATTACGGTGTGATGGACGGGATACCAGAGGCAAGGCATCTGCTGGCGGATATGTCTGAGGTGCCGGAAAAGAATATTCTGATTTACGGGAATTCCAGCCTGAATGTGATGTTTGATACGGTAGCACGGGCAATGTCGATGGGCGTGTGCGGACATACGCCATGGGGATTGTTGGAAAAAGTGAAATTTCTCTGCCCAGTGCCTGGCTATGACCGTCATTTTGGTATTACAGAGTTTTTTGGAATCGAGATGATCAATGTACCATTGCTGCCGACAGGTCCGGATATGGATATGGTGGAGCAGCTGGTAGCAAATGATCCGCTGATTAAGGGAATCTGGTGTGTGCCGAAGTACTCAAATCCGACCGGCGTTTCCTACTCGGACGAGACAGTTTTGCGGTTTGCCAATCTGAAGCCGGCGGCAAAGGATTTCCGTATTTTCTGGGACAATGCCTATTCGATTCATCATCTGTATGACGATGACCAGGATGTGATTCTGGAGCTTCTGACTGAGGCTGAGAAAGTTGGAAATGAAGATCTGGTATATAAATTTATCTCTACTTCAAAGGTTTCTTTCCCGGGATCAGGAATTGCGGCATTTGCTGCTTCGGAGGCGAATCTGGAGGATGCGCGGCGCGCATTGTTTTATCAGACGATCGGGCATGATAAGCTGAACCAGCTGCGTCATGTGCGTTTCTTTAAAAACATGGATGGCGTGCATGAGCACATGAGAAAGCATGCAGCAATCCTGCGGCCGAAGTTTGAGGCGGTTGAAGAAGGACTGGAGCGGGAGCTTGGCGGTTTGGAGATCGGCAGCTGGACAAAGCCGAAAGGCGGTTATTTCATTTCTTTCGATGCGCTGGATGGCTGTGCGAAGAAGATTGTGGCCAAGGCGAAGGACGCTGGCGTGAAGATGACCGGTGCAGGAGCGACCTATCCGTATGGAAAAGATCCGAAGGACAGCAACATTCGTATTGCTCCGTCATTCCCGACGCTGGAAGAGCTGCAGCTGGCGACAGAAGTTTTTGTGCTGAGTGTAAAGCTGGTCAGCCTGGAAAAATATCTGGATATGTAGAGTGCATTTGTGCGGTGATGATTTTACATGGAATTTATGATTTTGCTTGCTCCTGTTTACCAAATGGGGTATAATGACAGAGAAATTATGTCCGGATGGGCGACGAAAGATGGCTATGAAGCGGGAGTACTGTGCATTCTTTGACTGCACACCTGTTGAAGGGGCGGAGAAAGGACAGTATGGCTGCAGGCGGGGAAGTACGTGAATGAGAGACCCCGGGGAAGCCGGAACAGGAGGAACAAAATAAGTATGAAGCGCTGTATCGTATGTGGTAATGTCGGGGATGACGACAGTGTGGTCTGCAATGTATGTGGGAATCCATTCATAGATATGGAAAGTGATGCTGACGACGGAGAAGCTTCTCTGGAACCGGATGAGAGAATCGAGGAACAGCTGAAAGAAGTTCTGACGAAGGTACAGGAGGATGAGTCAGCGGCACAGCCGGATTCGGCGCCGCAGCCGGAACAGGCTGTTACAGAGGAAATGCTTCGTGTCGATGAGCCGGGGGTAACGGTTCTTCCGGAAGAGGATTTTGCCGCTTCGGTACCTCAGAGCGGCGAGGCAGTGGAGCCCTCTGCGCAGATCAGGCCGGAATCTGAAGCGGAAGACGCATATGAAACGTTTGCGAAACAGGCGGAGACGCATGCGAAGCAGGCAGAAGTATTTGCGAAGCAGGCAGAGACATATGCTGAGCAGGCGGAGGCGAGCGCAAAACAGGCAGAGACAATCGTAGAACGAGCAGCAGAAGAGCCAGTACAGAGTGCGGCAGAGGCGTTTGCAAAGCGTATGGCGGAGGTACCGCAGAAAAAGGATACCGTGACTCCGGCAGAGAGTGCGGCAGCGGCTCTGGCACGGCGGGAGATGGAAGCGCCCGAAGAGGTTCCGACCGAGGAACCGGCGGCTGCAGCAGCGGAGGCTTTGGCACGACGAGAGATGGATATATCCGCGGAGGCTGAAGAAACGGAGCCGGCAACGCCAGCGTCAGAGCCCCTGGCGCGGCAGGAGATGGAGACACCTGTGCAGGATGAATCCGATATTTTGACGAAGAATGAGGCGAATGCGCAGCGCCAGGGAAGGCCGCGGAGAACGAAGAGCGGTCCGCAGATTTACGGACAGGATTCCATGGCGGAGTTTGAAGGTGCGCAGGGTGTGATCCGCAGAGATGTGCATGGCGGACATGCCGGAGAGAATGTGGTATACGGAAGCGCAGTGCAGAGTGACCCGCTTCAGCCGAGAAGACGGCCGGAGACAGCGCAAAGGCAGAATACAGCGGCATCTGCAGATATGCGCTCTTCTCAGCGTCCGGCAGAGGGACGTGCGGCCGCCGGAACAGGCATGACGGGAAATGCTTCAGGCGCGGTCGGTCAGCAGCAGAAACCGTCTGTGCAGCCGTATGCGCAGACACCGCAGGAAAACCGTGGAGTCTCTCAGCAGGCACATCACCACAGCGGTAAGAGCTCCAGCCTGGCTCGGAGAGTGACGGAAGCTTCAAAGGACGCACTTACGTCGCCGTTGCTGCTTGTAGTTGCGCTCTTCCAGACCGTGTTTCTGGCTGGATCAGTTGCGGCGATTTTTATGAGAGAATTGAGTTATGGACAGATTGCGAAGCTGCTGAATCTTCTCGATCTTCCTTCCCAGCTGAGGGGTTATGTCAGCATGTTTCAGGCGGCGATGGCGCAGTTGGATCAGGGTGCGCTGGCGATTAACCTGGTGATTCGTGTTCCGGATCTTCTGCTGTGTCTGGGGCTTTGGCTGATCTTTATTCTGGCACACGGCTCGAAGGAAAAGATGTCGGGCATCGGCTTTATGCTGCTGCAGATTGTGACGATTATAGAGATGATTGCTGCCTGTGTGGTTCTGCTGGTTGTACTGATACTTTCTGTGACACTTGTGATTGCGGCGTGGAGCGGGGGAACCCAGAGTCTGTTGATAATTGCGGTGGTCACGCTGATTTGCGCGATTGTGGTGACGATGGCGATTGTGATGTACTTTTTCTGCTATCTTTCGACGATCCGGATTATCAGCACAAACGCACGGAAAGGGGAGTGCTGCGGGAAGGTATCATCGTATGTGGCAGTGGTTCATATGATCCTTGCGCTGACTGGAATTATAAATGTCCTTTCTGGCATTGTAAACCTGGAAATTACCGGTATCGCTGCCGGCGTCGGACAGATAGGGTGGATGCTGTTGTTTGGCGTCTGGATTCTGAAATATCGGAGTACGCTGAGCGAATATAATGAATAAAAGGATATGGGCTCTCACGGATTGTGAGGGCCTTTTTCATGGTTACAGGCGCGTAAGGTGTGAAAACTTTGTTGACAGTATTAGAATTATCTGTTAGTATAAACGCGTAATTTAGCGTGGTAGAGCAACACAGTAATAATGCTATAAACAGAAAAGGAGGAGCTATTATGAAGAAGAATTGGATGGCTGGTGTGATTGCTGCGGCTTTGGCAGCGTCTATGACGATGGGTACAGTCAGCATGGCGGATGAGAGAACGACATTTACCGTAGGTTTTGATGCGGAGTATCCGCCGTATGGCTATATGGATGATGACGGCGAGTACACCGGCTTTGACCTTGAGCTTGCACAGGCGGTCTGCGACCTGGAGGGCTGGGAACTGATTAAGACGCCGATCGACTGGGATTCCAAGGATCTGGAGCTGGAGTCAGGTTCGATTGATTGCATCTGGAGCGGATTTACGATCAACGGGCGCGAAGACGATTACGCATGGTCTTATCCGTATGTTGATAACAGCCAGGTGATTGTGGTGTCTGAGGATTCCGGTATTACCTGCCTGGATGATCTGGCAGGTAAGATTGTGGGTGTACAGGCTGCGTCCGCGGCGCTGGAGCTTTTGAGTGCCGATGGCGACCAGGCGGATCTGGCTGCGACCTTTGGCACACTGCAGGAATTTGCAGATTATAACACTGCATTTGTAGAGCTGCAGGCTGGAAGCATTGACGCGGTGGCAATGGACATCGGAGTAGCGCAGTATCAGATTAAGGAAAAAGAAGGCTATATTATCCTGGATGAAGAACTGAATTCAGAACAGTACGGGGTTGGCTTCCGGCTGGATGATGAGGAGCTGCGTGATACAGTAAATGAGGCGCTGCTGGCGCTTGTAGAGGATGGCACAGTAGCGGAGCTGGCTGAAAAGTATGAGCTGAGCGATATGGTTTGCCTGGGCGATGGCATCCTGGATGAAGCAGAGACGGAGACAGAGGCTGTGACAGAATAATTTGTGTCAGAGGCTCTATTCCGCGAAGCAACGCCCCTTTTATGGCATAGCTTGCGCGGATATTTGACTTATGCGTAGCCATTCGAAACTGCATCGGAAGAAAACTATGAATCGGGATGCGGATGCGGCAGATCGTCATAGACAAAATGGAGGATAAGGGCATCCTGCCAGTGCAGGGTGCTCTTTGCTAATAATATGAAATTTTCAGTCATGCTGAGTCAATTGAGCAGCGGTATGCTTCGGTCAATGGGGATTTTTGCGCTGACCCTGATTTTTTCTCTGCCGCTTGGACTTCTGATTTCTTTCGGCAGGATGTCAAAACACAGCCTGCTGCGTACGATCACAAAGATTTATATATCTGTGATGCGTGGGACGCCGCTGATGCTGCAGCTTCTGGTTGTTTATTTTGGACCGTATTATCTGTTTGGAATGAAGATCGGCGGCGGCTACCGTTTTACCGCGATTATTATCGGATTTTCACTGAACTATGCTGCTTATTTTGCCGAAATTTACCGTTCGGGTATTGAATCAATGCCGGTGGGGCAGTACGAGGCGGCACAGGTGCTGGGTTATGGGAAAATCCAATGTTTTTTCCGCATTATTTTTCCACAGGTGGTAAAGCGGATTTTGCCGTCTGTAACGAATGAGGTTATTACGCTGGTCAAGGATACTTCTCTGAGCTTTTCGCTGGCTTATGCGGAAATGTTTACGATTGCGAAACAGATCGCGGCGTCACAAACGACATTTATGCCGTTTGTGGTAGCGGCTGTCTTTTATTATGTCTTTAACCTGGTAGTGGCTGTCGTGATGGAGCAGATCGAAAAACGGCTGAATTATTACCAGTAGGTGATGGAAGTTCCGGAAAACCGGACAGGGTTTTTGTCTGAGGCGAAAACAGGGATGAAAAGGAGTGGCGGCTTGCTATGAAGCTTCTTGAAATGAACCATATAAAAAAGCAGTTTGACAACCTGGAGGTTCTTCATGACATTTCTTTCTCCGTAAGTGAGGGGGAAATTCTGTCGATTATTGGCCCATCCGGATCCGGGAAATCGACCTTGCTGCGCTGTGCGACGATGCTTGAGCAGATTGATGGCGGTGAAATTTCCTACATGGGAGAAAGGACAGCCTGGGTTGAGGCTGACGGGAGACGAATTTATCCAACTGGGGATCAGGCCAGAAAGGTGCACTCCTATTTCGGACTGGTGTTTCAGAATTTTAACCTGTTTCCACACTTTTCTGTGATGAAAAATATCACGGATGCGCCGATCACCATTCAGAAGCGTCCGAAGGCAGAGGCGTTTGCGGAGGCGCGGGAGCTTCTGCGGAAAATGGGGTTGTCTGATAAGGAGAACGCATATCCGTGCCAGCTCTCCGGCGGTCAATGTCAGAGAGTCGCGATTGCGCGGGCGCTTGCGCTGAATCCGAAGATTCTTTTCTTTGATGAACCGACATCTGCGCTGGATCCGGAGCTGACCGGCGAGGTGCTGAAGGTCATTAAGTCGTTGGCTGAGACGCATATTACGATGGTGATTGTTACGCATGAGATGTCCTTTGCGCGCGAGATTTCGGATCGCGTGATTTTCATGGACAAAGGCGTTGTGGCTCTCGAAGGCTCCCCAGATGAAGTGTTCGACGCTGACCACGCGCGTATCCGCGAATTTCTTGGTAAATTCGGACGTTAAGTTTTCGGCGGCAGGATTGCCCACTTGAAAACTTTTTACTTTTGGTGTACTATAGCAGAGCAGCGCGAAAAGCCGCTGCTTTTTGTCATCAAAAATGGGTATTTATTCAGAACAGCATCAAAAAGAAAGATAGAAAGAAGGATGAAAATGATAAAGGTAGATATTATTTCCGGTTTCCTCGGTGCAGGCAAGACGACGCTGATCAAGAAGCTGATCGCGGAGGTGTTTGCGGGGAAGAAGATTGTGTTGATTGAGAACGAGTTTGGCGAGATCGGCATTGACGGAGGATTTCTGAAAGACGCCGGGATCAATATTACGGAGATGAATTCCGGATGTATTTGCTGTTCGCTGGTGGGAGATTTCGGTAAGGCTCTGAAAGAGGTGGCGGAGCAGTTTTCACCGGATCGCATCATTATCGAGCCATCGGGCGTAGGCAAGCTTTCGGATGTGCGCAAAGCGGTAGAGGGTGCTGCGCAGGAGACCGGGCTTGAATTAAATGCGCTGACGACCGTGGCGGATGCATCTAAGATTAAAATGTATATGAAGAACTTTGGCGAGTTCTATAATAACCAGATCGAGAGTGCGGCGACGGTGATTCTGAGCCGTACGCAGAAGCTTTCTGAGGAAAAGCAGCTGGAAGCAGCAGCTATGATTCGTGAGAAGAACCCGAATGCGACTATTATCACAACTCCCTGGGATGAGCTGACCGGTGCGCAGATTCTGAGCGCGATGGAGGAGACAGACGTGCTTGCGCAGATGCTCCTTGAGGAGACGGCAGCGCACACAGAGGAAGAAGAAGAGTACTGCTGCCACGGAGATCACGAGCATCACCATGACCACGATCATGAAGAGCATGGGGAATGCTGCTGCCATGACCATGATCACGACGGACATCATCATCACCATCATCATCACGCAGATGAGGTGTTTACTTCCTGGGGTCAGGAGACGCCGCGCAAGTATACGAAGAATGAGGTGGAGGAGATTCTCCAGGCACTCGGCCAGGAGGATTGCTATGGTACTGTGCTTCGCGCAAAAGGAATGCTTCCTGCGACGGACGGCAGCTGGATTCATTTTGATTTTGTTCCGGAAGAGTATGAGATTCGTACTGGTGCGGCAGATTACACAGGGCGTTTTTGTGTGATCGGCGCACAGCTGAACGAGCAGAAGCTGGCGGAGCTGTTTCATCTGGTTTAAAAAGGAAGACTGGGACACGGATCAGGGATTCGAGAAAGAAAAGAGTGATAGGGTATGCGGCAAATTCCGATTTATTTAATTACAGGATTTTTGGAAGCGGGCAAGACCACATTTTTGCAGGAGGTACTGGAAGGCGGCGATTTTGCGGACGGGCAGAAGGGGCTTCTGATCCTCTGCGAGGAAGGCGAGGTCGAGTACGATGAGAAGGCGCTGGCAGATATGAATATGTCTGTTGTGACGGCGGATTCGCAGGAGGAATTTACAGTTGATTTCCTGCGCACCTGTGAGAAACATTATCGTCCGAAGCGCATTTTCATTGAGATGAATGGCATGTGGGACTGCAAATGGCTGTATGGAGAGGAGCTTCCGATCAGTATGGCGATTGCGCAGGTCATCACTGTGATTGACGGGAGTACTTTTTCTGTTTATCTGAACAATATGCGGAGCATTTTGAGCAATCTGTTCCAGTTTACGGAAATGGCGATTTTCAATCGCTGTACGCCAGAGATGGATCTGCTCTCTTACCGCCGCACGGTTCGCGGGCTCAACCCGCGTGCGATGGTATATTTTGAGGATCAGGACGGGAATCCGATCGATCCGGGCAAAGATGTGCCTCCGTTTGACCTGACTGCGGATGTGATCCAGGTGGACGATATTGACTATGGTCTCTGGTATCTTGACGCCTTTGAGTCAAAAGATCGGTATGAAGGCAAAAAGGTGCGTTTCCGCGCGAAAATCATGAAATCCCGCCGTCTGCCGTCGAATGAGTTTATTCCCGGTCGCAATGTCATGACTTGCTGCGCGGAGGATATTCGTTTTGTCGGATATGTATGCAAGGCAGACTTTACGGGGCTTCTGAAGCCGCGGCAGTGGGTCTGGCTGACCGCGGAAATTCGCTATGAGTATCAAAAGGAATATGGCGAAGAAGGGCCGGTTCTTTATGCGAAGAATTACGAGTTGACTGGGCCGCCTGAAGAGGATACGGTGTATTTTAACTAAAAGGTCATTTCCGGCACAGGAGGGCTATTCTTTCTTTCTGGTTTGTTCGGGTGAGGAGTGAAAGGGATGAAACGACAGGTAAGCCTTGATGAAATCTCAGATGGTCGTCTTTATGACCGCCATGACATGGTTCGGATTGGCTGCGGCGGCTGCCGCGGCTGCTCAGACTGCTGTCACGGGATGGGGAAATCGGCGATTCTGGATCCGATGGATGTTTACCGTCTGGGACAGGGCACTGGCTTGTCGATGGACGCACTTCTGGCTGATAAACTGGAGCTAAACGTGGTCGATGGTATTATCCTGCCCAATCTTGCGATGAACCGGGAGAATGACGCATGCGGCTTTTTGAATGAGGAGGGACGCTGCAGTGTCCATCCGTTCCGGCCGGGCGTCTGCCGGCTGTTTCCGCTTGGAAGGTATTATACGGCAGAGTCCTTTCGGTATTTTGTTCAGTCTGGAGAATGTTCCGCGCCGAACAAGACGAAGGTGCGGATTGAGAGATGGCTGGATCAGCCGGAGTTGGTTCGATATGAGCAATATATTGTAAAATGGCACGGCCTTCTGGAGCGTGCGGAAACGTTTGTGGCAGGAGAGGCAGGAGAGGATGAGATAAAAAATCTCAACCTCTTCCTGCTAAGGCTGTTTTTTATGAAGCCTTATGATTTAACACAAGATTTTTACGAACAGTTTGAAGAGCGGCTTGAGCTGGCGAAAACACTTTTCCAGTAACTGTGAAGGTACTGGACAGTTACCGCGCTTCTTTTGTCTGCAGCAGCAAGTTAATATTCGAGGTCTCGTAGCTGTTCAGTACGCTGGTGTCAAAGCTTTCAGGTGAGATGGTGCCGCTATACCAGGACTTTGAATCAAAGTATTCCTGGATGCTGGCTGTGTTGAATCTGCGCCCGTGCCGCGCGTAAATTTCATTGATTGCCATCTGCAGCTCGTCAGCGGTCATACCAGTAAGGTCACTGGAGGTCAGGTACGCGGTGGAACTTGTCGGAAGAATGTATTCGTCCGCGCTGGCATCTGCGCTGAAATCGTGGTTGGCGAGATAGTCTACCATGAGATTGATGTTTGCTGATTCGTAGGTATTCATCACACTGACGTCAAAGTCATCTGGCTCAATAAAGCCGTAGTACCAGGATTTTGAATCAAAGTATTCCTGAACGTCATCGAGGTAGAAGGTTCGATGATGCCGTGCATAGATTTCGTTGATCGCCATCTGCACCTCATCGGCGGTCAGGCCGGAAAGGTCACTTTCGGTCAGATACGTGGAGGCGCTGTCTTCGAAAATGTACTCGGAATCAATTTCAATGATAACATCGATGGTCAGAGTCAGGTTTGCTTTGACCCAGTCCATATCAGCAGAGAGAGAATTATACTCCTCTTCGATACTGGAATCTCCGGTATAGGCCTGATAGTCTGTCGGGAACTCCGCATAATAAGTTCCTTCTGAGGTGTACCCGATTACCATGTAGCTTGGAAGATCGAGGTAGTCAGTGTCCTCCGTGTAAGCGATTGTGAAAAGGTGGCCGCCGTTGTCATAACCCAGCTCTTCTGTCCAGGCATTGCGGGAGCCGATGTGGTAAAAGCTGACATAATCGGATGAAATATTCATCTGCACCTTGCCCGCCCAACTGGAGGGCAGCACGACCTGAACTTCTTCGAATTCGATGCAGATGTTGTTGTTCTCATCGCGGGAGGTAGTACTCTCCCAGCGCTCGTTCACTGCCAGGGCTGTCATGGAAAATGCACCCATCAGGCAGATACTCAGTAGGATAAGTACAGTGTGTAAAAAATGAGTCTTTTTCATAAATCCCTTCCTTTCTGCCGGAGAATGCTCGATTCTGTTCCGGCTAAAATGCCTGTGCTCACATTTACAGTTACTCAGAACAGCAGGCCACAGGTCTATGCTTTGGTTCTGAACGGTTATCCGCATTTTATCACACCCTTTTCTATAAAAAATGAAGTCTTTCTTATTTCTTTACTTCAAATTTATAACCGACGCCCCATACGGTCTTGATGGACCAGTATTTGTTTGCCTTGAATTTTTCACGGAGGCGTTTGATATGTACGTCCACCGTGCGGGTGTCTCCCATGTAATCAAATCCCCAGAGACGGTCCAGCAGCTGTTCCCTGGAGAACACCTGGTTCGGTGAGGAGGCCAGAAAATAGAGCAGTTCCAGCTCCTTTGGCGGCACATCGATCATCTTTCCCTGATAAATGACGGAATAATTGGTCAGGCTGACCGTCAGATCCGGATATTTGACGCAGTCTCCGGTCTCAATCTCCTCTGCGGGGGCGGATTCCGGCGGATGATAGCGGCGCAGGACAGCGCGGATGCGGGAGAGCATTTCACGTGCATCATAGGGTTTTGCCAGGTAATCATCCGCGCCGAGATCCAGACCTTGCACGCGATCCGTCACCTCATATGCGGATGAAAGAAGGATGACGGGGACATCCGATTGCTTTCGCAGTTCTTTACAGGCCTGGAAGTTTTCCGTGTCTGGAAAGATCACTTCCATAAGAACCAGGTCTGGTTGGAAAAGAAGACATTCTGAAGTGATCCGGCTTACGTCAGAGACGGTCTTTGTCTCATAGAGCGCCTGTGTCAGATAAAATGTCGTCAGCTGCGCGGAGGCCTCATCCGGATCCGCGATCATTATTTTCTGCTGTTCTGTCATAAAATCCCTTCTTTAAATTTGTAACCGCTCAGAACAACAGGCGATTCTGAACGGTTTCTTTCATTTTAACTCCACGATCGTGACGCCGGAATCGCCTTCCCCGAATACGCCGAGGCGATAAGACGCAACGTAGCTCTGCCTGCGCAGGTATTGGTGCACCGCCTTGCGCAGGATGCCGCTGCCCTTGCCATGGACGATGCGGATGGGAGAAAGATGGGCGAGGCAGGCATCGTCCATATATTTGTCCAGTTCTGCGAGCGCTTCATCGGTTGTCTTGCCGATCAGGTTGATCTCGGAGCGGATGTTGTAGCTCTTGGAGTTCTGCACGCCCTGGTCGGCGGAGCGGCCGGCAGACCCGGAGGAAGCGGAACCGCCCGACTGGGCAGAGCCTCCGGAAGACTTTTTGCCTCCGGAGGATTTTCCCTTGCCGTAAACGGAGGTGAGCGGCTCGTCGTCCAGCTTTTCCAGGTCTTTGATATTTACCTGTGAGCGCAGGATCCCCATCTGGACGAAGAGGTTTCCCTTTGCATCCGGGAGCGTGCTGACGGTGCCGCTCAGGTTCAGGCTCAAAACCCGTACACTGTCGCCAACGCGCAGATCTTTACCGGTCAGTTCTTTCTTTGGCTTTTTATCTGTTTTGAGGCCAAGCTTTTTGTCATTGTCAGACATCTTTTCGCGGAGCTTCGCGCGTTCCTGTTCCATCTTGCGGGAAGCATCGGATTCCGACCCCAGCTTATTGAATTTCCGGATGGTTTCGTCTGCGTAATCCTTGGCTTCGCGCAGGATATCGCGTGCTTCCTCGCGGGCTTTCGAAAGGATTGCGTCACGGCTTTCATCGAGACGGCCTTCCTTTTGGGAAAGGCGGGTTTTCAGCTCCTCGACCTCTTGTTTGTAACGTGCGATTTCTTCCCGCTCCCGTTCGATCGTTACGCGGCTGTTTTCCAGGCTGGTGATGACGTCTTCAAACGCTTCGTCCTGCGTGGTGAGGTGTGTTTTGGCATCTTCAATGATGTAGTCTGGCAAGCCAAGCTTTTCAGAGATGGCGAACGCGTTGCTCTTGCCAGGTACCCCGATCAGCAGGCGGTAAGTCGGGCGCAGCGTTTCAACGTCAAATTCGCAGCAGCCATTTTCTACGCCGGGGGTAGAAAGAGCGTAAACCTTCAGCTCACTGTAGTGTGTTGTGGCAATTGTGCGGACGCCGCGGCTGTGCAGATTCGAGAGAATCGCGATTGCCAGGGCGGCGCCTTCGGTGGGGTCTGTGCCTGCGCCGAGCTCGTCGAAAAGGACTAAGGAGCGTTCCCCGGCGGTCCGATCATCCGTTCCATTATCCCAGGAAATTGTCCGGCCACGTAGGGATTCCTGAACGGTGGCAGAACGATCGGAAACAGACTTCCATGTCTGCGCGTCCCGTTCGTCCATCGCGTTTAAAAAGGAAACGATATTGGTCATATGGGAGGAAAACGTACTCAGGCTTTGCTCAATGCTCTGTTCGTCGCCGATGTCCGCATAGACTTCGCTGAAAACAGAGAGCTCGGAATGATCCAGCGCCGGGATATGCAATCCGGCTTGCCCGAGCAGCGTGAACAGTCCCACGGTTTTCAGAGAAACGGTCTTACCACCGGTGTTCGGCCCAGAGATGACCAGCAGCGTGAACTCGTCGCCGAGACGGATGTCTACAGGAACAACCGTTTTCGGATCCAGCAGCGGATGGCGGCCTTTTTTGATGTTGATCCGTCCTTCTGTGTTGAAATCTGGTTCCGAACCACGGTAAGAGAGAGAAAGCTGTGCGCGCGCAAAAATGAAATCCAGTTCCGTCAGAAGCAGGACGTTGTAATTCAGGGCTTCTGTGTGCGCCCCAACCTCTGCGCTTAAATTTGCCAGTACAACCTCGATTTCTTTCTGCTCTCGGATCTCCAGCTCTCGCAGATCGTTGTTCAGCTTTACTACAGCCATCGGCTCAACGAAGAGTGTGGAGCCGCTTGAGGACTGGTCGTGGATCATGCCCGGTACCTGGCCGCGGTGTTCGGCCTTCACCGGAATGCAGTAGCGGCCGCTGCGCTGCGTAATCACCGCGTCCTGCAGGTAGGTTCGGGACGGTCCATTCAAATAGGAAGAAAGAGAAGAATGGATGCGCTCGTTTACAGACCGCATCTGCCGCCGTACCTGCCGCAGGCCGGAGCTGGCGTCATCGCTGATCTCTTCCTCGGAAAGAATACAGCGCCGGATCTCGTTCGCAACCTGGGTGAGCGGCTGCAGGTCTGCAAACATCTGCGCCAGGGAATCGTCCGGTGCGTCGATGGATGTGAGCTCTGCTGTGTCAGAGTCGTTTCGACGTTTTTCCTGCGGGTGGGGATTCTGCCGCGGCGGAACGGGAACCGCACTTTTTCTGCCATCATTTTTTGCCCAGTTTTTCACGCGCGCGGTCGTCTCCATCACGGTACAAATCCGCAGCAGCTCTTCTATATTCAGGGAACTTCCCACCTCCAGACGCCGCAGGGAACCGCGGATGTCGCTGAGACCGGAAAAAGAGATCCGGCCTTTGCGCAGGGTGCGGCTAACCGCATCCGAAGTCTCGCGCTGCATCCGCTGGATTTCTTCCAGGTCATCGGACGGGACGAGGGCACGGCAACGCTCCTTGCCCGGCTGCGAACCGGCAAAATCTGCCAGGCGCTGGATGATTTTGTTGTATTCCAATACTTTTAATGCTTTTTCGTTCATCATAAAATCCTCACATCGTTGTAACTACGCCATCATTCTACCGCAGAAAGTGCAATTTGAAAAGTGACAAATCATTCTTTCTATCTGAAACGGAATGAAATATTGTGGTAAATTGCCTGCAGGGGAAAAAAGAACAGAAAAGTGGTCAGAGGGGTGACTGTAACGAGAAACAAATATTGACAAAGAGAAAAAGATGTTTAGAATAAATCATGACACCTCGTTTAAAAAAAATCTGCAAGATTTTTCGGTTTCGTGTGTATAAGTAAAGGAGATGTGCCGGATGGATGAAGACATTGTCGCGCTGCTTCGTGAGCGGGATCAAAAAAGCATAGAGCTGATCGCGGAACGTTATGAGCGGCTGCTCCGGTACATAGCAGTGACCATTCTTCGCGACCGCGAGACAGAGGTTGAGGAATGCATCAATGACGTCTATTTGAAGGTTTGGACGCATGGCGTGGAGTTTGACCTGGAAAAGGCGTCGCTGCGCACCTGGCTGAAAGCGATCACGCGCAATACAGCACTGAACTATTTGCGGAAAGCCAGCAGGCGGGAAGAGTTTGAAGAAACCGGGGAAGAAGATCCGCTGCGCCCCGGGAGCATGGATGACTCGAACAATCCCGAGCGGAGAATGATTTTTCAGGAAGAAGTTCAGGCATTGGAACGAGTGCTGAATGACCTGAAAAAGAAAGACCGTGAGCTGGTTCTGCGGCGATTTTACTATCTGCAGAGCACCCGGCAGATCGCTGAGGCGATGCAGATGTCGGAGAATGCCGTAGACAGCAGGCTATCGCGACTGAAGAAAAAAATCCGGAAGCGATATGAGCGGGAGAGCGAGCCGCGCCATTTAAAGTCGCGCCAATGAAAGGGAACAGGAGGTGGCAGGATGGATGCTAAGAAAGAAGACGCAAGGAATACGGATACGTTTTCCGAGTGGCTGGTCTGCATGTTGAGTGAGATTAGTCCGTCTTTTCTGGAGGACCAGATACCGGAGCAGGATCTGGAGATAGTTTTATCGGATTTGGCAGAGCCGAATCTACCGCCAGAACCGGGAGCAGAGCCCCGCAAACAAACAAACTGGAGAATTGTTGTGGCTATTTCTGGATTAGCAGCAGCCTGTTCCGCAGCAGTTGCCGGTATTGCAGTGTTTGCATGTATGCGGCATTTTGCGGCATTTGGAGGAGAGCATCACGCCTGAAAGTGGCCATGATAAGGGCGAATGAGCAAAATTATTTACAAAAAAGGAGAACATTTATCATGCAGGAGAAATTAATCGAAATCGTAGCAGAGCAGCTTCATGTATCAGAGGAAGAGATTAGACCGGAAACTGATTTTAAGGCAGACTTAAGTGCAGATTCGCTGGACTTGTTTGAACTGGTGATGGCTCTCGAGGAAGAGTATGATATCGAGATCCCCACGGAAGATCTGGAGCAGCTGACAACCGTACAGTCTGTTATGAATTATCTGAGTGCGAAAGGAATTGAGGAATAATGAAGACTGCTATTACAGAATTACTGGGGATCGAGTACCCGATTTTTCAGGGCGGCATGGCGTGGGTAGCTGAAAATTCCCTTGCCTCAGCTGTCTCGAACGCGGGCGGATTGGGAATTATTGCGGCTGGCAATGCTCCGGCGGATTATGTGCGAGAGCAGATTCGTCTGACGAAAGAAAAAACGGATAAGCCGTTCGGTGTGAATATTATGCTGCTAAGTCCGTATGCGGCGGAAGTCGCGCAGGTAGTGACGGAAGAAAAAGTCGCAGTGGTGACGACCGGTGCGGGGAATCCGGGTACGTATATGGAGCAGTGGAAAGGCGCCGGGATTAAAGTGATTCCGGTGGTGGCAAGTGTGGCGCTTGCAAAGATGATGCAGCGCGGCGGCGCAGATGCGGTGATCGCGGAAGGCTGTGAGTCGGGCGGTCATATCGGTGAGAGCACGACGATGACGCTGGTGCCGCAGGTCGTGGACGGGGTCACGATCCCGGTGATTGCGGCTGGCGGAATTGCGGACGGCAGAGGCTTTGCTGCGGCAATGATGCTTGGCGCAGCCGGCGTGCAGATGGGAACGCGTTTCCTGGTGTCGAAGGAATGTGTGATTCACCAGAACTATAAGAATCAGGTGCTTAAGGCGAAAGATATCGATACGGTTGTGACCGCGCGTTCCGTCGGACATCCATGCCGTCAGATCCGCAACCAGATGACACGCAAATATCTGGCGATGGAGAAGGAAGGCTGCTCGTTCGAGGAACTGGAGACGCTGACGGTTGGCTCTCTGCGTAAGGCAGTGCAGGAGGGCGATGTGACCGGAGGTTCTATGATGTGCGGACAGATCGCTGGCATGGTGAATAAAGAGCAGACCTGCCAGGAAATGATTGAGGAGATCATGAGTCAGGCGGAAGCGCTGCTTGGAAGATAACGTTTGAGGAGAAAGAATGGGTAAAATTGCATTTGTATTTCCGGGTCAGGGCGCACAGCGTGTCGGAATGGCCCGGGAGTTTTATGATTCGTGTCCGGAGAGCCGCGAGGTTTTTGAAACCGCCTCTGCAGCAGCCGGGTATTCAATTGAAGAGATCTGCTTTTCGGAGACGCTGCCGGATGACAGCCAGGCCGGGGAGGATGGACGTGTTCCGAATACGAAAATCAATCAGACCCGGTACACGCAGCCGGTACTGCTGACGGCGAGTCTGGCGATTCTCGCTGCAGTACAAAAGGCTGGGATTGTGGCCGATATGGCCGCAGGCTTAAGCCTTGGCGAGTATTGTGCGTTGACGGCAGCCGGGACATTTTCTGTTTCGGATGCGGTTCGCATTGTCTGCCAGCGCGGTATTTATATGGAAGAAGCAGTGCCGACCGGCGGGGCGATGACGGCGATTCTGAGCCGGAAGCCGATTCCGATTGAGGAGATCTGTGCGTCTATTGACGGACAGGTGAGTGTAGCAAATTACAATTGTCCGGGACAGCAGGTGATTTCCGGCGAAAAGAGCGCGGTTGACGCGGCAGCGGCGAAGCTTCTGGAAGCGGGGGCAAGCAGAGCGGTACCGCTTGTAGTGAGCGGGCCGTTCCATTCACCGATGCTTTCCGGCGCAGGAGAAAAGCTTGCTGTGCTGCTTGCAGATCAGGAGATTCGGAAGCCGGAGATTCTGGTACTCTCAAACGTGACGGCTGAGCCAGTCAGTGATCCGGAAGAGATTCGCAGCCTGCTCGGACGGCAAGTGTGTTCTTCGGTGCGTTGGCAGCAGAGCGTGGAATACATGATTGCGGCCGGAGCCGATACGTTTATTGAGATCGGACCGGGAACAACGCTTACAAATTTCATGAAGAAGATCGATAAAACGGTGAGGGCGCTGCATATTGAAAAGCCGGAAGATCTGGATGCGGTAAAGAGTGTGCTGTAAATAACGGTACCGATCCTGGCCAGATGGTTTATAATGAAAGAAAGCAGCTGCCTCAGCAAAAAGCAGCTGCGGAGGAAAGAATAGATATGTTGGAAGGAAAAATCGCACTTGTGACAGGCGCGAGCAGAGGAATCGGCCGTGCCATTGCGCTGACGCTTGCCGGGTACGGCGCGGATGTGGCGGTGAATTACTGTGGTTCTGCGGCGAAAGCACAGGAAGTGGCTGATGAGATTCAGGCGCTCGGAAGACGCGCGATGATTATCCAGGCGGACATTTCCTCGCAGGCAGACTGTGAGCGGATGTTCAAAGAAGTGACGGATCAGCTTGGCGCACCGGATATCCTGGTGAACAATGCAGGTATCACACGGGACAACCTGGCTATGCGCGTGAGCGAAGAGGATTTTGATAAGGTTATTGGCACGAATCTGAAGGGTACTTTTTTCTGCATGAAGCTGGCCGCGAAGCAGATGCTGCGCAAGCGCTACGGCAGAATCATCAGCCTTTCTTCCATCGTCGGCCTGCATGGCAATGCCGGTCAGATCAACTACAGCGCTGCGAAAGCGGGTGTGGTTGGCATGACGAAGAGCCTGGCAAAGGAGCTGGCGAGCCGCGGGATTACCGTCAATGCGGTGGCGCCGGGTTATGTAGAGACAGATATGACGGCGGTGCTCACGGATGCGCAGAAAACAGCAATGCTGACACAGATTCCGCTGGGAAGGATTGGTCAGCCGCAGGATATCGCGGAAGCGGTCGCGTTTCTGGCATCGGATAAGGCGGCTTACATTACCGGACAGGTGATTTCCGTGGATGGCGGAATGGGGATCTGAGAAAGGACGTTATATGAGAAGAGTGGTAGTGACAGGTTTGGGCGCAATTTCTCCCATCGGAAATTCCGTGGATGCTTACTGGGACAGCCTGAAAGCAAAAAAAGTAGGGATTGCTCCGATTACCCGCTTTGACACAACAGAATATAAGGCAAAGCTTGCTGCGGAGGTAAAGGATTTTGATCCGCTTACCGTGATGGACGTAAAAGAGTCCAGACGTATGGAGCTGTTCAGCCAATACGCGGTAGCGGCGGCGGCAGAAGCGCTTGCACAGGCCGGAATCAGCGACCTGACGGAGGATGAGAGCTATCGGGTGGGCGTCTCCATCGGCAGCGGTGTTGGCAGCCTTCAGATTTTTGAACAGGCACATTCGAAAGCGCTGGAGAAAGGACCGGGCCGAGTGCCGACGCTTTTTGTCCCGCTGATGATTTCGAACATGGCGGCCGGAAATGTCGGGATTCATTTTGGCTTGAGGGGAAAGAATATTAACGTTGTGACCGCATGCGCGACTGGCACACATTCCATCGGTGAGGCTTATCGTTCAATTCAGGTCGGCGACGCGGATGTGATGGTAGCCGGTGGCACCGAGGCGGCGATCTGCGAGATGGGAATTGCCGGATTTTCTGCGCTGACTGCCCTGAGCAAAGAGACGGATCCGCTGCGGGCGTCTCTGCCATTTGACAAGGATCGGAGCGGTTTTGTCATGGGCGAAGGCGCAGGCGTTCTGGTTCTGGAGGAGCTTTCCCACGCACAGCAGCGCGGTGCGACGATTCTGGCGGAAATCGCCGGATACGGCGCGACGAGTGATGCGTACCATATCACCTCTCCGGTAGAGACCGGCGAGGGCGCTGCACGCGCGATGAAGCTGGCCATGAAGGAAGCAGGTCTGGCTCCGGAAGAGATTCCGTATGTCAACGCCCACGGAACGGCGACGCATCTTAACGATCTCTGTGAGACGCGCGCGATCAAGGCCGCGTTTGGCGAGGCGGCTTACCAGCTTAATATTAACTCCACCAAATCTATGATCGGCCATGCGCTCGGCGCTGCCGGCGGGCTGGAAGCGGTTGTCTGTGTAAAGAGCATTATGGAGAACTATATCCACGCGACGGCCGGTTTCCGCGAGGCGGAGGAAGAGATGGATCTCAACTATACGCCGGAGGGAATCGAGCGCGAGGTAAATGCCTGCCTGACGAATTCCCTTGGATTTGGCGGACACAATGCGACGCTGCTTTTCAAAAAGTTTGCTGAGTAATGCTGACTTTGTGAAATTAGCCGGATGCTGGCATAGGTCAAACCTGCGTTAAGAGATTGGTCAGGGTGTGACCGCCGCTGACATCAGGCAGAGTGTAAGAACAGGAGTAAAATCGCTATGCTAGATTCAAAACAGATCATGGAAATATTGCCGCATCGCTCTCCGTTTCTTCTTGTGGATCGGATTGACGAACTGGAGCCGGGAGTACGTGCGGTGGGACGCAAGTGTGTGTCCTATAACGAGCCGTTTTTTGCCGGGCATTTTCCGCAGGAGCCGGTGATGCCGGGCGTGCTGATCCTGGAAGCGCTTGCGCAGGTGGGCGCTGTCGCGATCCTTTCACTGGACGAATACAAAGGCAGGCTTGTCCTGTTCGGCGGCATTAATAAGGCGCGTTTTCGTCAGAAGGTTGTGCCGGGGGATGTCCTTCGCCTGGAGCTTGAAGTAATCAAGGTGAAAGGACCGGTCGGTGTTGGCAAGGCGACCGCATATGTGGACGATAAGGTCTGCACGGAAGCGGAATTGACGTTTGTGATTCAGTAATATTTGTTATCGGTTATACACTCCCCGGAATTCCGGGGAGTTTTTCTGCCGGTTTACTATTGCCATGTCCCTGCCAGGCATGGTATACTTCACGCAATACACGCGCTGTTACACTTCGGCCGGCGCCCGGCAGGGCAAAAGAGTGTATCTGGAAATTTTATATGTAAAGCGATAATACGGAACAATTACAGAGCAGCATCTGAGAGGAGACAGAACATGGGCGGTATATTTGGAGTAGCAGCGAAAAGAAGCTGCACGATGGAACTTTTTTACGGGGTAGATTATCATTCTCATTTGGGGACGCGCCGGGGCGGAATGACCGTGTATGGAGAACAGGGCTTTATGCGCGCGATTCATAATATTGAGAATTCCCCGTTCCGGACAAAGTTCGAAAAAGACGCGGACGAGATGGAAGGAAATCTGGGGATTGGCTGCATCTCTGACTATGAGCCGCAGCCGCTGCTGGTGCAGTCGCATTTGGGCAGCTTTGCTATCACGACGGTTGGCAAGATCAATAATATGGACGAGCTTCTGCGCTCTGTCTATGAGAATGGGCATACCCATTTTCAGGAGATGAGCAGTGGGCAAATCAACGCAACAGAGCTGGTGGCGGCGCTGATCTGCAAAAAGGATTCCATCGTCGAGGGTATCCGTTATGTACAGGAGGTCATCGATGGTTCGATGACATTGCTTTTGCTGACAAAAGACGGTATCTACGCTGCGCGTGACCGACTGGGGCGGACCCCGCTTGTGATTGGAAAAAAAGAAGACGCCTATTGTGTCTCGTTTGAGAATTTTGCCTACCTGAATCTCGGCTATGAGGACTATCGGGAGCTGGGACCGGCGGAGATTGATTTTATCACGCCAGATGAAGTGAAAGTGGTCGGTGAGCCGGGAGACCAGATGCGGATCTGTTCGTTCCTGTGGGTTTACTATGGTTATCCGACCGCGTCTTACGAGGGCGTCAATGTGGAAGAGATGCGCTACCGCTGCGGCGGGATGCTTGCCGCGCGCGACCGTGAAGCGGCCAATATTTCTCCTGACATTGTGGCAGGTGTGCCGGATTCCGGCACTGCGCATGCGGTTGGTTATGCGAACGAATCCGGGATTCCGTTTGCACGTCCGTTTATCAAATACACGCCGACCTGGCCGCGCTCTTTTATGCCGACACGGCAGAGCCAGCGTAATCTGATCGCCCGGATGAAGCTCATTCCGGTCAAGGCTTTGATTAAAGACAAAAAGCTGCTGCTGATTGACGACTCAATCGTCCGCGGCACTCAGCTGCGCGAGACGACGGAATTCCTCTACCAGAGCGGCGCGAAGGAAGTCCATGTGCGTCCGGCCTGCCCGCCGCTGCTCTTTGGATGCAAGTATCTGAATTTCTCCCGCTCAAAATCCGACATGGATCTGATTGCCCGCCGCGTTGTGCGCGAGCGAGAAGGGGACGATGTTTCCAGAGAGGTGCTTTCTGACTATGCGGATCCCTGCAGCAAAAATTACACCGAGATGCTCGAAGCCATCCGCAAAGAGCAGAACTTTACGACGCTTCGCTATCATCGGCTGGACGATATGGAAAAATCCATCGGGATTGAGCCGTGTAAGCTGTGTACGTACTGCTTCAGCGGAAGAGAATGATTTTGTTGTGAAAACTGTAGATAACTGTGAGAGGAGACGGCTTGCCGTCTTCTTTTTTTCTGTTTTTTGAACACTATACAAAAATGTGTAAACGCAAATCATAAAGCAACAGAACATATGTTTCTCACCCATTTTTTTGCTGAAATGGGTGATGTCAGAATGAAAAGCAGATGTTATAATCAATCTACAAAATTGAATGAGAGAGAGGAAAAAAACATGAGGAAATTATGCAAGATGCTGAAAATGAAGAGACCGATGTTACGGTTATTGTCACATTGAAAAACAACCATTTAACGGAAAAAGCATTGATTACTGGTAGAACTACCGCAAACGGAACACTTAATGAGAAAGGAGATGCAATTATGAAAAGAAAAAACAGAATGAGTCGTCTATTGGCGGCAATCCTTACAGCTTCGCTGGTATTTCAGCAGGCAGGCATCGCCTCGATCGCGGAAGACGGCAGTTCGGATTTGGGCGTCATCTACACAGTAGATGAGAACGGATCCACAGCGAATGGGGAGACAGCAAATGGGTCGGAAGGGACTTCTGCGCAGGCGGAAACACCAGCTGTGACAAGTGGGACATCCTCAGAGACAGCAGAAATGTCTGTTGCGGAAACACCCGTAACGGACATGACAGGGGTAAATAACGCGAACGCAAACAATGGCACACAGGAAGAGTCCGATGGTGCGCAGGAAGACGGCGCATCGGATTTGAAGGAAGAAAATCAGGATACCAATACAGACGGTCAGACCGGAGCTGACGAAAACGGCACGGGTGTGGACGAAAGCGGCACGGATGCTGGTGAAAACGGAACGGCCGCAGACGAAAGCGGCACGGATGCAGGCGAAAGCGGCACGGGCGTGGACGGAAACGGCACCGGCACAGATGAAAACACAGCTGCGGATGCGGCGGGAAATGACGGTGCAGACGAGAATGCTCCTGATATAAATGACGCAGACGCAGGAAATGGCGAAGCATCGGGAGAAAGCGGCGCAAATTCTGAAGAAGAGAGCAATCCGGACGACGCGAACACGAGCGATGAGGAAGTATCCATGCCTGCGGTTGTGTTGGTTAATGATAGTCTGGATGATCTCACTATTACCGTAAACGCTCCGGAAGGCGCATTCCCGGATGGTGTGAGGATGACCGTCACAGCCGCAACCAATGCTGAGGTGACTGCATTTACTGATGCGGTACAGGCACAGCTGGAAGAAGAATGTGGCAGTTCGGCAACAGTGACCATCTATGACACTCTGCTGGCGGACGTTACTTTCACAGACGCGAACGGCGTAAAAGTCCAGCCGCAGACCAATGTAAAAGTAACCTTTAGCGCACTGGACCTGGAGACAAATGGTGCGGATTATGCCATCGTCTATCATTTCAATGAGGGCGGCAGTGTTACGGAAATGACCAATGTGGACAGCAGCGAAGCAGGGAAAGAATCCTATACATTCACCGCGAACAGCTTTTCCGAGTATGGAATCGTGAGCGCGAGTGTGGAGTATGGGGTGAGCCTGACGGCAAGCAATAACACGGCAACACATATTGATATTGCGGTGAACACTACTGCTTATCTGACAGTTGGCGATGAAACAATGACAGCGAATTTGACATTGACGAAGAATGATTTTACTTCCAAAAATGTGACGCTGACAGCTGTGCAGAACGGTACAGCGCTTGCGAGTTCAGCCTATTCCATGAACCTGAATAATCTGCAAACCAGTACGGGAGAGGACGGAGCGTCTCAGATCCGTGTGGGCGGCACTTATCCGGTCGGTACGGAAAGCAATCCAGTGTACTATACGTTTTCCCTGACCAAAGATGTGACGTTTACCAGTAAATCAGAAAAGACATATACAGTGACGATGACGTTCTCATCCACGTTCAGCTACTGGGATGACGACAACAACTGTCCGGGGCTGCCGAATGGCTGGCCTGATAAAAAATCCTTCACCAGCGGTGCAGGTCTGGATTTCAATCTTTCAGCGGCGTCCTCGACGAAGTCCATGGTAACCGTATGGAAGTATGTCTATGATAGTAATGAAAATTTGCTTACCGGAAGCGATGTGAACGGCAAGCAGTATACATTTACTATCTATGATTCGACCGATACAAAGGTAGAGACAGTGACTGTGACTGTGGGCAGTGACGGCATTGGCTACGCGACAACAGATGTGGAGCTTGGCAAAACCTATTATGTAGTTGAGACCACTCCATCGAGCGCGGAAGGGAATGCTGCAATAGGTGATTATGACTATAATAATACGACCACAAGCTCTTATATAGCGACCACGACAACTAACAGTAGCGGAGATACCATTACAACCAATGGCGTGAGCACTGAGACGGTTACTACGACATCTGCGTCTCTCGTGACCAGTTCGGGTAACAATCCGGTCTATTGCTTCAATAATTATTACGGGGAAGACACTATTGATGTTACAGTCGATAAGACGTGGGATGACAATGGAGATACATTTGGGATACGTCCGTCGGAAGTGACTGTAGAGCTTTTAAACGGCGGCGCCTCCACCGGCAAGATCGGCACCTTAAATGCGGGGAACGGCTGGTCCTATACGTTTACAGACCTGCCGGTCACCACGAACAACTATACCATCAAAGAGCTTGCTGTGAATGGCTATACCTCTTCCATCGACCTGGCCAGCAAAGACAGCAACGGAAATTTGACTTATGAAATCACCAACACGCTGGCGGTTGGTCGTCTGGCTTTGACAAAGACGGTTGTGGATCCGGATGATGCGGCGGGCACAACGACCTTTACTTTCCAGGTATTCGGCTTCGCAAGTGACGTGACCAGCGTGAGCGATACCGATGGGAATTCTTGGTCTGTATCCAATGGCACAGCGACCGTGAGGGTCAAAGAAGGAACGACCGTGACCCTGACGAATCTCACACCGGGCAGCTATACGGTGACAGAATCCGGTGCTGCGACAGATGCGGTTACGGGTGTGACAACAGTGACAGTCGGCAGCCATACCTGGACGGTGGATGTAGATGAGAATGGTCAGGCGGCGAGCGTGACGGCGGGCACAACGCAGAGTGTTACGATCACGAATACGATCTCTGACACAGCAACGGCGGTGCTCACCAAGACCTGGGACGATCAGGAGAATGCGTACGGCACCCGTCCGGACAATGACGGCACAGACTTCTATGTGACACTGGAAGCGAACGCTACGGACAGCAAGACCTACTCGTATTCAACAAGCGGGAAGACGTGGACAGAAAACTCCTCTACCGTGTGGAAGCTGAATGTAAGCGGTGTCGCAGCGTTTGATACAAACGGCAATAAGCTGACCTACAGGCTGACTGAGTTCCTGAACGGCAGTACAGACGATTATACCATGTCTGTGACCGAGGGTCTCACGGCGGTATACGATACGGATAACACGACGATTTTGTATTATACTTATACCCCGGCAGACGATGTCAATGCGTCCTTTACCAATTCGCTGGAGACAGCGAACATCAAAGTGACCAAGACGCTGAAAGATTCTACGGGAGCTGAGATTACAAGCTCGACCGTAAACGACGACGATTTTACCTTTAAGCTTTACACATATGACAGCAGTACGCAGACCTATACAGAAGTGGCTGCGCGCACACTGACCCTGACGGGCGTGATGGAGTATACCTTCCAGAATCTTCCGCTCGACACCTATTATCTGGAGGAAGAGCTGAGCAGCGGGAATGACCATGCATATACCGTGACAGTGACGGTTGGCGGCATTGCAGCAACTGCGAACAGCGACGGCTATTATGTCATTGACCTGACTTCTGCCGCAAAAGGCACCACGATAGAAGTGGCAGTCACAAACCAGGAGCAGGAGATTGATCTCACGAAGGATACGACTGCGTTCCCTAAAGTGAGCAAGTCCTTTACAAGTTCTGTCATTTCGGGCACTGGCTTTAGCAGTGAATTTTCTTTCTACATTCTGGATGAGAATGATGAAGAAGTGGCTGTCGGCGGCACAACGGCGACGTTAAATGGCAGTAATTCCTCAGTTACATGGAGCTATGATAAAGGTGCGTTCACCTACACAGAGGTCGGCACCTATGTGTATGAGATCTATGAGGATGACACTCTGGTCTCCGGCGTCAGCTATGACTCTACGGTATATACCCTTGTTGTGAAGGTCTCCAGAGACAGCAACGGTGACCTGACATCCTCGTATGAGATTTATACCACCTATAAGGGAGAAAACTCATCGGAGAATGTGAAAGCATCTTCCGGAGCGGTATTTAACAATACCTATGACACAGACGCGATCACCTATACGATGCGCGTTCGCAAGAAGCTGGAAGGACGCAGCATCACGGTGGGCGAGTTCGCAGTCATTTTACAGGAGTATGAAAATGTCAGTGGAACCTGGACTGCGGCAGGCAGCGCGATCGAAGTGAAAAACGATGCGAGCGGTGTGTTCAGCCATACCTTTAAATATACAAGTACCGGAACCTATTATTATAAGGCTTATGAGAAAGCAGGTTCTGAGACGGGAATGACTTATGACACATCATGGTACTGGCTGAAAGTTGTAGTAGATTCTAAAACGGACAATTATAGCCAGACTGTTTTGAAAGTGACGAGTGTGCAATATGCCAAGTATGATGGCACTGCAGATAAGGAAACGACCACGCCGGATGCCAATACAACATGGACAGACTACAGCGGCGGTCTTTCGAACACCATCTACGCATTTACAAATACGTACAAGGCCTCCGGAAGCACGACTCTGACTGCGTATAAGGAACTGGAAGGACGCGCTCTGGAGGCGGGAGAGTTTACCTTCCTGCTGGTGGCGGCTGACAGTTCCGCGCCAATGCCGTCAGATGCGGTAACAGCTGCGGCGGGAGATACGTATGTCACGGACGGATATGTGGCGATTGGAGAGGAGTATGTGACCGCCACGAATTCCGCAGATGGTACGATCAGCTTTGGTACGATCGAATATACGCAGAAGGATGTTAACAAGACCTATGTGTATCTTGTAAAAGAGGTTGTCGGCAGCGCAGACGGCGTGACCTATGATACGACATCCTACGGCAAACGAATATCGGTAGCCATCACAGATGCCGGAAACGGGGAATTAAAAATTAATGTTACCACAACCGGCACGAAAGATATGAATAAAGATGGCAAAAACGACGTCGTGATCACGAATACCTTTGACCAGGGAAGTGTGGATATCTATGGCAGGAAAGTTTGGGTAGACGGCGAGCAGAGTCATACAAACAGCAGCGAAGTGGCATTGATGCTTTACTACACGACAGACACAAACATTACTGAGGGTTCCTGGAAAGCATGGGTTTCCAACAGTGACGGAACCTACAGCATTGACGGCACTGGTTCCTATGCGGTAAGTTGGGGTACGTATAATAAGGATTACTGGCGTATTCAGGGTCTGCCGGAGTTCGACTCCAAAGGAAACGCATACACTTGGAAGGTAGTGGAGACAGACATAAGTGGTTATACGACCACGTATACGGCAGATCCTTCAGATAGTACGGCGGATCCTACAGCGGACGCGGAAGCGGTTCCGGATAACAATACCTCCACGAATCGTTATACCATCACCAACATCATTGAGCCGAAAGAGATACAGCTTTATGGTACAAAGACCTGGGTGGACGCGGAAGACGCTGTGACGCCGGATTACACGGATATCACATTTACGGTGACCCGCAACAGCGATGGCAGCACGGTTACGACTTTGACGGATGTGACTGGCCAGAATAGTGGTGCAGGCACCGGGGCTGAGGCCACCTATATCGTCGTATGGGAAAAGGATGCGAATAACGAGTATACCGGGAAATACAATATTTACTGGTATTATGACACGACAGGAAGCAAATATGTCGGCCTGCCGATGTATGACAGCCTTGGTTATGCGTACAGCTACAAGGTGGAGGAGAATACGATCCCGGGTACGACAGCATCCGGAGAGACCTTCACGTATCTGACGGAGGATAGCTTCACCCTTGTGGCGGACGGCGAGTATGAATTTGACTTTATAAACTCTCAGCCCGATGAGACATGGGATGGCCCGGATAAGGAAGTAAAGAAAATCACAGATGAGAATGGTACAGAGCAGACAGAACTGGATGATGACGGAAATCTGTATTTCGCAGTAGGAGATCAGGTAACCTACACCATTTCCTATTACAATTATACTAATGAAACAGCGGACATCACCATCACGGATGTGCTGGATGAAGGCGTGGATTTCGTCAGCGCAACAGATAAAGACGGAAATACGGTTAACAAAGACACCGCTGCAGCCGGGGCGGCTGTGACGTATGACAGCAGCGCGCACACCGTGACCTGGACGCTTACTGGTGTGGAAGCGTTCACAAAAGGCACTGTGGCGCTGACCGTGGAAGTCAACGATAACGCAAGAACGCCGGATGCTGACGACGAGACGGCGGACATTGACAATCAGGCAACAGTAACAGTGGCAGGGAATGAGTATACATCAGATCTTGTCACCAATCCGTTAGAGGACGATGATCCGGAAGACCCGACCAAGGAAGTGACATCGGTCGAGGATGCGGATTATGCAGACCAGACAAAGACTGATCCTGAACACAGCAGCAATCTCTACGTATCCGTTGGAGATTACGTATACTACGAGATCAGCTATTACAATCACTACAGCACCACGGCAAACGTGACCATCGTGGATGTACTGGATGAGGGCGTGAACTTTGTATGGGGAACACAGGGCTGCTCGTATGATTCAGGTACACACACCGTGACATGGACTCTGGAGACACCGGCTTATACCTATGGTGAGGTAACACTGGCAGTGAAGGTCAACGATGAGGCGAAGCTGGCCGCGAACACCTACGATGTACAGGGAACTGGAAACGCTCTGTCCTATACGGATATCGCTTCCATCGCGAATGAAGCCTCTGTGACGATTGGCAATGACACGGCAGTTTATACCAATCTGGTGGAGAATCCGCTGGATGATGACACGCCGGAGACGCCAACCAAGACCATCAGCAGCAGCAGCCCGTCCGGAACCGATAAGGATGGGGACGGCGCATATGACAGTGTCGGCGTTGGCAGTCTGATCGAGTACGATATTACTTATTACAACTATCACAATGCGGCCTCAACGATTACCATCGTGGATACGCTGGATAGCGGCGTGAACTTTATCTCCGCTTCCGCGAATGGCGTCTATGATAAGACTACGCATACCGTGACGTGGACATTGACGGATGTGACGCCTCTGACAAAGGGAACCGTGACCCTGATTGTTATGGTAAATGAGAACGCGAAGGTGGTAAATGCCGGAGAGACGACAGCGACCGTGGTAAATAACGCAACCGTTCAGATTGGAAATGAAACCGCGGAATCCGTTGTTCCGGTAGAGAATCCGGTGGATCCGGATGCTCCGGGCGACCCGGCGAAGGTGGTTGCAGCGGACAGTGCGTCCGGCCTGGAAGGCAGCGGCGTGATTGCGGGCGACCAGATCACGTATGACATTGACTATTATAATCACAACAATGAGACAGCAGTGGTAACCATCGTAGATGAACTGGATGCGGGCGTTGACTTTGTATCTGCATCCGATGGTGGAATCTATGATTCACAGACCCATACCGTGACCTGGAATCTGGGAAGTGTGGACGCTTTCACAGGAGGAATCGTTACTCTGACCGTAGAGGTAAATGAGAGTGCCGGGGATCAGGTAGAAAATGACGCGGTTGTGAAGGTTGGCGACAACGAAGCGACGACGAATCTGGTGGTGAATCCGGTGGAAGAGCCGGTAGAGCCGACCAAGAGCGTGGAAATCGGCGACAGCGATGATACGGACGATAACGGGGAGGCAGTTGCAGCTGGCAATGAGCTGGTTTACACGATTGGCTACTATAATTATCGCAGTGAGGCAGTGACGGTGACCATTACGGACGCACTGGATGCGGGAGTCGATTTCGTATCGGCATCGAACCATGGCGTGTATGATGAAACAAGCCATACAGTGACCTGGACAATCTACAATGTCAAGGCGAGAACGCAGGGAAGCGTCACTCTGACCGTAACCGTCAATGAGAACGCGAAGATATTAAATGGTACCGAGACGACCGCTGCTATTCAGAATAAGGCTTATCTGGAAATTGGCAACGAGTATAAGAGCTGGACAAACGAGGTGGAGAACCCGATTGACCCGGATGCGCCGGAAGCGCCGACCAAACAGGTTGATTCGGACAGCAGCGCCGGCCAGAACGGCGAAACGGTAACCGTAGGGGAACGGATTACGTATCGAATTGGTTATTACAACAATAATAACACAGCAGCGACGGTGACGATCACTGACCAGCTGGATCCGGGCGTAACCTTCGTGTCCGCAAACCGGGATGGCGTATATGATACAGCGACCCATACGGTGACCTGGACGCTGGAAAATGTTTCCCCGTTCACTTCCGGCAGCGTGACGCTGACGGTGCAAGTGAACCATAATGCATTAACCGTAGAAAGCGGTGAGACGGATGCGGCGGTGGAGAATAACGCATCGGTACAGATTGGCAATGCGGCAGCTGTTGACACCAATACGGTAGAAAATCCGGTGGAAGAGGAACCGCAGGAGCCGACGCCAACCCCGACTCCAACTCCAGAAGAACCTGAGACGGAGAGTGAGTCTGAGAGCGAATCTGAGACAGAAACCGAGACGGAAATGGAGACCGAAACTGAAACCGAACCGGAAACGGAACCTGAGACTTATGAGTCCAGTGAGAACGCATCCATTCAGGTAGTTAAGAACCTGACCCTGGGCGGAGACGCAATCAAGGCGGTGAGCGCAACCTATTATGTGGCGCTGTACCTGGATGCAGAGTGCACCGAGCGGGCGACGGATGTGCTGGCACTGAATTTCGCAGATACATCTGCCGCGGCGGCGACCTTTACGGGAATTGATCTTGGAAGAACTTACTACATTGCTGAGTGCGACGCAAACGGCAACGCGATCACGATGGGTACAGAAGCGGATGGTACGATCTACTACGCGACCTTCAACAACGGCAATACTGCCGTGGTAGAGGACGCGGACGGAACGGCAACCGTGATCTTTGAGAACGAGTTCTACTCCCTGCCGAAGGGCTATTACTGGCCGGGGACGCTGACCATCACAAAGACGCTGACCGATTCGAATGGAAATGCCCTGAACAGTGACGCCGTATTCTATGCAGGCATCTTCACCGATGCAGCATGCACGACACTGGCAGCAAATGTATCGGAGAGCATCGTGGCACTGAGCCTGGCGGGCGGCTCCACCGTAAGCGTAAATGTAGATGTGATGATCGAAGCTGAGGAAGGTACGACCCTCTACGTAGCTGAGGTAGACGCGAATGGAAATCTGGTGGCAGGTACCGATGGCTTCCTGTACGAGGTAACCGTAGACGGAGCGACAGCAGCCTTCGATCCGGATCATCTGGACGCGGCAGTGACGATCACGAATAAAGAAATCGTGATTGAGGCAGAAGAATCGGAAGAGACGACCGAAGCCGAGACGACAAAGGCGACAGAAAGCGAATCTGAGACTGAGGCAACGGCTGTTCAGACCGGAGATACGATGCAGGTTCTTCCGTATATGCTGATGATGCTGGCAGCAGTGCTGGTAATGCTGGCTGGCCTGACTGAGAGAAAGAGACGGGCAGGCAGATAAGGTAGAGTCATAGAAAAAGACATCTGATACAGAAAATCAGGAAAGAAAGGAAGGGGAGACGGCTTGCCGTCTCCTCTCTCTGTGTATGTGCGATTGCGAAGTGCTGTTCGGGTCTGGATTTGCGGTTATACAGGACAATATCCGCAATTTTTTATCAGAGGATATCGTAAAATGTCAGGTTATGGGAGTGTGCTTTTTGGCTTCCCTCAGCTCGCGGAAGAACCCGGATAACATCGTACTGCATTCTTCTTCGAGGATGCCGCGTTCGACAACGACCTGATGGTTGAATTCCGGTATTTCCAGGATATTTAAAACGGAGCCGGCACAGCCTGCTTTGGGGTTCATGGCGCCGATGACGGCGCGGGTGATGCGGGACTGGACGATGGCTCCGGCGCACATCTGGCAGGGTTCAAGGGTGATATAGATGGTGCACCCTTCGAGCCGCCAGTCGCCAAGCTTCTTGCTTGCGCGGCGGATGGCGTTGATCTCGGCGTGCGCGGTGGTATTTTTGTCGGTATTGCGGCGGTTGTAGCCGCGAGCAACGATCTGATTTTTATAGACAATTACACATCCGATTGGTACCTCACGGAGTGCATACGCTTTTCTCGCCTGCCGAAGGGCTTCTTTCATGTATTTTTCATCTTCATTCATGATGTATTTTAATCCGTGCGCCTCGCTTCGAACGCCTGTCACAGACGTTACCCTGACAGTTAACTCAGTCCAGGCTACCTTACGGCACCCAGGTGGTTCCGCTTAGTGCTGCTTCGTTCCCGACCTGACACGGTTCACGGATTCCTGCCGCGCAAGACCCAGACGTCAACATCACTTATCAGGGGCAGCTCCACAACAGAACGCCCTAAGCTCGGCATCACCCCTGCTGTAGCGGATTGCAGGCGACAGGGCACCGCTATCTCCCCGGCTGCACGGAAATGTGATACCATATAGAAAATCAGAAAACGGATTCATTTTATACGTTTTCATACGGACTTTGCAGCAAATGTAAAGTCCTGTGCGGAATCATTGCACTTCATCAATATACAGGTTTCGGCCAGGTTTGTCAAGGGCAGAAAATTCAGAAAATTATGCCCCGCATCTTTTGCGTTATTCGTATTCTCCGCGTCCAGCAGCGTGGGCGCGGGCGCGACATGGAACGTCACAGCACCAGCCGCCCTTCGAGCGCCAGATACTGGTCAAGGATCATGCGGCTGACTTTTGCCCCGTAGACTTGTCCGGCATGCTCGTAGTGTTCGAGAATGTCGTGGAATTCCCGATTCATAATCACGATCACATAGTCGCCGTAGGGCGTATGGACGATGCCGCCGTCGTTCCGGCAGGCGTTCATGCTGCCGCTTTTGGAGGCGACATAGATCAATTCCTCATCCTCCGTTTCTTCGCAGTCGAGGTAATACTGCGGGAAGTAGCGGGTGAGAGTGCTGTTGTAATGCTGCTTTTTGAAGATTTCCCGCATCTGGCGGCTGGCTTCGGTACTCACCAGCTCGCCTTTTGCGAGGCGGACGAAAAAGTTGCCGTATTCGCGGGGGGTTGTCGTGCCAAGCTGGTCGTATTTGTCAAAGTCGATCGGATTGTGCAGATGCGTCTGCGTATAGCCGAGACTTTGGATGTATTCGTTGATCGTATCGAGGCCAAGGTAGTCGATGAGCATATTCGTGGCGATGTTGTCACTGATGATGATCATTAAAGTCGCCACGTCGATTGCGCGCAGAGAAATACGGTTAGGCGCTGTGCTGGCATCCGCGGCGTGAGCTGCGGAGCTATCCGCTTTGGCGTGGGGGTCCTGCCTGGCAATAGGGGAAGCGGAATTGGCGGTCTCCATCAAAGAACGCAGCAGCCCGCTGCCGTTGATGTAGTATTTCTGGTCGCAGACGAGGACGTCATCCGGACTTGCTTTTCCGGCTTCGATCTGCGAGAACAGACAGGCCAAAATAAAGGACTTGATGGTGCTGGCTGTCTCAAAAGGCTGGTCAGCGTCCAGTGCGACTTCGTTTCCTTTTAAATCATTGACATAGACGCTCATTTTGCCGTCATAGCCGAATATTTCGGCCTGGATGCGTTTTTCCAGTGTTAATTTTGGGTGCATATCGGAATCCTTTCATATATGGTAGTTTTTGCTGTATCCTTAATATATAGTAAACGACGTAAGGCGGGTTGATCCAGCTCATTTTTGCCCAAACCCATCTGTCAGTTCCCTTTCATTCGCCAGAAGGAAATGTCCAGGCGAGATTTCTGTCCATTTCGGCGGGTTCTGGTCATAGTCATGGATGGCCGGATCGTATACGAACAGCTTCTTTTTCCGCTCACGAATCGGATCCGGCATGGGGATCGCTGAGAGCAGGGCTTTGGTGTAGGGGTGCGCCGGGTGGGAGATAAGCTCCTCGGTTTCGGCCAGCTCGACCATTTTTCCTTTGTGAAGCACCGCGATTCGGTCGGTAAAGTACCGCATAACGGACAGATCGTGGGCGATGAAAATGTAGGTAATGCCTTTTTCTTTCTGCAGGTCGGCCAGCAGGTTCAGCACCTGTGCGCGGATGGAGACGTCAAGCGCGGAGATGGGCTCATCCGCTATGATACATTCCGGTTCCATGATCAGGGCGCGGGCGATGCCGATTCTCTGGCGCTGTCCGCCGGAAAACTCATGCGGGAAGCGGCTGGCAAATTCCGGAAGAAGTCCTACATCCTCCAGGGCTTTCGCGACCAGCTCCTGGCGCTCCTTTTCCTTCAGAGTGCGGCCGCGCAGATTGATCAGGCCTTCGGAGACGATATAGTCTACTTTGGCACGCTCATTTAAGGACGCCATCGGGTCCTGGAAAATCATCTGGATTTCCTGAATGACCTTTTTATCCAGGGCTTTGCTGATTTTGCCGCTGATCTGCTCTCCTTTGTAAATAACATTGCCCTGGGACGGGGTATAGATGCGCATGATGGTGCGACCGATGGTTGTCTTGCCGGAGCCGGACTCGCCGACGATGCCGAAAGTCTCGCCCCGGTGTACCTGAAAGGTAACGCCGCGGACAGCCTCAAATGCTTTTTTCCCTTTGCCGAAGGTCACATGAAGATCATTGACCTCGAACAGTACTTCATTTCCTGTATTCATTTTATATTCATTCCTCAATCGTTCGGCTTTTTATGGATACGATTTTGCTTATTTTGTAAAACTCTGCCCTGGCTTTTCTGCACGGAATAGCTGTAGCTTCTCTGGATTTTAACCATACACGCTATCCAGATCTTTCAGATTCCGGATGGCTTCGGGCGGCTCCACCTTCGGTGCGCGCGGATCCAGAAGCCAGGTCTTAGCCTTGTGCGTCGGACTTATCTCAAAATAAGGCGGTTCTTTGATGTAATCAATTTTCAGCGCGCGCGGATTGCGCGGTGCAAAGGCGTCGCCCTTGACTTCCTTGAACAGGTTCGGCGGGGTGCCTTTGATGGTAAACAGCTTTTCTCCGCGTTCACCCAGCTGCGGCAGGGAAGAGAGGAGCGCCCAGGTGTAGGGATGGCGCGGATCATAAAAGATCTCCTCCGCCATGCCGATCTCTACAAAATCGCCGGCATACATCACAGCCACGCGGTCAGCGATGTTTGCGACCACGCCGAGGTCATGGGTGATAAAGACGATGGTCAGCTGATATTTTTCTTTTAATTCCTTTAAAAGATGGATGATCTGATCCTGAATTGTCACGTCCAGCGCTGTTGTAGGCTCGTCACAGATCAGAATTTTCGGGTTGCACGCGAGCGCGATGGCAATAACCACACGCTGGCGCATTCCGCCGGAAAACTCATGTGCGTATTGCTTGCAGCGCCGTTCCGGCTCCGGGATACCGACCTCACGGAGGTATTCGATGACCTTGTCATTGATGGCCGCAGAGCCTTTGATATCTGGCTGGTGCAGGCGTATCGCTTCCGCGATCTGTGAGCCAATGGATTTCAGCGGATTCAGGCTGGTCATCGGATCCTGCATGATCATGGCAATCTCGCCGCCGCGGATGGCCCGCCAGTCGCGTTCCTTTTTGAGCTTCGACAGATCGATTCCGGATGAAGGACTGTTTTTCTGTGTATCGGTTCCGCCCGCAGGGCCATTGCCATAATAAAGGATTTCACCGCTGGGGATATAACCGTTTGAATCCAGCAGTCCCATGAAGGTTCGCGTAAAGACGGATTTACCGGAACCGGACTCGCCTACGATCGCGATGCTCTCGCCGCGGTAAATATCAAGAGAAACGTTGCGAATCGCGTGGAGCTCCTGGCCGCGCAGATGGAATTTCACATTAAGATTTTTTACGGATAAAATAAGTTCGTTCGCCATATCTGCTCCTTAACTGGTGTGTCCTGTAACGCGTCCTGCATAAAAGCAGTGCAGGACATACATCATCTATGATTCTTGGGATCTGCCGCGTCGGAGAACGCATTACCCACGATGTAGAAGGAAATCGTCACAATGGAAAGCACGACCGCCGGAAAAATCAGCTGGTAGCGCTGGGATGCGTTCATCATGACCTGCCGTCCGTCTTCAATCAGCTGACCGAGGCTGGCGGTCGTGGCGGGAAGGCCGAGGCCGATGTAGGTGATGAAGACCTCGTTTCCGATCGCCGCCGGGATCGCCAGCGCCATGCGCAGCATGATGACGGATACCAGATATGGAAGCAGGTTCTTGAAAACAAGCCGCTTCGTAGGGGTACCCAGGCAGCGGGAAGCCAGATTGTAATCGCGGTCGCGGATGATCAGGATCTGGTTGCGGATGAAACGTGCCATCCCAATCCAGCCGGTCAGGCTCATGGCGAAAATCAGGGTTTTCACACTGGGCGTCATGATGTAAGCGATCAGAATCAGGACGATGGTCTGCGGAATGTTATCCAGCACATTGTAAATTTCTGTAAAAAGGAAGTCCAGCTTGCGCACATAGCCCCAGAGTACGCCCATGGTGATGCCGACCACAGCTTCTACCATGGCCACGGCAAAGCCAATGAACAGAGAGGTGCGGGTGCCGGCCCAGATGCGTGCCCAGAGATCCTGGCCGATGGAATTCGTGCCAAACCAGTATTCCGCGCAGGGAGCGACATTCCTCAGGGGGATGAACAGCTCGGAGTCCGTATTAATGGTATACGGGTCGCGCTGGCCGGGCAGATACGGCTGGATAATGGTAAACGCGATGATCGCGATCATCACAATCAGGCAGAATACCGCGCCTTTATCTTTGAAAAACATCCGCACAGTGCTTCCCCAATAGGAGTAATTGGTGTAACCGGCGCGTTCGCTTTCGGCCTCGTCATAATCTGCAAAGGTAAACAAATCCGCCTCATCGTCCGAGGAAGAATTGTTTCTGCTCGCGGAGGAACCGTTTTGTTTGCCATCAGCTGCAGTTTCCTCATGGCCAGTCTCAGCACCGCCCTGGAGTGCCTCGCGCAGGCTGTCTTCCATATTTTTTTCCAGCTTTTCGGAAACGTGGTCTCGTATGGTGCGTGCCATTAGCGCTCGCCCTCCTTTCCGCTCAGGGAAATCCTGGGATCCAGAATTACCATCATAATATCGCCAAGCAGCAGGCCGATGACGCCGACCGTGGCGTACAGCAGCACGATCGCCTGTACCATGTTGTTGTCGTTTCCCTTGATTACGGTCACCAGCAGGCCGCCCATGCCGGGGATGCTGTAAAGGGATTCCACATAAATGGAACCAATGACGGTATTCAAAAAAGAAGACGGCAGGTACTGCACCATCGGGACAAAGGCATTGCGGAAAATATGGCGGAACATTATGGAGTTGCCGGACGCGCCTTTCGCTTTGGCGAGCCGGACGTAGTCTTTGTTGGACTCGTCCACCATATAACGGCGCAGCCACATGCCATAGTAGGCGATATTTCCCAGCGACATGGAAAAGACCGGCAGAATCCAGCTTTTCCAGTTTGATTCATCGAAGAGCAGCGGAATGTCAAGGAGCAGCGTACCGTACATCTGGATAAAAAGATAATACACCGCCGCCGGAACCGCCTGGATAAAAACGATGAAAAGGGTGCCCAGCTTGTCCGGAATCCGGCTTTTAAACCGCGCCATGATCGTTCCCAGAGGAATGCCGAGAATCAGGGAGACAAGGATGGAAAGGGAGCCAAGCTTGATGGAAATAGGAAGCTTGTCCGCCAGAATTTCCGTCACCGGTACATTCACGCGATAGGAATGGGAAACGCCGAAATCTCCTTTTAACATATTCTGGAAAAAGTGAAGAAGCTGTACTGGCATGGGATCCAGAAGTCCCTGCTCTTCCAGACCGGCCTGAATCTGGGCTTCGGTCAGCTTATCAAAGTTCTGGAAATAGCCTTCGATGGGCATCTGCCGCATCAGGATAAAGACAACGCAGATGATGATGAAAAGTGTAATCAGGGAACGCCCGATTCGTTTGGCCAGATATTTTACCATAGGTACCTCCATAATGCGTTTCCCCAAGTGCGGCGGAACCGGTTAAGCATTAGCGCCGAAAGGGAAACGGGAATGTTATGTTTTTCGTGCAGTATTCGTGGCATACGAAACGTGTTCTGGCGCAGCCTGCCAGCAATTGTCAGGCTCGCCGTGAATCGTAACGTGGCAGGCACAAATGACGTCCGGAAAACCAGGTTTCCGAGCCTCATTTATGTCTGGTGCACAGAGCCAAAAATATCCGCGTGAGGGAAAATCTGCGCCCCGTAGTTTCCCGCGGGGCGTATAAAAGATGGCAGGTAACTGTGAGGGTACTGAAACAGTTACGACGGCAGGTGCAGTTTGCGCTGCACCTGCCAGACTGCCTGGTTCATTTGAAAATGGCTGTATCTTTATCAGTGCTCCGCTGCAGATGCCTCGTACTGCTCCATTGAGATAAAATCGTCATAGAGCTGCTGCCCCTTGTAGCGCTGGTTGGAAACACCAAATGCGGCGTACTGGCCTTCCCACGGATTCAGCTTGCTCACAACAAAGCTGCTGACTTCCAGACCATATGGAACGACAAGTGCGTGATCGATCAGATAAGCCTCTGCCTCTGCAAAAGCAGTGTAACGGGCAGCGGTATCGCTTGTGATTTCTTTTGCAGCTTCCACCATCGCGAAGTATTCTGCTACTGTCTCAGCGGATTCAGTGCCGTCTGTGATCGCAGTTGCCAGGTAAGCATATTTCATACCCGGATCATAGGAACCGTCGCTGTTTGCTGACTGATAAAATGGATCGGTCCAGGTCTCCGGATCTGCGTAGTCTGCGCCCCAGTTGCAAAGCATCAGCTGATAATTGCCGGCACGGCGAACTGCGCTCAGGAAGCCGTCGGACGGGCCTGCTTCCACCGTGATATCTACGTAATCTGTGCCAAGGATTGCTTCCAGCTGCTGTTCAAGGACGATGGAACGATCCTCCCAGTTCGTCGTAGACGGATTGTATTTTACAAGAATTTTAACCGGGAAGGTCGCGCCTGCCGCGGTCAGCTCTTCCATCGCTGCCTCCTTGTAAGAAAGAGCCAGCTCAGAGTCATAGGAATCGGTCGCCATGATGTCTGCAAGTGCGTCCTCATCTGTATAATCTGCGCCCGTGTCGGAGTTGGTAGCAAAACCAACCGGTGTGATGGTGTTCTGCATATAGGTGGTCGGATCTGCGTAAGAACCGGTGTCTACAGAGTAAGTGGACAGACGGTTGATCGCGTGGCGGATGGACTGACGGAAGTTCTCATTATTTACTGCGAGCATCCAGTTCTCCGGCTCATATGCCTCATCAACGCTGTAGCCTTCCATGCCTTCCGTGGTGTAATCCTCATTCAGGGCATACATATTAAAGTTGAAGCAATAGAAATAGCAGTAATCGATAGACGGACGCTCCATGCTGACCATGCTGCTGGTCTCTTCATCTGCGAGCCAGGAGTCTACGATATCTGCGCTTAAGGTCGTGTAATCGATCTCGCCGCGCTTTGCCATCTCAGCGCCGATGGTATCCGCCTCAGCGTTGTAGGTCTTCTGAATTTCATCAATCAGGACATTGTCCGCGTCCCAGTTGTTCGGGTTCTTTGTCATTACCAGCTCGACCTGCGGCTCATAGCTGGAAAGATAGAACGCGCCGTTGTAATACATATTCTCTGCGGAGGTACCGAAGCTTGCGCCGAGCTCTTCCAGCTGCGGACCATAAGCCGGCATGAAGCAGATATAAGTAAGCATGGACAGGAAATACGGTACTTCCTTCGCCAGCGTGTAAGTCAGTGTGTAGGTATCGGTCGCTGCTACGCCGACCTCAGAGAAATCAATCTCCTCGTAGCCTTCCTCGCCCGCAAGGCCATTGTAATACTCCTCAGCGTTTGCGATAACACCGAACAGGTTCTGTGCAGTCGCGCTGCCATATTCCGGTGTCAGCACATATTTCATCGCGTCTACGAAATCCTGTGCCGTCACATCAGCAACGACGGCTCCGGTGGAGTCAATCCAGGACTGTCCCTCACGGATTGTGAAAGTCCAGGTGTTTGCTTCTTCATCGTGAACCCACTCTGTAGCAAGGCTCGGCTGAAGCTCACCGAAGCTGTCATACTCGATCAGTGTGTCTACAACATTCGCGCCGATGGCAAATTCAGCCGTAGAAGCGGTGATCAGATAATTCAGCGTGGTCAGCTCTCCGGAATACAAAACGCGGTAAACGCTCTCAGAATCTTCCTCCGCCATTACCGTCGTACCAAGCGGTCCGAAGAAGCCTGACAGTGCAAGACCCGCCGCGCTCGCTGCGGAACCACGCAGGAATTCTCGTCTGGATAATTTTTTCATGGTAATTTCCTCCTGAATATACATTTTGCGTAACAGTTCAGAACAGTCTGCTGTTCAATCGTTACAGTCACAAACCGCGCAGACTTATTACGGTGAAGAAACCTCACACTGCGTCCCGAAAGTCATTACTCTGCTGTCTTTAACAGAAAAAGGGGCAACAGACCACCCCCGCGATGTCAGTTACCCCTTCGTAATCAGTCCACAACTGCCACCTATTATAAACGATTTCACTGGAAAAAGCAACCGGAAATCTGTGACTTATGCAATTCGAAAAATACGAAAAATACGGGTAAAAAGCAGCAGAAAAGGCAGAAAACAGGTTCCCATTTCAGTTAAAACTTGGTATAATGTGACCTATCAAAAGAAAAGTGCGCCAGGCGCACGAGCATTTATTATTTTAAAAACCCAGGAGGTATCGAATGGAAGCGTACAGAAAGGCTTATGAGGAATGGCTTTCAAATCCGTATTTTGATGAAGCGACGAAAGTAGAGCTGAAAGCGATTGAAAATGATGAAAATGAGATCAAGGAGAGGTTTTACACGGAACTGGAGTTTGGTACAGCCGGCCTGCGCGGGGTGATTGGTGCGGGGACGAACCGCATGAATCAGTATGTCGTACAGAAAGCGACACAGGGGCTTGCGAATTATATTAATAAGGTAAGTGATTCACAGACGAAGTGTGTGGCGATTGCCTTTGACTCCAGACATATGTCGCCGGAGTTTGCAGATTTCGCGGCGCTGACACTGGCGGCGAATGGCATTAAGGCGTATGTATTTGAATCTCTGCGTCCGACTCCGGAGCTGTCTTTCGCGGTGCGGGAGCTTGGCTGCATTGCAGGCATTAACATTACCGCGAGCCACAATCCGCCGGAGTATAATGGTTACAAGGTATACTGGGAGGACGGCGCGCAGATTACGCCGCCGCATGACACCGGTATCATGGCTGAGGTAAAAGCAATCACGGATTACACGGCTGCGAAGACGATGGATAAGGATGCGGCGATCGCTGCGGGACTCTATGAAGTTATTGGCGGGAAAATTGATGACGCGTTTATCGGCTGTCTGAAGAAGCTGGTGCTTCATCCGGAGGCAATTGCTAAGGAAAGTAAGAATCTGAAGATTGTTTACACGCCGCTGCATGGCACGGGCAATATCCCGGCACGCCGCGTGCTGAAGGAACTTGGTTTCGAGAACGTTTATGTTGTACCGGAGCAGGAGCTGCCGGACGGAGACTTCCCGACGGTCAGCTATCCGAACCCGGAGGCGGACGAGGCGTTTGAACTTGGCCTGAAGCTGGCAAAGGAGATTGACGCAGATCTGGTGCTTGCGACTGACCCGGATGCGGATCGCCTCGGCGTTCGTGTGAAGGATGCAAAGACCGGCGAATATCATACGCTGACCGGCAATATGTCCGGCTGCCTGCTGGCAGACTATGAGATCAGCCAGAAAAAGGCGCTGCAGGGACTTCCGGAGGACGGCGTTCTGATTAAGACCATTGTGACGACGAACATGGCGGATGCGATCGCGAAGTATTACGGGACAGGCCTTGTCGAAGTCCTGACCGGGTTCAAATATATCGGACAGCAGATCCTTGGCTTCGAGCAGAGCGGCAAGGGTACATACCTGTTTGGTTTTGAGGAGAGCTATGGCTGCCTGATCGGCACTCACGCACGCGACAAAGACGCGATCGTGGCGGTAATGGCGCTCGCGGAAGCGGCCGCATTCTACAAGACACAGGGCAAGACGCTCTGGGATGCGATGATTGATATGTATGAGCGCTATGGCTATTACAAGGATGATATTAAGTCCATCACGCTCAAGGGCATTGAAGGGCTGCAGAAGATTCAGGATATTCTCAACACTCTGCGGCAGAATCCGCCGACAGAAATTGGCGGTTATAAGGTGCTTTCTGCGCGTGACTATAAGGCAGATACGATCAAAAACATTGCAACCGGAGAAGTGAAGCCGACCGGACTTCCGAATTCAAACGTACTCTACTACGATCTTACGGATGATGCCTGGTTATGTGTACGTCCGTCCGGTACGGAGCCGAAGGTGAAGTTCTACTATGGGATTAAGGGCACATCCCTGGAGGATGCAGACGCGAAATCCGCGGCGTTAGGCGAACAGGTGCTGGCAATGATCAATAAAATGCTTTGAGGAAAACCTTGACAAAAGAAGTCGATCATTATATAAATATGTGCGAGGGACTTGTGGATGCACACGATTTCTCTTTCCAATGACAGGGAAAGCCCCATGGTGCAACAAAATACAGAACTATTTACAGGAGGAATTACAATGAATAAGACAGAATTAGTCGCAGCGATTGCGGAGAAGACCGAGTTATCAAGAAAGGATGCAGAAAAAGCGGTAAAGGCTTTTACAGAAGTCGTTACAGAGCAGCTGAAGAGCGGTGAGAAGGTACAGCTGGTTGGCTTTGGTACATTTGAAGTAGCTGTTCGCCCGGAGAGAGAGGGAAGAAACCCGCAGACCGGCGAGACGATGAAGATTGCAGCTTCTAAGATGCCGAAATTCAAAGCCGGCAAAGCTCTGAAGGACACCGTAAACGAGTAATCCGATGCGTCTGGACAAATATCTGAAGGTATCGAGGCTGATCAAGCGCAGGACAGTGGCGAATGAGGCATGTGACGCTGGCCGTGTCCTGGTAAATGGCAAAGCGGCGAAAGCATCCGTGGCCGTAAAGCCAGGTGACGTGATTGAGATCGGGTTTGGCAGCCGTACCGTAAAAGTAGAGGTGGTATCCGTACAGGAGACCGTCAAAAAAGAAGGCGCCGCTGAAATGTACCGTTATCTGTAACGCTGCAGAACAGTTTGTAATCACATATTTGAAAAATGGCGTTTTATGCAGAAGGAAAGTCCCGTATTTTTGAACGGGGCTTTTCTTTCGTTCTGAATGGTACCCTTTTCTCATATATTAAAATCGAGGCGGTTGTGTCCGGAGTGCGGGATGGAAGAAAAGAAAAGCGGAACAGCACACAGTATTTCGTGGAGGGACAGGGCGGAAGGCAGCGTAACAGGTGTGACGGATGTCCTGTCTTTTGATGAGAACACGGTGGTGCTTCAGACCGAACAGGGGAGGCTTACGGTAAAGGGAAAGGATCTCCACATAGGGCGCCTGGAGCTTTCTCAGGGAGAGGTGAAAATGCGCGGGAGTGTGGACAGCATTACCTATTCAGGCAGCAATCCCGCAAAAAAAGGCGCACTGATCAGGAGAATGCTGCGGTGAGCGGTGTGATACGGCGGGAGACTGCCGTTTTTCTGATTTCAGTGCTTCATGGTGCAGCGCTTACTTTTTTGTATGACCTCCTGCGTGCGCTGCGCCGAAGCTTTCGCCACAGTCTGCCGGTTCTGTCCGCAGAGGATTTTCTGTTCTGGCTGCTGGCTGGGGCACTGACATTTTGCCTGGCCTTTCGGGAAACGGACGGCGTGATTCGAGACTATGTCGCTGCGGGGATTCTGATCGGATTTTTACTGTATCATTTTACAATCAGCGCATGTGCTGTAAGGATACTTTCCGGCGTGTTTACTTTGATGTACAGGGCGGTCTCTTTTCCATTGCGGGTTTTTTCGACCGTGTTCAGAAAAATATTTGGTTTTTTTGTAAAATAAGCAAGAAAAGAATTGAATTTACTCGAAAAAAAGTTTACAATATAAGAACGGTTTTGAAGGGGAGAATTTCACGCGGACGGCCGAAGAGGGAGACGAAGGCTCAGCGTGAAAAGAAAAGAGACAGGGTTTCTTAATTTCTTGTATTGAAAACATGAAAAGGGGTAAATGAGATGGCAGGACGGAGAAAGAAACCGAGCACGGGAAATCGGCGCGGTATGTATGCAATTGCCGCGATTGTTATGGTATTGCTTTTGGGCCTGTTGGTACAAAGCCAGTCGCTGAGAGCGCAGAATGCCGAGTATGTTGAGCAGATCGCAGAGCTGGAGGAACAGATTCAGGATGAGGAAGTTCGTGCGGATGAAATTGATGAGCTCAGTGAATATCTGAATTCGGATGAGTATGTAGAGAAGCTGGCGCGGGAGAAGCTGGGGCTTGTCTATGAGGACGATGTGGTTTATCGCGCAGCCGAGTAAGGAGAACTGCTGCGGATGAATATAAACAGGATAAAGAGGAGGATATCGCTGCGCGTGGTATCCTTTTCTCTTTTTTAACGATTTCCTCCGTGATTCCGACACATCTTGCGCGTGCTATGTGGTAGGATAAGGAAACGCAGCGCGGTGCGGAGGGGAGGAATGGATATGGACGGATGGATGCAGCCGGAGCAGGAACAGATGGCGCAGTATGCGGAGGCGTTTTATGGATTGGCCGGGCTGTTTCAGCGGCTTCCTTGTCAGAAAGAACGTCTGAGCGAGGAAGAACTGCGCGTACTGTTTGAGGATGTAAAAGAGAGAGTCTGCGTCAAATGCCGAAAGGAAAAAGAATGTTGGGGGGGCGCCTGTTTTTCAAACTGCCGGGTGTTGTATGAGTGTCTGCGGGAAATGGAGCGCAGTGGGGCATTTTCTTCGGAGCAAGAGCAGTATCTGCGGAGAAGCTGCAGCAGACCCGGCCAGATGGCTTTGGCATTGCAGGCAGGTTATGAGGAGGCGCGGAACAATCTGCTCTGGAGCAATCGGATGCTGGAGCAGCGGCAGGCAGCGGGAGAACAGATTTACCAGACAGCAGAGCTTTTGCGGCATACAGCGCAAAGCTTCGCCGATGCGTCTGGGATGGAGCAGCGGGTCGCGAAGAAACTCCGCAGAGAATTGCAGTATCTGAATGTGGCATTGGATGATATCCGTGCGTTTGCGCGGGAGCCAGATAAAACAGAGTATTATCTGACTGTGCATGCGGCAAATCGGAGCGCTTTGCCCGGCGGGGCGATCTGGAAAGAGTATCTGGCGCCGCGCCTGGGAAAACGGGCATCGGTGGTGTCAGCCCGCTCGGTCGCGGAGGTTTTGTCCGATTCCTGCGGAGAAAAAATGTGTCCGGCTCCTGACTGCCGTGCGGGAGTGACGGATGCGCCGATGATTTTTCATTTTGTGCCAGATGCGCATTATCAGCTTTTTTGCGGCGTCGCGCGTGTTACAAAAACCGGAGAGATGGTATCCGGAGATAATTATACCCTTTTGCAGAAGGACAATGGGAAAGTTATCATGAGCCTTGCGGATGGGATGGGCTCCGGTGTGGAAGCAAACCAGGAGAGTGAAAAAGTAATCGAACTGCTGGAGCAGTTTCTTATGGCGGGATTTCCCCAGGAGACAGCGGTGCGGCTGATTAATTCGTGTATGCTGCTGCAGAATGGCAGACAGATATTTTCAACGATTGACTTATGCATGATTGACTTATATAATGCAAAATGTGATATGATAAAATTTGGCGCTGCGGCGTCTTTCCTGATTGATGAAAAAGAGATAGAAGTGATTCGTTCTGGGGCACTTCCGCCCGGAGTAATGCAGCAATCGAATTATGAGAGCCTGCACCGGACGCTGCGGCCGGGTGCGAGTATTGTGATGATGACAGATGGGGTGACGGACGCGCTGGGCGGGGAAAATCGTGAGCAGGCTATGGCGGAATTGATTATCCGGACAAAGACGCGCAATGCGCAGGAGTATGCGCGGAGGCTGATGGAGCGCGTTTATCTGGCGCAGAAGCGGCAGGCGCGGGACGATATGACCATTTTGATCGGGACAATTTTTGAAAGAAAACAGAGCAGGAGCTGGAACGGATGATAGAGCACATGATCGGTGTGATAAGGGAATATCATATGATTGAGCCTGGGATGCGCGTGATTGCGGGGGTTTCCGGCGGTGCAGATTCGGTCTGTCTGTTGTATGTTCTTGCGCATTGCCGCCGCGAATTACCGTTTGATTTGCTGGTGGTGCATGTGGAGCATGGATTGCGTGGGAAGGAAAGCCTGGAAGATGCGCAGTTTGTAGAGGAATTGTGTGAGAAGCTGGCGGTTCCCTGCCGGATTGTCCATGCGCAGGTGCGACAGCGCGCGCAGAAAGAGAAGCTTTCCTGCGAAGAGGCTGGTCGGGCGGAACGCTATCGGATTTTTCATGAAGTGGCCAGAGAATGGGGCGCGGATCGGATTGCCGTCGCACACAATCAAAATGATCAGGCGGAGACCGTGCTCTGGAATCTGGCCCGCGGCAGCGGCCTGCAAGGGCTGGGAGGAATACGGCCGGTGCAGGGCAGTATCATCCGTCCGCTTCTTTTTACGGCCCGCAAAGATATTGAGACATGGCTGCGCAGCGAGGGGATTACCTGGCGGACAGATCGCACAAATCTGGAGACGGATTACACCAGGAACCGGATTCGCCTGCACCTGCTTCCGCAAATAGAGGAAGAACTGAATGGACAGGCTGGACGCCACATCGCAGAGGCTGCCGGCCGGCTGCGTGAGATACAGGACTATATAGACAAAAAAACAGAGGAAGCGGCGGCGAGATGTCTGAGAGAGAGTTTGACATCGGTCTGGATTCTTCTGGACTATTATAATAAGGAAGAAACTCTGATTCGCGAAGAACTTTTAAAGAGGGCGCTGCGAAGCTGCGGAGGCATGAAGGATGTAGGTGCAGTACACCTCAGAAGGCTGGGGCAGCTGGCGGAAATGGACTGCGGAAAAAGCTGTGACCTGCCCGGCGGAATCCGCGCCGTTCGTGAGGATGGAATTCTCCGATTCGTAAAGCGGGGAAAGCAAAACATGACGGATGGTATTCGTGAAACGGAAGCCCTTTTCGAGAGAAGTGCTATCTGCAAAGATGGAATTTCGCTCCAGGTGCCCGGCTGCGTTTCGAACGACAGATTTTGCGTGACTGCGGAGCTGCTGGAGAATACCACCGAGCTAAAAAAATATATTTTAGAAGAAAAAAAGTATACGAAATGGCTTTCCTATGATACAATAACAAATAGTTTGCTGTTGCGGACGAGGAAAACGGGAGACTATCTTGTTATAAATGCCCAGGGCGGCACCAGAAAGCTGAAAGACTATTTTATCGATCAGAAAATTCCGCGGGACAAGCGTGATCAGATCCTTTTGCTGGCGGATGGTTCTCATATTCTGTGGGTGGTCGGTTGGCGAATCAGTGAGGCTGCCAAAGTCACGGACGCGACAAAATGCGTGGTCAAAATTCAGATAGCCATGAGCGAATACCCGGATCCAGGCATGTGATTATATTGCGACAGGGAAATGGCCGATGGCTCCAGATAACCAAAGGAGAAGCAAAATGAAAGAAAAAGTCAGGATTCTGCTTTCTGAACAGGAAGTAGACCAGCGAATCGAGGAGATTGCGAAGCAGATCAGTGAGGACTATGCGGGCAAAAGTGTGCACCTGATCTGTGTACTCAAGGGAGCGGTATTTTTCATGTGTGAGCTGGCAAAGCGGATTACTGTTCCGGTTACGATGGATTTTATGAGCGTGAGCAGTTATGGAAACGATACAAAGTCAAGCGGTGTGGTCCGGATCGCAAAAGACCTGGACGAGCCGCTGGAAGGAAAAAATGTGCTGATTGTAGAGGATATCATTGATTCCGGGCGCACCCTGAGTTATCTGCTCCATATCTTAGATGAACGGAACCCTGCTTCCCTGCGTCTTTGTACGCTCCTCGACAAACCAGAACGCCGGGTTTCACAGGTGGTAGTAGATTATACCTGCTTCAATATCCCGGATGAGTTTGTGGTCGGATATGGTTTGGATTACGCGCAGAAATATCGGAACCTCCCTTTCATCGGAGTTGTGGAGTTTTCGGATTAACAATCTCAAACAGCAGCGAAATGCAATATACCTCCGTGACGGCTTGCCGGCAAAGGAGGAAGATTGCATTTCGGGAGCTGGGCGAGACGCCCAGCGAGCCACAGACATATGACGCGAAGCGGCATATAGCTGCGCAGCAGCGGTCTGCGGCCTGCGGTTTGAGATGTGGCAGCAGCGGTCTGTGGCCTGCAGTTCAGGACGGAGCAGCAGCGGTCTGTGGCCTGCCGTTCAGGACGACGCAGCAGCGGTCTGCGGCCTGCAGTTTAGAACAGTGAAATAATACAAAATAATGACAGGAGATGTACGAAGGTGACCAAAAACGCAAAGGGTCTGGGTCTTTACCTCGCGGGAGTACTGATTATTCTGATTCTTCTGGTTGCATTCCGCGGCGGAATGGAAGAGACGCAGACTTGGAATTACAGTGAGCTTGAAGAGGCCCTGGAACAGGAAGAGGTAGTAAAAATCAGCATTACCCCCAATCAGGAGACACCGACCGGTTCTCTGAAAATCGTGCTGACATCCGGCGATATTCGTTATGTGAATGTGCTGAATGTCGAGACGGCAGAAGAAGACCTTGAAGCATACGATGACGTTACGGTTGAGGTGCTGGAGGTAGAGGGCGACAGCGCACTTCTGACCTGGATTTTGCCAACAATTATCATTGTGGCGGTGATGATGATGATGTTTACGATGATGAACCGTCAGGCCGGCGGGGGCAATTCCCGCATGATGAATTTTGGGAAGAGCCGGGCAAAAATGATTTCTCCGGATGCGAAAAGGGTGACGTTTGAGAACGTGGCTGGATTGAAAGAGGAAAAAGAGGATCTGGAAGAGATTATTTCCTTTTTGAAAGAGCCTTCCAAATTTATCCAGATCGGTGCGCGGATTCCGAAAGGGGTTATCCTGGTGGGACCTCCGGGCACCGGTAAGACGCTGCTGGCAAAAGCGGTAGCGGGTGAAGCGGGGGTGCCGTTTTTCTCCATCTCAGGCTCCGACTTTGTAGAAATGTTTGTTGGCGTCGGTGCGTCGAGGGTACGTGACCTTTTTGAAGAGGCGAAAAAGCATCAGCCGTGTATTGTGTTTATTGATGAGATTGATGCAGTCGCGAGACGCCGCGGCACCGGTATGGGCGGCGGTCATGATGAGCGGGAGCAGACGCTGAACCAGCTTTTGGTCGAGATGGATGGCTTTGGCGTGAATGATGGAATCATTGTCATGGCGGCGACGAACCGTGTCGATATTCTGGATCCGGCGATTCTCCGGCCGGGACGATTTGACCGGCAGGTAGCAGTGGGACGGCCGGATATCAAGGGCAGAGAGGAGATTCTGCAGGTACACACGAAGGGAAAACCGCTTGCGGATGACGTCAGTCTGTCGGAGGTGGCCCGGACGACGGCGGGCTTTACCGGCGCGGATCTGGAAAATCTAATGAATGAAGCTGCCATTATGGCGGCGAAGGAGGATCGTGCGTATATCTGTCAGGCGGATATTAATCGTGCCTTTATAAAAGTCGGCATTGGCGCAGAGAAAAAGAGCCGTGTGATTTCTGAAAAAGAGAAGCGCATCACAGCCTATCATGAATCCGGACATGCGATTCTGTTTCACCTGTTGCCGGACGTTGGCCCGGTTTACACCGTTTCCATCATTCCGACGGGGCGCGGCGCGGCAGGCTATACAATGCCGCTGCCGGAAAAGGATGAGATGTTCCAGACAAAGGGTCAGATGGAACAGAATATTATTGTGAGCCTTGGCGGCCGCGTTGCGGAGGAACTGATCATTGGAGACGTGACGACAGGAGCTTCCCAGGATATCAAGCAGGCGACCGCGATTGCCCGCGCGATGGTGACGAAGTATGGTATGTCGGATCGAGTCGGTCTGATTAACTATGATAATGACGATGATCAGGTCTTCATCGGCAGAGATCTTGCGCATACACGTGCCTATGGCGAAGAGATTGCGTCCCTGATTGATGAAGAGGTAAAGCGTATCGTCGATGAATCTCATGAAAAAGCGCGTGAGATGATTACGGCGCACCTGGATGTTCTCCATGCCAGTGCAAAGCTTCTGGTCGAAAAAGAAAAGATCGGACGTGAGGAGTTTGAGGCGCTCTTTTCCTGAACTGATCCAATCCGGATGAAAGCGTGACAATTGTCTGTATGATCGGAATCAGAAAGTCCGTGCGGGTAAGAAGATATGGAACAGAAAAATGCACAAAAAGAAACTGACATTTTTGTGAAATTTGTGCACACTTATTTGGGAACAGATGCTATAATGATCATCGTAAAACCCCCCAATACATTATATAGTTTTTGCTACACCCCATTTGAGAGATACCTTCTCCGGAAAAGGCAGCCGTAAGGCTGCTTTTTTCTGTCCAAAATTGGTTGCACAGGGAGAGAATCTTGATTATAATGGTAGCTGCTGTAGTTGAATTGTTACCTGAAAATAAGGATGACTGGTATGGATCAGAAAAAAAAGAGGTTAATGAAGAGGCTGGATTATTTTATCCATATGCGGCCGGTTTTTGATATTCAATCACTGTTCAGTGATGGGACAGAGAATTATGTGACACCGATGGAGCCGAATCCGGGGGATACGGTGCGTATCCGCTTTCGCACGAAGCGGGATAATGTGGACTTTGTGTTTTTCATCAGCGGTTCGATGAAAAAGGCGATGGAGGTCGAGGCGAGCGATTCTCGGTTTGATTATTACGTGACGGAAATTCAGGTGGAGGAAGCGCCGGTTTACTATTATTTTGAAGTGCAGGCGGGGAAAGCGCGTTGTTTTTACACGAGACTCGGCGTATCGAGGGATCTGAACCAAAGCCGTCTGTTTTGTCTCGTTCCGGGCTTTTCGACGCCGGACTGGGCGAAGGGCGCAGTCATGTACCAGATTTTTACAGAACGGTTTTGCAACGGTGATTCTTCTAATGACGTGCTGGACAATGAGTATCTGTACCTGGGAAAGCCGGTGAGCCGGATCGCAGATTGGGATCAGCTTCCGGCGGCGGACGATACGCGGGAGTTCTATGGCGGCGATCTGCAGGGGATTTGGGATAAGCTGGATTATCTGCAGGGGCTGGGTGTGGAGGTTTTGTACCTGAATCCGGTCTTTGTCTCTCCGTCAAATCATAAGTATGATACACAGGACTATGACTACATTGACCCGCATATTGGAGTGATTGTGAAGGATCAGGGAGCGCTGCTGCCGGGTATGGATTCTATGGCGATGTCCGATGAATCCGGTGATGCGCCGGGAAATTCTTCTGAGTGGAATCTTCTGCGGGATATAAAACTGAGCAACCGCGATGCGACACGTTATATCAGCCGCGTGACAGATCCGCGCAACCTGGAGGCGAGCAACGCATTTTTTGCAAAATTTGTGGAAGAGGTTCACCGGCGGGGGATGCGCATCATTCTGGACGGAGTGTTTAACCACTGCGGTTCCTTTAATAAATGGATGGACCGGGAGCGCATTTACGAAAAACAGCCCGGATATGAGAAAGGCGCTTACGTCTCAGCGGACAGTCCGTATCGCTCCTTTTTTAAATTTAATAACGAGCATGAGTGGCCCTACAATCCGTATTATGAGGGCTGGTGGGACTATGAGACACTTCCGAAGCTGAATTATGAGGCTTCACAGGAGCTGGAAGACTATATCCTGCGAATTGCGGCAAAATGGGTATCTCCGCCCTACAATGTGGATGGCTGGCGGCTGGATGTAGCAGCAGATCTCGGCTTTTCCGCGGAATATAATCATCAGTTCTGGAAAAAGTTTCGCAGCACAGTAAAGGCAGCGAACCCGAACGCAATTATTCTGGCGGAGCATTATGAAGATGCGTCGCCATGGCTTGGCGGGGACGAATGGGATACGGTGATGAATTACCGTGCGTTTATGGAGCCGCTGACCTGGTTTTTTACCGGGATGGAAAAGCACAGCGATGAATACAAAGAGGAATTGCATGGGGACACGCAGAGCTTTGTGCGGTCAATGACGCTGAACATGACAGAATTTCTCACACCGTCTCTGCAGGTGGCGATGAATGAGCTTTCGAATCACGATCATTCCCGTTTCCTGACGCGCACCAGCAGCCGGCCAGGGCGGGTGGAAAAGCTGGGGAGCGCGGCAGCATCCGAAGGGATTCGCCCGGAGATCATGCGAGAGGCTGTGGTCATGCAGATGACCTGGCCCGGAGCGCCAACGCTTTATTATGGCGATGAGGCGGGCGTCTGCGGGTTTACGGACCCGGATAATCGGCGTACCTATCCATGGGGGCGCGAGGATAAACAGATGCTGGAATTTCACCGACGCGTGATTGCGATGCATCGGCGCTATCCGGTCTTTGCGCATGGTTCACTGCGCTTTCTGGGAGGCGGAAATGCTGTGTCATTTTCCGAAACGACGGTTCCCAGTGTGAATTCGGATTCGAATGGTACAGAACAGCGCTGGCTGGCTTACGGAAGATTCAGCCGGGAAAGCCAGATGGTGGTGATTTTTAACAACAGTGAAGAACGGCTGGAATTGACTCTTCCGGTGTGGCCGGCGGGTATTACCAATGACTGTGTACTGGAGCGGGTGTTTGAGACTACGAAAGAAGGTTTTACGGAAGAATGTGCGGCCTATCCGCTGATCGGAGGCGAACTGACAATTGTGCTTTCAGGTACTTCGGCTGTCGTGCTGGAAGCAAGGCCGCGGCTGGTGCCGGTGATTATTTAAGAAAAAAACAATTTACTTTTAACGGAGCGTTCCTTTTATTATTTTGAACTGTGTTATATGATAGTGAGCGAAAATAGCAGTGAATGAAATAGAATATCACGGTTTATATAGAAAAGAGGGAATCATATGAGGAAACGGACGACCGTTTTGCTGGCAATTGTTCTGTTTTTGCTGGTGTGTGTGCTTGGAACCTATGGTGCGATTGGAATATACTACACCACGCATTTTCTGAAAAACACTTCGATTAACGGGATCGATGTCTCAGATCTGACCGCGGCGGAGGCGGAAGCTTTGATTGCGGCAGACGCGGAAGAATATCGTCTTGTGATTACAGGCCGGGACGAGGAGCAGGAGACAATACAGGGTACAGATTTTGACTATTGCTTTGTGTCAAACGGAGAGACAGAGGAGCTCCTCGGGGAACAGAATGGATTTAGCTGGATTTTCGCGTATTTTTCGGATGACCAGTCTTACTCGATGGATACGTCGGTGACATATGATGCAGAAAAGCTGACCGCGGCGGTACTGGCATTTTCTATGATGCAGACGGATCAGATGGTGGCTCCGGAAAATGCTTATGTGACGCTGCTGGAGGATGGTTCCTACGGAATTGTCGCGGAGACAGAAGGAACAGAGCTTGACATGGAAAAGGTGCTCGCTGCTGTGGAAAGCGCAGTGGCGTCTGGCAAAAAGAGCCTGAATCTGGAGATGGCGGAATGCTATGTGACGGCAGAGGTTACTTCTGAAGATGAAAGCCTGATTGAGTCGGTCAGCCTTTACAACCAGTATGCTTCTATGTATGTTAATTATTACATGAGCGGAGATGTAGTGGTGACACTGGATTCTTCTGTTTTTATGGACTGGTTTTCTCTGGATGAAGAGAACAATCCGTCCTTTGACTATGATTCTGTGGCCGCATGGGTTGAGACGCTTGCCGATACTTATGATACGATCGGAACTTACGAGCCGTTTGTCACTTCGAATGGAGAGACTGTTTACGTGGAATCGGTTACTTACGGTTGGAAGATGGATCGGGAGTCTGAGACAGAGGCGCTGTATAACCTGCTTCTGGCCGGGCAGACAGAGGGCCGTTCCCCTGTGTGGACGAACAGCGCGCTGACGCGAGGAACGAATGACATCGGTGATACATATGTAGAAATAGATTACACAAACCAGAGAATGTGGTATTATAAAGACGGTGAGCTGCTTGTAGAGACGCCGGTCGTGACAGGAAATGTCAGCGCCGGGAACGCTTCTCCGGAAGGAATGTTTTACATTGTTTATAAAAAGCAGGACGCGGTTCTGACCGGTGAAACGTATGAGACGCCAGTGAGTTACTGGATGCCGTTTTACGGAAATGTAGGAATTCATGACGCGGATTCCTGGAGAAGCAGCTACGGCGGCACGATTTACATGACCAATGGCTCGCATGGCTGTATCAATACGCCGACTGCGCAGGCGCAGACAATTTTTGAAAATATCGAAGCTGGTACACCCGTTATCTGCTACAGCAGCAGTACGAATTATGGTTACAGTACCGCAAGCAGCGGCACCTCTTATGTGGCAAACAGTTCGTCTGGCAGCAGCTCTTCCGGCACGGACAGTGACGATAATATCGTAATTATTGACGGCAACAGTTCGGATTCGTCCGCGGCATCCTCTTCAAGTACCGATACCAGCGGGGGCGGATCGACGGAAACGAACCGGATCGATGACGATGACGACAGTACTTCATCCGGCAGTACGAGCAGCGGCGAAGCGGAGTTTGAAATCACGATCTCGGATGAGACCGTCTGGACAGATGGCTCGTCGTCGGGAAGCTCATCGGACAGTGCGTCAGGCAGCGACGATGGGGTGATTATCATTGAATAAAGTAAGGAGCTGTTTCAAAATGAAAAATATGACCTTAGCCCGCATGGCGGAGGCCTGCGGCGGCATATATTATGGAAGGGATGAGGATCGGGAGCGGGAAATCTGCGCTGTGACAACCGATAGCCGAAAAGCAGAGCCCGGCTGCCTGTTCGCAGCAATCAAAGGAGAGCGCGTGGACGGCCATGATTTTATCGCATCTGTCTTTGAGAAAGGTGCACTCTGCGCATTGATTGAAACACTCCCGGAGAAGCAAACGGGAAATTACATAAAAGTGGATTCGACCATTCAGGCGCTGGGCGCGCTTGCGGCGTACTATTTGGAGCAGCTGGCGATTCTGGTGGTAGGTGTGACAGGCAGCGTTGGCAAGACCAGCACGAAAGAGATGATCGCGGCCGTTCTCTCACAGAAATACCGCACTCTGAAAACGGCAGGGAATTTTAACAATGAACTGGGACTTCCGCTGACGATCTTTCGACTGCGCGATGAAGATGAGATTGCAGTGCTTGAGATGGGCATCAATCATTTTGGAGAAATGCACAGGCTCGCGCGGATTGCGAAGCCGGATACCTGCGTGATTACGAATATCGGGCAGTGTCATCTGGAATTTCTGGGAGACCGTGACGGCGTGCTGCGGGCGAAGACAGAGATATTTGATTTTTTGCGCCCGGATGGGCATATTATATTAAATGGAGATGACGATAAGCTGGCGACCGTGCGGGAAGTGAAAGTGGATATCCCGCCCGAGGTGCAAGGATGTCCGTGCCCTGATAAGGAAAAAAATGTCTCGCATGCGGTTCTTTCCCCGACGTTCTTTGGGCTGGGGACTGAGAATGATATTTACGCAGATCAGATTGAGAAAAAAGGCCTGGACGGGGTCGAATGCCGGATACACATTGCTCCGGATCACAGCTTTACCGTCCGGATTCCGATACCAGGCGTTCATATGGTGCGGAACGCGCTTGCGGCTACGGCTGTTGGTCTGCAGTATGGTCTGACCGTGGATGAGATTCGGGCGGGGATCGAGAGTCTGCAGCCGGTCAGCGGAAGGTTCCATATCCTCCACACGGAGAATTTTACGATCATCGACGACTGTTATAACGCGAATCCGATGTCGATGAAAGCCTCTTTGGAAGTCCTGAAGGATGGATCAGGGAGAAAAGTGGCGATCCTCGGCGATATGGGTGAGCTTGGCGGCGACGAAGGACAGATGCATCGCGAAGTGGGCGAGTTTGCGGGAAAGCTGGATATTGATCTGTGCGTTTGTGTGGGAAGCCTGAGTGTGCAGATCGCAGAGGGGATAGCTGCTGTCAATCCGGAAAAAAGGACAATTGTTTTGCCGGATCTTCCGGCGTTGCTTGCGCAGCTGCCATCTCTGGTAAAAACGGGAGACACGATTCTGGTAAAAGCGTCGCATTTCATGCAGTTTGAGAAGGTTGTTGCGGCGCTGGAGGCGATGAATCAATCAGGTCAGAGCTTGCGATTGTGAAAACACAGAAAAGAGAATGCTATGCCTTTTGGATGGGTGAAAAATAGACTTGGAAGGAAAAAGGAAGAGGAAACAGTTATGTACATTATTGCGGGCCTGGGCAATCCCGGACGGAAATACGCGCAAACACGGCACAATGCCGGTTACGAGGCGATTGACCGCCTTGCGGATAAATATGGAATTCGGATTGAAACGGAAAAGTTCCGGGCACTTACCGGAACTGGAGTGATTCAGGGTCAGAAGGTTCTTCTTATGAAGCCGCTGACCTATATGAACGCAAGCGGTGAAAGCATTCGCGCTGCCTGTGATTTTTATAAGATCAATCCGGAAGAGGCATTTACAGTTTTGTATGACGACATCAGCCTTCCCCCGGGCCAGCTGCGCGTGCGGGCGAAAGGTAGCGCAGGCGGGCATAACGGAATCAAAAATATTATTCAGCACCTCGGTACACAGGTGTTTACGCGGGTCAAGATCGGTGTTGGTGAAAAGCCGCAGGAGTATGACTTGGTCGATTATGTACTGGGGCATTTTCCTGAGGAAGAATGGCCGGCCATGACGGAGACTTTTTCACGCGCCGCGGACGCTGCAGCGATGTTGTTGACAGAAGATGTGCAGACAGTGATGAATGAATATAATACGCATTTGTCGAAATGATTGATATTGTAGTTTGTAGCGATTCAGAAACGGCAGGCCGCCGGTCTAAGCATCGCTTCTGAACGGTTCGTATTTTTTTATGTAAATCAGACAGGAGACAAGTATCATATGAAAGCGTTTCTGGCTCCCATGCGTCAGCTTGGGGAATTTGAGGAAATCAGCCAAAAGGCCGTGGGAAACCGCGGCCTGCTTCAGGTAACGGGATGTATTGATTCTCAGAAATCTCATTTTGTGCATTGTATGGCGGAGGAATTTCATGAGAAGAAAGCCAGGGTCGGCGGAAAGCCGGTCACTCTCATCATCACCTACAACGATCTTCGCGCCAAAGAGATGTACGAAAATTATCGTTTCTTTGATCGGGACGTCCTGTATTTTCCGGCAAAGGATCTGATCTTTTTTCAGGCGGATATTCACAGCAATCTGCTCGAACAGCAAAGGATTCAGGTGCTGAAAGCATTGACAGAGGGAACTTCTGCCAGATTTTCTGACACAGAGAAGAATTTTGAAGAAGCATCGGCGAAGCAAAACGAAAAATCTCTTACTATTATCACGACGATTGCTGCCTGCATGAACCGTATGGTTCCATTTGAGGAATGGCAGGAGCACATTCTCACAATTGACGGTGAAGCGGAAATTGATACGGAAAAACTAAAAAAAGAGTTGATTCGGATTGGCTATGAGCGCACTGGCCAGGTGGAAGGACCGGGACAGTTTGCGGTTCGCGGCGGGATTATCGATATTTTCCCGCTGACGGAGGAAAACCCCGTCCGCATTGAACTTTGGGGAGAAGAAGTGGACTCTATCCGCAGTTTCGATGTGGAGAGTCAGCGGTCGATCGAAAATCTGGATCGTGTGCGGATTTTTCCTGCCGCAGAGCTGATACCGAGCCGGACTGCGAGAAAGCGGGCGCTTGCGCGGATTGAGAAAGAGGCGAAAGCGGCCGAAGCTAAATTTCAAAAGCAAAGAAGCGATGCTTCGGCGAACCGGCAGCAGGACGGACAGACGGACAGTGGGGCACAGCTTTTATCCGGCGCGCAGGAAGCGCTTAGCAGAATCCATCAGCTTTTGCAGGACTGCCGCGATGAGCTGGAGGAGACGCAGGAGCCGCTTTCTATGGAAGGCTTTATCGATTATTTCATCGACGAAAAGATCAGCTTCCTGGATTATTTTGACCCGGAGCAGACGCTTTTGTTTCTCGATGAGCCGAACCGGATGCTGGAGGCCGGCGATGCGGTGGAGCTGGAGTTTTCTGAGAGCATGAAGAATCGCCTGGAAAAAGGCTACGTATTGCCCGGACAGACAGAGCTTCTGTTTTCGACGCAGGCAACCGCGGCCATGATCTGCCGCCGGAATGCCGTGGGGCTTTGCACACTGGAAAACGCAAAGGCGCCGTGGGTGGTTTCCGCGAAATACAGTCTGACTGTTCACTCGGTCAATCCGTACAATAATAGCTTTGATTATCTGGTGAAAGACCTCAAAAATTGGAAGCGGGATGGCTACCGTGTGATTTTGCTTGCGGCGTCCCGGACACGGGGGAACCGTCTGGCGCATGATCTGACAGAAGAAGGGCTGACAGCTTTTTACACGGAGGATGAAATGCGCGAGGTGCAGCCTGGTGAGATTCTGATTACCTACGGTAACGCGAAGCGCGGCTACGAGTATCCTCTGATCCGGTTTGTCGTTATTACTGAGAGCGATATTTTTGGACAGGAGAAAAAGAAACGAAAAAGGCAGAAGCGCTACGAGGGGCAGCAAATCAGCAGTTTTTCCGAACTGTCGATTGGCGATTTTGTCGTGCATGAAAATCACGGCCTCGGCGTGTATAAAGGAATCGAAAAGGTTGAGGTTGACCATATTACAAAAGATTATATGAAAATCGAGTACGCCGGAGGCAGCAATCTTTACGTCCCGGCGACGCAGCTGGATGTGATTCAGAAATACGCCGACAGCGATGCGAAACCACCGAAGCTGAACAAGCTTGGTACGCAGGAGTGGAACCGCACCAAGTCAAAGGTGCGTACCGCCGTCCGCACAATCGCGCAGGATCTGGTGAAGCTTTACGCAGAGCGGCAGCGAAAAGACGGATTTACCTATAGTGAAGACACTGTCTGGCAGCGGGAATTTGAGGAAATGTTTCCGTTTGAGGAGACGGAGGATCAGCTTGCGGCGATCGAAGATGTCAAACATGATATGCAGAGTACGAAAATCATGGATCGCCTGATTTGCGGTGATGTGGGCTATGGCAAAACCGAGATTGCGATCCGTGCCGCCTTCAAGGCCGTACAGGACGGAAAACAGGTTGCCTATCTGGTGCCTACGACCATCCTTGCACAGCAACATTACAATACATTTTTGCAGCGCATGAAAGACTTTCCGGTGCGCGTCGACCTGCTGTGCCGCTTCCGCACGCCGGCAGAGCAGAAAAAAACACTGACCGATTTAAAAAGCGGTCTCGTTGATATCGTAATCGGCACCCATCGGCTGCTCTCCAAGGATGTCCAGTATAAGGACCTTGGCCTGCTTGTTATCGACGAAGAGCAGCGTTTTGGCGTGACGCACAAGGAAAAAATCAAACAGCTGAAGACAGATATCGATGTGATGACCCTGACCGCGACTCCGATCCCGCGTACCCTGCACATGAGCCTGATCGGCATCCGTGACATGAGTATTCTTGAGGAAGCGCCCCAGGAGCGTCAGCCGATCCAGACCTATGTCATGGAATACAACGAAGAAATGGTGCGCGAAGCCATCAGCCGCGAGCTCGCCCGCGGCGGGCAGGTGTATTACGTCTACAATCGAGTCAATACCATTGTTGATATCACCAACAGAATTGCGGCTTTAGTCCCGCAGGCGCAGGTAGGCTTTGCACACGGACAGATGAAGGAGCACGAGCTGGAGAAAATCATGTTTGACTTCATCAATGGGGATATCGATGTCCTGGTGACTACGACAATTATCGAGACAGGGCTGGATATTTCCAACGTCAATACTATGATTATTCACGACGCGGACACGATGGGGCTTTCGCAGCTGTACCAGCTTCGCGGCCGAGTCGGGCGTTCCAACCGCACAGCCTATGCTTTTCTGATGTATCGCCGCAACAAAATGCTCAAAGAGGTAGCGGAAAAACGCCTTTCCGCGATTCGAGAATTTACGGAGCTGGGCAGCGGTTTCCGCATCGCCATGCGCGACCTCGAGATCCGCGGCGCCGGAAACCTGCTCGGCAGTGAACAGCACGGCCATATGGAAGCGGTTGGCTATGACCTTTACTGCAAGCTTCTCAACGAATCCGTAAAAGAAGCACAGGGCATACAACCACCGCAGGATAGTTTTGAGACCACGATTGACCTTGATATTGACGCCTTCATTCCCGATCGTTACATCCGCAGTGAAACACAGAAGCTCGACATCTACAAGCGCATCGCCGCCATCCGCACCGAGGAAGAACACGACGATATGCTCGAAGAACTGCTTGACCGCTTCGGTGAGCCGCCGCGTTCCGTACAGAATCTCCTGGCGATTGCCCGCCTGCGTTCTCAGGCTCACAGTGCCTGGATCGAAGAGCTTTCCCAGAAAGGAAACGAGCTTCGCCTTAAGATGTACGAACACGCCCAGATCGACACGACCCGTATCGATTCGCTCCTGAAAGATTATCGCGGCCGCCTGAAATTCGTCATGGAAGGTAAGCCTAGCTTTATTTATACCCGTGCCCGTATCAATGGAAAAGAAGCCGAAGAAACGCTGCCGCTGGCGCAGGAACTGGTGGGGGCGCTGGAGAAAATTGCGCAAATTGGATAAGAGGTGTTTGAAACCGGGGGTATCTGCTGTAGGCGGAGCGCGGCCAGACAGCTTGCTGCTACTACGTTTTCAACCCGACCCCGCAGCAAGTGCGCGGTTGGGTTGTGACCAGTAACCAGCGATATCCAAGTACAGCTTGGATGACAAACGGTGATTTCTTTGCTATATTTAAGAAAAGATGAGCGGAGTCATGTTCTGCTTAAAGAAACCTGCATGGAAAGCTCGATTGTGAGGAACTATGGTTGTAAACAAAAATAAAGAAAATCACAAAAACAAACATAAAATAAGAATTGACTCTATGAATCATTTGATATACAATATAGACGAATGATTGTGTTTGTTGATTGGGGGAGATAAAAAATGACACGATGCAGAAAAACACGAAACCAGATAATACAAAAGAGGAGAACACAGCTCAAAATACAAATGCTTCAGATGGGAAAATTGGCGGACTGGGCAGTCAAAAAGATGCGTTGACAGCACTATTCCTTAAGGAGAACAGAAATTTTGCGGAGGTTTTCAATCGTACAATTCTGAAAAACGATCCGGTGAATTCAGAAGAATTATCAACGGAAGACATCAGGGAAACAGCGACGATTCAGGTAACAGAGAATGGCTGCATTACCCTTACACAATATCGAGATGTAGTGAAACGCGTAAAAGACGGCGCCAACAGCTTGATATTGGGGATTGAGAACCAGACTTTGGATAATTTTCAGATGTCTTTTCGGGTTATGGCCCGGGACTTTATCAATTATGCGAGACAAGTGCGAATTGCGTCAGATCAGCATAAGAAGGAGTTTAAAGAAAAAAAGGACATAAGAGAAAGCGTGCAAGCGGAAGAATTCCTGACAAGAGGTCTTGTGCTTGAACCGGAGGCAGAATGGAGCGGCGAGGAGGATAACAGCGAGAAGATACCGGAGTTTCCAAAGATATCAAATGCGGAATACGTCGGTCGCTTTTATCAGTCGGATCAATTAATCCCATGTATCACACTTGTGATTTATTGGGGAGAAGGCTCCTGGAGCGGTCCGAAACGTTTGTCAGATATGTTCGGTGATAATAAATGGGCTGCTTACGCGCCAGATTATGCGATTTATGTGTTAGAAGTACAAAAAATGACGGAAGAAGAGATTCTATCCTACAGTGATGACCTTAAGATGGTTTTTGGTTGTGTAAGATTTTCTCAGCAAAAGAAGGAACTGGAAAGATTTCTGATTGAAAACAAAGACGCCTTAAGGCGGACGTCGTGGACTGCGAGAAATGTAATAGTAGAAATGATGGGTTCTGTGAAGCTGAAAGAATTATTTTTTAAGAACACAGTTGTAGAAGGAAAGGAGGATTACACAATGGTACAGGCACTCGAAGAAATGCTGGCAGATGCGAAAGAAGAAGGAAGAGAAGAAGGGAGAGAAGAGGGAAGGCGTGAGGAACAAAAAAACACCGAGCGGGAAGCCTTAAGGGCGAACAAAGCGGAGCGAGAATTGGCAATACTCAGGACGAGGATGGCGCGTCATGGCCTTGTGTGAAGTACTACACATCACTTGAAAGAAAAAAAGAGGATTGCACGAATCTCTCGTGATCTACTGGGGTGACGAAACCTGGGAAGGTCCAAGGTGCCTGGCGGATATGTTTGGTGAGAGCACATGGGCTTCCTATGCGCAAGATTACGGAATGTATGTGTTGGAAGTGCAGAAAATGACGGAAGAAGAAATTCTGTCATACAATGACGATCTTAAATTGGCTTTCGGCTGTGTTAGGTATTCTCATCATAAAGAAGAACTGGAATGGTCCCTGACAGAGCAGGAAAAAGTGCTTGTCAATGCTTCTTCGCTGACGAAAGATGTAGTAGCAGAAGTGACAGGGCTTAAGAAAATAACAGAAAAATTCCAGAAACTGCCAAATGACGGAGGTGAAGGAACAATGTTAAGAGGATTTCAGGAGATGTTTGCTCAGGAAAGAGCGGAAGGAAGAGCGGAAGAGCAGAAGAATACGGAGCGTGAGCGGTTAAGGGCGGAGAAGGCAGAGAAAGAACTGGCAGCATTGAAAACAAGATATGAACTTGGCTAACCACTTTTGCATCCTGAACATTGGATAATTCGCTGCAGACATCTTCGGCTTCATCTTCCTTATCGGAACATTGCGTCTCCACAAGGTGGATTGTGCTTTCATCAGCACCCTGTTGTTTTAAGAAAGGGCTACCCTATCAAACGTCATTAGACACAAGAGCCTCCCGGCGTTACCAGCACCGGATGCGCAACAGAGAAAGGATGAACTGAATGAAAATAAATGCAAACGGAACAGAGATTTCAGTTATTCTAAGTCAGGGAAACACCGAAGATTATATTTCTTTGACGGACATTGCAAAATACAAAAACCCAGACAATGCTTTTCAGGTTATTAATAATTGGATGCGCAATCGTGCAACCATTGAGTTTCTTGGTTTATGGGAAGAAATGAGTAATCAAGATTTTAAACCTCTCGAATTCGAAAGGTTTAAATATGAATCCGGTGGAAATGCCTTTACATTGTCACCACAACAATGGATAAAATCCACTAATGCAATCGGCATTATTTCGCGTTCTGGTAGATATGGTGGGACGTATGCACACAGCGACATAGCCTTTGAGTTTGCATCATGGATTTCACCAGAGTTTAAGCTGTACATCATAAAAGACTATCAGCGCCTAAAAATCGATGAAGCACATTGCCTTGAAATAGGATGGGATACAAAACGAGAACTTTCAAAAATAAATTACCGTATTCACACAGATGCAATCAAAGAATTTCTTATCACTCCGGAACTGACAAAGCAGGAGCAGAGCTATACATATGCCAATGAAGCTGATGTTCTTAATGTTGCCCTGTTTGGCAAAACAGCGAAGCAATGGCGCATGGAAAACGGAATTACCGATAAGAGGAAAAATATGAGAGATTTCGCCAGTGTGGAACAACTTATTGTACTTGTCAACCTTGAAAGCATGAATGCTGATATGATTCGTCAGGGTATGCTTCTGCCAGAACGGCTAAAGAAGCTTAGGCAGGTTGCGTATTATCAGATGCATTCACTTGAATCCAGTAATGCCGCAGCCCGCTTGAAGCAGGATATTCAAAAGAGAATAGGGCAAAAATAATAAAAACGCCCAGTGTTGGCGTACTGGATGGCTTTAAGGATATTGTGGTATCCCTGCCAGTAAAAAGCAAAGAAATTATATCACAATCCTCTATCAAATGATGGAGGTGAAGGAACATTGTTAAGAGGATTTCAGGAGAGGGTTTTCTCGGGAAAGAGCGGAAGAATACGGACCGTGAGCGACTAAGGGCAGAAAAGTCAGAGAAAGAGCTGGCGGAAATGAAAACAAGATATGAGCTTGTTTTAAGAGAAGCACGTAGCAATCAGTAGTATCATACCCCTTTTGTCGCTCGAATCATAAAATAAGAAGAAAGCAATCATTTGTCTTTGTTTGCGTTATTCTGGGGCAAAACCGAGAACAAAAAGATGTGAACAATAACTCCTTAAAACTTTCGTAAAAAAAAGTTAACTATTTCACGGAAAAACTTCAAAATAGGCGTTGACAAAAAGAGGATTTTCAACTATACTGCTAAATGTAAATGTGAATGTTGAATGAACAAAATCTTAGTTTTCGAGTGATAAAAAAGGAAATAAGATCTTGTTCTACTTGTCTCTCATGTAAATGCAGGAGTGCGGCATCTCCCAGTGTGAGCGGAAAGGGGCAGAGAATCAACATGGCAGGACTTAAAACTATATTAATAAGGGGCCTGCTACAACAGGGAAAAGGAGAGAGGTAATATGAAGTTAAAAAGAACTAAGCTTGCAGCCTTAGCGTTGACCGCATTGATGGCTGTAGGCGCAACGTCTCTGGTCGCATATGCGGGTGAGACAGATGAGCCGGCGGTAGCCGCGACTTATTATACGTTCGAAGACATTAGTTTCGCTTCTGACGGAACTGTTACTCTTACGTATTTAGGTGATGATAACACAACCAAAACTGAGACTGCAACAGCGACAGTATATAAAACAACAGCTGCTGATTGTGGAAATGATGGGACAACTATCTATAGTTATACAACAACTATTGATGGTACAGCTAAGACCTATTATTCAGAGGCATTTGTTACTTCAAAAGCTACTGGGGATCACACTTATGTTACAACCAAAACCGTTACCGTAGCGGCGACACATGATACAGATGGTGAGCTTACGGTGACAAAAAAATGTTCTGTATGCGGTAAAACAGAAACAACGACGGAAACTTTGGATGCTACAGGGCATGAAAAATCTTCTGCCGTTACTTATGAATTGATACCTGCAGGCACATACCTTTCTGATTATAAAGTAACAGTTACTGGCACTGGCAACATTAAAACGGAAAGCGGAAAGATTGTTTACGGCAGTGACGGACTTCCGCAGGCAAGTGATGTGACAGCGGATGCTTATTACTATAAAGTGACTGAGTGCACAGAATATGATACAGATGGATATCTGTTTTATGAAGTTGTTCAGATTCCAGCATCCACGGTTTCTTATGCTAAAGTTACATATCAGTCAGATACAATTAAAACGGATCTTGCGGCTCTTGTAGGAACAGTTAGTTCAGTAAATCTCGGTTCTACTTTCCCGATCGCAGAGTCAAAAATTGAAATGACGAATTGTTCGAAGACTGGTTATTACGTAGTGACTTATTATGCAACTGGTGGAGCGGTGATTTCGACACAGACATTTAACGTGTCTGCTCACCACATGGAAGTAGTCCTTGTAGAGTTTGCTTCAGCGAATGATCAGGCTCAGTGTACAGTAACATATAAGTCAGATGGGAGCTATACCATTGTTAATAATTCTTGCAGTGAAACAATTACATATTATGAGGTAACACACTGCGCAGCAGCAGGTTGCACGGAAGCAACATGTACTTCTAAATATGTTGAAGCAAATGGATATACGCATTCTTCTTTAACAAAAATTAGTTCCGTAACAAAAACCGTAGCACCGACGGGCGCTCATTCAATTGATGAGACTGCAAAAAGTGCAATTACTGCATCTGTAAAAGCCGGAACAACTTATTGGGATTTGTATCAGGCTTACAAAGATAATTCTTATATTAAATTCGCAAACAATACTTCTACCTGTACTGTTGCAGGCACTGTAGATGTACAGTATGTATGCAAGATTTGTGGTGCAGTAGTTGAAACAGAGACTGTAGAAGTAAAGGCTCCGGAACATGAAAATGCTGTAGCAGTAACAGAAGACTATGTAGCTCCAACATGTAGTTCAACCGGTAGCTATAACGCAGTTGTATATTGTTTGCATAAAGATCTTTATGGTTGTGATTATGTAGACAGCACTACAAAGGTGTTGATTCCAAGAACAAAGCATACAAATGAAACATCTGTGACAACAAGTGGTGTTGGAACAGAGGATACAACAGACAGTTTGAAAGCATCTAATGTAGGTATCCAGTTTGTAGGCGATGTTGTAGTTGATCCGGGCGATGGGATTTATCTGGATTTAGTTGGAGAAACGTTGACTTTGGCTAATACTGGATATGATGTTACATCAACAAAATATGATGGAACAGCCAGGGCGCATATTGGTGGTGGAACAGGAACCACGCTTTATCCGACATCGTTAGGTGTTTATGCATATGCAGCTTCCTATTGTGACGTTTGCGGATATGAAGTAGCAATTGACAAAGTAGTGTCTCTTAAAATAACAAGTATTACGCAAGAAAAATCTAATGGTGAAGCTGGTTCTATCACAATTGAGGCTACGTATTACAGAGCGGCAGATAAAAAGACCGTGACGGCAACTTATACGTGTGATTACTACTCAACTTTGGCTGCATATTATGGCAGAACAGAGACTACTCCGATCAGTGGCTTGCATCTGGATGATGATGGAGTATATCGTTATTATGTCAATAATGCTGTAGATTATACTTACTCAGGAATTGTTACCTATCAGGGTGGTCAGTTCTTCGTAGCAAACGGGGTTCTTTGCAGCGATGCAAATGGTCTGAATCTGTATGATGGAACATGGTACTTCCTGTCACAGGGTCAGGTACAGACGCAGTATACAGGCTTTGCTGAGTATGACGGATCTTACTTCTATATTGTAAAGGGTGTATTAAGCACGGTAGTAAATGGTCTGGTTGAATATGATGGCTCCAAGTTCCTGGTAGCAGAAGGCCGTCTGATCAATACCTACAACGGCTTGTATCAGGACTTCGATGGAGACTGGTACTTCTTGGCAAATGGTCAGCTTCAGGACTACACTGGCGTAGCAATGTATGATGGAGCATTCTTCAAGCTTGTAAATGGTGTACTTGATTCTACATTCAATGGAACAATCGAGTACGATGGCGCTACATTCAATGTAGTAGCTGGACAGCTCTATGATCAGGTTGCTTAAGCAGAAAATGGCTTGTAACGGATAGAAAAAACCAAACAGGAGCCGCTGTCAAATATGGCAGCGGCTCCAAGTGTTTTATTTTAAGTATCACGATTCAAAATCGAGGGTGCAGTATCTCTATTAGGTGAGTTTATTAAAAACATTTTACAATCTAAACCCATAACGAATAAATAGAATGGGAGTCACAAATAGTACGCACCATAGATAAAAGCAGGAATAACAATAAAATGGAAATATTACATGGTTCAAATAACCGAAACTCAAAAAGGCAAAATTCCATAGGGCATACTTCAAACAATAGTTCCCGCAATAACAATTTTACCATTATCCGCATGATCGCCACCGCCTTTGTCTTCATCGGCCATATGGGAATGATTCAAAGTGGAACGCCTTTACTGTTCGGAAGCTACAGTCTTCATGAACTCGGCGTGGGGATTCTCTTCCTGATCAGTGGCTATCTGATTACAAAAAGCTGGCTTTCCGATCCGCATCCCCTGCGCTATGCGATTCGCCGATTTTTCCGCCTGTGGCCGCCCTTCGCGGTAATGATTCTGGTTATGGTTTTTCTTACGGGACCTCTGCTTTCCGACCTTGGAATACAGGGTTATTTTGCGAGCACGTACACAACTTATCTTCGCAACCTGCGTTTCTTCATTGTCTACGCACAACCAGGTGTTTTTTCAAATAACCTGCTGGCAAATACCACCAACGGCTCTCTTTGGACGATGCCAGTAGAAGCTGCGGCTTATGTTCTCACGCCGATTCTTGTAACGGTGTTGTGTGTACAACATGGTACAAACCGGTCACGTACAAACTACTCTTTCTATGCTGCCGCACTCCTTACCGCCGCCGCTGTTGCGTTTGACCTGTATCTCCGTGTATTTCAGGCAGATGCTCTTGTGGTCTTTTATGGGACCGATCTTATTGCGGCCTGGCATTTGATTACAATGTACATCATCGGCACATTTTTCACGTATGAGCAGGCTCGAAAGTATCTGAATCTCCAGGTTGCCTGCGTCGCTGTGTGTGCTTTACTGATTTTCCAGTCAAGCAGCGTATTTTTACAATATTTGACTCTGTACCTGATTCTGCCGTATTTTATTTTTTCCTTTGCATTTGCGCCAAAGGCAAAGTTCAGTAAGATCGGGCGAAAACTGGAACCGTCCTACGGTATCTATCTGTATGGATTTTTCTTCGAACAGCTTGTCGTATCTTTACAGCAAATATTCGGGGTAAATTTCACTTATATACAGGCCCTGATTCTTAGTGTAATTCCGACCCTGATTGCGGCAGTTCTCTCTTATTATCTTGTAGAAGTGCCTTCACAGCGACTAAGTAAAAAGCTGCTGAAGAGACTTGTAAAAAAGGAAAAATAGAATCGGAAAATAACATGCAGGGTCTATAAAGTTAAACCCTGCATGCGAAAATGGTTAATTGTCGAATTGTGATCTAAAACAGACTGAATCACCCTTTTTTACATCTCCTATAGATATATTACATTCCAGGGACGATGTCCGCTGTTTTAAAGTTTACTTTGTTTATATCAAATCACATGATGAGTTATTCCGTTATTACCTTACAGAGTTTTTTGCAAAAAGCAATGCCAAAATGCCGGAGCATCCTCGGATTCCGCATATGGAAATATTGGTCGTACTGCATCTCGTTGATCTGGTCTATCGCTTTTTGTGCATCTGCAGGCAAATCCGTCTCTGCTTTGGAATATTTAATCTCAATAATAAAAGCATCTTTGGTGCGTAGTTGGAACGCGGCGATATCTGACCGTCCCTTTCCGGCTTCTCTGTTAGATTTCAGTTCCCAGTCTTTCCTTGGCAACAGCATACCCAGCAGCAATCCGTGATAGAATTTTTCTTTGTCGTCTAGTGTGTCACCGTCCATGTAACTGACGGATGCACCAAGGTAATAGTTCAAGCAATCTTCGAGGGATTCTGCGTCCCCGGAATCCAATGCAGCGTAAAAAACTTTCATTCCATCAGTATCATCGCGGATTTTCTCCTGGAACCATTGTTCTATTTGTGTTCTGAAAATATCATGTACCTCGCAGTTTGGGATACATAATTCATAGGTGCCATCATCATTGCGCTTCCGCTGTGTCAGGTAACCTGTTGTAAACAGGACACTCCATACATTATCGATGCTGCTGGTCATATCGCGGTAAGTCAGTTCCTGTGCAAGCTTTTTGTTTACTGGTTTGCTTTCAATCAAGCTCCCGATCTCATCTCGCGTTATGCTGTCCGCTATCTCCGCAAAAGTGCGGATAATGCCGTTTTCACTTACATTTGCCCAGTAATTTCTGGGTTCTTTATCCAAGTTATTTAAAAGCTGGTCACAGTAATTTATTACATCCCAGGGACAGTAAATATTATTTTGCCCCATCTGGTATCCATCGTACCAGTTTTTGATTGTTTCATGGTATTCATTCAAACCGTTATCGTCCAGTATTTTATGGACTTCATTGTCTGTAAATCCGAACCATTCATCGCATTGGTCGTCCAGCATAGTGTAGAGCTTTGGATTATTCAGGTCGGAAAAAATACTTTCCTTTGAAATACGCATGACACCGGATAAAACGCTGAAATACAAAGAACCATTTGATTTCAAGGCGTAGCCGAAGATTTGGCGAATCAGGTCGACCATGGCGTCATAATAATTTTTTTGATACGCCCTCTGCAATGGGGCGTCATATTCATCGATCAGAATGATCACTTTTTTGCCATAATGCTTATATAAAAGGTCAGACAGGACTGCCAGACTATCATCAATTAATCCGGTGCCGTTCCGGAGATTTTTCAGATCCTCTTTATCTTGGTCATCAAGTTTATCGCTCTTAAGGAGAAAGGGGAATGCCCTCGCTGCTTTACGGATTTCTTTCCAGAGGTTTTTTTCTGCAGTCGAGTACGTATTCCCAGTCACCTGCTTGAGTGTGATGGAAATCACAGGGAATTGTCCCATATATTTTTCACACAATTCCGTTTCTTTGGAAATTGAAAGCCCATCAAACAAGCTTTTGTCAGTGCCGATTTCAAAAAAACTGCGGAGCATACTCATATTCAGGCTTTTCCCAAAACGCCGTGGGCGTGTGAAAAGGTTGACATCCCCCCAATTCTCCAACAATTCTTTTATCATCCCAGTTTTATCCACATAGTAAAAATTCTGCTGTCTTATTTTATCAAATTGGTCAACACCCACGGGCATTCTCATATTCGCCATGCGTTCACCTCCTGACAAAGTGCTGTCTGATTCAATCTGACCTTAAGTAGTTTTGATACGCATAGATTACCACGAACACCTGCACTTCGCAAGCAAAAATCTGCTGAGCCGCTGCAGGTGTTTTTCCACTAGATAATAAGAGCGAACTGCCGCAATCTGTGCCTGCGTATAAGTGAAAATTACCCCGAATGTTTGCTGTAAAGACACGACAAGCCACTCGAAGGAATCAGTATATTATCAAATGAGTTTATAGACATTTAATAATAATTATGTTGCATTATTTTTAATACATGTTATAATTATAACAGTTATTCATCC
>JAJPWX010000098.1 GCA_021205755.1 Lachnospiraceae bacterium | reverse complement strand
AAGATATAATTGAAATTGGACACATTGACGAAATATCGGCTTATACGGGTGAAATTACTGGAAAAAAGACAAAAAAATATTTGCGCTTGTCTGAGACGATATGGAATTGCGCACAAAATACGCGGCCTGCGACTGCTTTGATATGCGGAACAGAACAGAGAGAGCAAAAGGCGTGGGTAATGCAGTGGAAAGGAGAACAACATGAGGAATGTAATCAGCATGAATTGTGACTGGAGGTTTATTCAGAAGGATGCCGGTCTTCCAGATCAGCTGCCCGGAGACTGGCAGAAGGTGAACCTGCCGCATACCTGGAATGCCATCGATGGCATGGATGGGAATGGCGCTTATGACCGTGGAAGATACTGGTATGCAAAAACATTTGAGACGCCCAGACAGCCTTTGAAGGGCGGACGGATCTACGTAGAGGTTCTGGCGGCAGGACAGCAGGCGACTGTTTATGTAAATGGCACAGAAGCGGTTTATCATGAGGGAGGATATTCCACATTCCGCGCGGATATCACAGATCTCTGCAGAGAAAATGAGGAGAACCTTCTGGTTATTGCCTGCAGCAATGAGTATAAGGACAGCGTCTATCCGCAATCGGCCGATTTTACGTTTTACGGCGGGCTTTACCGCGGGGTGAATCTGATTTCCGTGCCGGAGACGCATTTTGACCTGGATTGCTTTGGCGGGCCGGGGCTTGCTGTGACGCCAACACCAGACAGTGTTGGAAATGCGGTTTTTGAAATCGAAACCTGGGTGACAAATCCGGACGAGAACTTTACCGTACTGTATTCTATCCGCGATGCGGACGGCTGTGAGGTGGCCTCAGCGGCCAGACCGGCGAGTGATACAAAGACGTCGATTTTTGTGCCGGATGCGAAAAAATGGGATCTGAATGCCCCGTATTTGTATACCGTGACTGCGACCCTGCAGCGCAGGAATGAGGCGTATGATGAGGTCTCCGCGCGGGTCGGCGTGCGCAGCTTTTCGGTTGACCCGGACAAGGGCTTCATCATCAATGGAGTGGAAACGCCGCTGCGCGGTGTGAGCCGTCACCAGGATCTGCTTTACAAGGGCAATGCCTTGACCAAAGAAGATCATTATCATGACGCCGAGCTGATCAAGGAGCTGGGCGCAAATACCATCCGTCTGGCGCATTACCAGCACAACCAGTATTTCTATGACGCCTGCGATGAGCTTGGCTTTGCGGTGTGGGCGGAGATTCCGTTTATCAGCGTCTTTAACAAAGACCCGGCGGCGCATCAGAACTGCATCAGCCAGATGAAGGAGCTGATCATTCAGAATTACAACCATCCTTCCATTATGTTCTGGGGTGTGTCGAATGAGATTCTGATCGGCGGCATTTCAGAGCAGCTGGTGGAGAACCATAAGGAGCTGAATGCGCTTTGCCATCAGTTAGACCCGACCAGGCTGACGACCATCGCTCATGTCTCCATGACGCCTATCGAGAGCCCGATTCACGGGATTACAGATGTCGAGAGCTACAACCATTATTTCGGCTGGTACGGCGGAAAAATGGAGGACAATGGTCCGTGGTTTGACCAGTTCCATCAATTCCATCCGGAAATCTGCCTTGGACTTTCCGAGTATGGATGCGAGGGCATCATTACCTACCATGGTCCGAAGCCGGCGTGCAAGGATTACAGTGAGGAATACCAGGCACTTTACCATGAGCATATGGCGAAGGTACTGGATGAGCGTCCCTGGATGTGGTCCAGCCATGTGTGGAATATGTTTGACTTCGGCTGCGCGGCCCGCGACGAAGGCGGCGTGGCAGGCAGGAATAACAAGGGTCTGATGACGATGGACCGCAAGACGAAGAAGGACAGCTATTTTATTTATCAGGCATACTGGACGACGAAGCCGATGGTGCATATCTGCGGTAGACGCTACGCGCAGCGTGCCGGTGAGACAACCCAAATCCGCGTTTACTCGAATCAGCCGGCGGTGGCGCTGTACCTGAACGGGAAGCTTCTGGAAGAAAAGTCAGCGGAAAAGGTATTTGTTTTTGAAGTGGCGCTGGAGGAAGGCTTTAATACAGTGCTGGCAGTCGCGGGAGATGTGAAGGATTCCATCACGCTGGAAAAGGTGGAAAAGGAGCCGTCCATCTATGTGCTGCCGGAGGTAAACGAGCGGGACGAGGGCGTGGCGAACTGGTTTAAGCTGGCAGGCGATCTGGATCTGAGCGCTCCGATGGAATTCCCGGAAGGAAAATACAGCATCAAAGATACCTTTGAAGAACTCGCGAAGTGCCCGGAGGCTCTGGCAGTGGCGTCGGAATCGTTCAAGCTGGCTATGAATATGACGGTAGCTCCCGGCGAAGGCATGTGGGATATGATGAAATCCATGACACTGGAGACCGGTATTGAAATGGCAGGCTCTCTGTGTCCGGATGGATTTATCGAGAGTGTCAATGCGAAGCTGATAAAATTCGATAAAAAGTAATTGAGTTGACTGTATGATATAACATATGAGAAAGTGAGGATGGCGAAATGGCATCGAAGAAAAAGAGTTCCGTCCGAAAGTTCGGAACAATTGATAAGTTTGCCTACGCGATGGGCGATTTTGGCAATGATTTTACGTTTATTCTTTCATCGACCTGGCTGATGAAGTTTTATTCGGATGTGATGGGCGTTGGCGTAGGGATCGTGGGAGCGATCATGATGGCGGCGCGTTTTGTGGACGCGTTTACGGATACAGCCATGGGACAGATTGTAGACCGTTCCAAACCGACCGAAAAAGGAAAATTTATCCCCTGGATGCGCCGATTTATGGGGCCGGTGGCACTGGCTTCGTTTTTGATGTACGCGAGCTGGTTTAAGGGAATGCCGATGGGCTTTAAGGTGGTGTGGCTGGTGATTACCTATCTTCTTTGGGGCAGCATCTGCTATACGGGCGTAAACATCCCATACGGCTCCATGGCGTCTGCGATCACGGACGACCCGGAGCAGCGTACCCAGCTCTCTACCTGGAGAAATATCGGAGCAACGCTTGCCAATATGGTGGTTGGCGTAGTCCTGCCTCTTGTGGTATATTATAAAGACGCAAATGGCAATTCCCAGCTGTCCGGAATGAAAATGACGATCGCAGCTCTCGTCTGCTCAATTCTGGCTTTCTTATGCTACACAATTTGTACTTCCCTGTCTGTGGAACGTGTGAAGATTGAGGTGAAGACAGAAAAATTCAGCATCGGTACGCTGTTTAAACAGCTGTTTTCCAGCCGCGCGCTGGTCAGCATTATAGTGGCGGCAATTGTTCTGCTCCTCGCCCAGCTGACCATGACCGGTATGGGCACTTATGTGTGGGCAAATTATTTCAATAATACGACGTATCAGTCCGTTGCAAACTTCGGAGGCGTCATCGTCATGCTGGTACTGGCAATTTTCGTTGTACCGGGGACGTCAAAAAAATATGGAAAAAAGGAAATTTCCATCTTTGGCGCGGCAGTGGCCGTGGTCTCTTTTGTGATTGCCTTTCTTCTGCATACCACGAATCCGACCATTTACATCATCTGCTTTATGTTTGGATACTTTGGCCTCGGTTTCTTCAATTCCGTGATCTGGGCGATGATCGTAGATGTAATCGATGAGGATGAGGTTCGGCGCGGTACGCGCTCCGATGGAACGATCTACTCGCTGTATTCCTTCGCGAGAAAATGCGGGCAGGCGTTTTCGTCCGGCCTGACCGGTGCGCTGCTGACGATGATTGGCTATACATCCGCGACTGCGTTTGAGACAAGCGTCGTGAATGGAATCTATAACGTATCCGTCCTGGCGCCGGCAATCGGATTCGCTGCTCTGATTCTCGTGCTGGTGTTCTGGTATCCGCTGGACAAAAAGACAGTAGACGCGAATGCGGAGACACTGAGAAAGAGAAGAGAAGAGAAGGAAAGTAAAGGAAAAACAGCCGGATCACAGGCGAAACAGGTGACAGAATCAGGAACCCCGCATCGGAAAAACGATGCGGGGAATGTGAGGAGGACGTTTATGGCAGATAGTATAGCGGAATTTCAGAAGCAGCATGAGTATCTGGTCTGCGTAGACAGCGACGGGTGCGCGATGGACACGATGGACATCAAACATATCCGCTGCTTTGGCCCCTGCATGGTGGAAGAATGGGGGCTGGAGAAGTGGCGCCAGGAAATCCTGGAGCGGTGGAATGAGATTAATCTGTATACGATGACCCGCGGGATCAACCGTTTCAAAGGGCTGGCGATGGCGCTGCGGGAGATTGACGGGAAATACCGGAAGATTGACGATCTGGAGGCGCTGGAAGCCTGGGTGGCTTCCGCCCCGGAGCTTTCCAATGACGCATTGAAGAATGTCATCGCAGAAAACGCCAAGAAAGGCATCTTCCACATCTCTCTGGAAAAAGCTTATGTCTGGAGCAACGCGGTCAACCATTCGATTTCTCTGCTCGCGCAGGATGAGAGGAAACCATTTGCGGGCGTAGACATGGCGCTCACGCTGGCGCACCGTGAGGCGGATGTGGTGGTGGTTTCCAGCGCAAACCTCGGCGCGGTGCTGGAGGAGTGGGATCTCTACGGCCTGCTGGAGCACACGGACGCGGTTCTGGCACAGGATGCAGGATCGAAGGCATTCTGCATCGGGGAGCTTTTGAAAAAAGGATATGAAAAGGACCATGTGCTGATGTGCGGCGACGCGCCGGGGGATCTGGACGCGGCACAAAAAAATGGGGTGTACTATTATCCAATCCTGGTGCGGCACGAACCGGAAAGTTGGGAAAAATTTTCCTTTGAAGGCTTTTCCAGACTGGTGGAAGGCACTTACGGGGGCGCTTTCCAGGAGGAGTGCATCCGGGCGTTCCGGGAAAATCTGGGCGCCTGATGAAGCGGATTTTCCGGCTGCAAACAGATGGGATGGGCGAAAGCCAGACATTGTAAAAGAAAAGAGGGAGAACCATTGTGATAAAAAATGTAATAAGTACGGATTTGAACGGAAAAGTCGCGGTCGTCACAGGCGCGGGCGGCGTGCTGTGCAGCGACCTTGCGAAAACACTGGCGCGCGCCGGGGCAAAGGTGGCGCTTTTGAACCGAAGCACGGATGCGATTGAGCGATTTGCGAAGGAAATCAATGAGGAAGGCGGAACCGCGAAGGCCTATAAGTGCAATGTCCTTGAAAAAGACACCTGCCTTCGCGTGGCGGAGGAAGTCTTAAAAGATTTCGGCCCCTGCGACATTCTCGTGAACGGTGCGGGAGGAAATAACCCCAAAGCACAGACCGAAAAAGAATATTATGAGCCGGGGGATATCGACGCGGATACGCAGAGCTTTTTTGATCTCACAGAAGAAGGCGTGGAAGCGGTATTTAACCTGAATTTTATCGGTACTCTTTTGCCGACACAGGCTTTTGCAAAGCAGATGCTTGGCCGCAGCGGCTGCAATATTATCAACATCAGTTCGATGAACGCATTTACGCCGCTGACGAAGATTCCCGCGTATTCGGGCGCGAAAGCAGCTGTATCTAATTTTACCCAGTGGCTTGCGGTACACTTTTCAAAAGAAGGAATCCGGGTCAACGCGATTGCGCCTGGCTTCTTTCTCACGAAGCAGAACGCGAAGCTGCTTTATAACGAAAACGGATCTCCCACCGCACGGACCGGCAAAATTCTGGCCGCTACCCCGATGGAACGGATGGGGGAGCCGAAAGACCTCGAAGGAGCGCTCCTGTTTCTGGTAAACAATGAAGCGGCAGGCTTCATCACTGGGATTGTGCTTCTGGTGGACGGCGGTTTTCAGGCGTATTCGGGAGTATAGCGTTGTGCTCTATTTCCTGGTAAATGGCTGCGGCGGTCTCCCAGATGGCAACAGTTTGAGCTGGCAAAAAATGATCTTCCACTTGACTTCGCCGTACGACCTGATTTATACTGTATATGTATAAATCAGGTCGTACGGCGAAATTTTATTATGGAAGATGCAGATAAAGCCGTACGGCGAAATCATGAACAGCCTGATTGCTATATCGGTGTTCACAATAATGAGAACAAAGGCAGGTTTCATGTATGAAAATCCTGGAATCCGCGGATATTGGTGCGGCGATCCGCAGTCGTAGAAAAGAGCTGCACTATACGCAGGCATATATTTCTGAATTTACGGGTTTAAGCATCAGTTTTATTTCTGATGTGGAGAATGGCAAGCCGACCGTAGAACTGGGGAAGGTTCTCCGGCTGGTGCAGATATTAGGAATGGATCTGTTTATAGAGAAAAGGTAAATGAGGAGACAATATGTTGAAGCTATTGGTCATGCTGGAAGAACAGGGGCAGGAGGTCCTGGTTGGCCGGATTGAGGGGAAGGGGTCGCAGGATGCGGTATTTGCTTATGATCCGGACTATCAATCTATGCCGGAACACAGGCCCATTTCGCTTGCGCTTCCGTTTTCAGAGAACCCTTATTCCACTGAAAAAACGCGGTGTTTTTTCGAAGGATTACTACCGGAAGGATATACCAGACGATGCGTCGCGGGTGAGATGCATGTGGATGCGCAGGACTATATTTCTATCCTGGAAAATCTTGGCGACGAGTGTTTAGGGGCAATTCGTATTCTGAAGGATGGAGCAGAGCCTCCGAAAGCTTCGTATGAGGAAATGCCGGATGACATGCTGAAGCGTTTTGCCATGGAAGGCGCAGCAGAGTCGGCGCTTCTTGTAGCAAAATCGCATCTGTCACTAACTGGAGCCTCTGGAAAAGCAGGTCTATATTTTTCGGAAGCGGAGAAAAAGTGGTATCTGCCAGTCGGCAGTGCGCCAAGCACACATATCGTGAAACAAAGCCACGTGAGGCTGGAAAAAATAGTGACGAATGAGCAGCTATGCCTGAGAACCGCCAGAAAGCTTGGGCTGGAGGTTCCGGAAAGCTTTGTAGTTTCCTTTGACGATGCGAAAAGGGAGAGCGTTTTATTTGCGACAAAGCGCTATGATCGGGAATTTGACACGGAGGGGAGAACTATAAACGGCATCTCTGTACCGTACCGGCTGCATCAGGAAGACTTCGCACAGGCATTGGGGATTTCATCTGCTTACAAATATGAAAAAACGGGCGGCAATTATCTTGAAAAAATGGTTCGGTTATTGCAAAACTACTCGGCAAATCCGCTGGAAGATACATTAAAATTGTGGGATATCTGCATATTTAATTATCTGGCGGGCAACACCGATAATCATTTAAAGAATCTGTCTCTGCTCTACAGCAGGGATATGAAAAAAATACGCCTCGCGCCGGCGTATGATATAGTCAGCACTCTGATTTATAACAGCAGCACGGAAACGATGTCAATAGGAATAAATGACGTCTATAATATATGGAATATTACAAGAGACGACTTCCAAAAAGAGGCAAAAAAAGCCGGGCTGGGTACTGGCATTGCCCTGGAACATTACGACCGGATGCTTTCAGAATTTGAAAGCGCGCTGCTGCAATCTATGGAAGAATTACGCGGACAGGGATTTACAGAAGCAGGGGAGACCGCGAAGGAAATACTGGATGTTTTTAAAAGAAGATTTTAGCCTTCTGAAACTTATCCACAATCATTTAAATTTATCCACATTACGAAAAATATTAAGTTTGCCGCCCATTCGCCGCAGAAGGAAAATGCCGGTATGCGGCGGCAAATGCATTGCCAGACAATTCAAAAATACCTGATAATAATGAAATTTATCCACATTCCCCATTATGACAATGATAATTACGAAAATTGTTAAGTTTTAACAAAAGAGACGGCAATGAATGCAAACTTTTTTGAAAAAATTGTGAATT
>JAJPWX010000060.1 GCA_021205755.1 Lachnospiraceae bacterium | reverse complement strand
CTTTATATACAACAAAAAAGAGAGGTATCTACCTCTCCAAAGTGTTTAACTACCGATATTATCTTCAAAAAACAAATCATGTTTACGCATCCAACAAGAAAGGAGGAACGGAATGCCAACAGGGATTACCCATCCTGTTACAAAAGAAAAAGCAGCAAACATACCAGATGCTCTCAGAAAAGCGGAAGAACTTTCGGAAGAAACGAACGGCTTTCCGAAAGGCATATCTACAGAACCACAGCTTTGGGACGAGGTCTTCAAAAAAGAGGTTTTTGAAATGCCATTTTTGCTCTTTCCGCTAATTACGGAAATTCACGGAATATCCTATCCAGCAGATACAAAGGTCACACCTTTCGGTACAGAGTATTCCGTAGAACGAGTCATCACAAAGAGCATTTCTTCCATCCGCTCCGATATTTCCGTTTGGATTCGGTCACGTATTTTTCACTTTGAATGTGAGATTGATACGGAGGCAGATATAACGAAGCGAGTATACGAGTATGACTCTCAGGCGGCGCTTACATATGCGATAAGAGGTTCCGAAAGAATTCCTTACCTTCTTCGGTTTCCCTATTCCGCTGTATTGTTTCTGGCTCCGGATGCAATTGTCGCCGATCATCTGGCCTGCGAACTTCGCATGCAGGTCTACAATACAAATCCTCAGGTACGTACAAAAACACATGAAAAGTGTATCGAGTATGCCATACCTGCCTTGAAAGTCCAAAGCTATTCCCTGCAGGAAATCCGCGAAAAGCGACTCCTGATCCTGATTCCATTTACACCCATCCGCTTTCGCGCTACACTTCTAAGCCACAAAAGAAAAAAAGAGCAAATGGAAGAAGATAATAATAACCATGATTCTGCAAAATTGGAATTGACAAATTACTTTCATGAGATTATACTAATCTTAGATGAAGCGGTGGAAACGGGATACATTTCAGAATGCAATCGGAAAGACATTCTGGCAATGCTGAGAAAAGCTATGATTCGTGTATTCCATAATGATGAATATTTACTGGAGGTGGTAAATCATATGACAGCGCCTATATTAGAGCTTGAGCGGGAGACGATCGTAAGACAAAATAAAGAATTGGCCGAGAAAAACTCGAAACTAGCCAAGAAAAACTCGGAATTGGCTGAGAAAAATTCGGAATTGGCTGAGATGTACACAAAATTAGAGAAAAAAGATGCTGAAATCCAACGGTTGCTTTCAATAATTGAAGAAGGTGGTAAATCACATGACAGCACCTATATTAGAACTTGAACGCGAGACAATTGTCAGACTTCAAAAGGAAAAAAGTGTGTTATCATCCAAATACAGCGCTTTATCATCTGAGAATAATGTTTTAATTTCAGAGAAAAATGCTTTAAAATCCGACTTTGATTCTTTGAAATCGGAACATGACGTATTGAAATTAAAGTATGAAGTTCTTGAAGCTGAATATGCAAAATTGACGAATAAAGAATCAACCAAAACGCAGCGTCACCTTTGGGGACATCGAAAGAATTGATTTAAAGAATAGGTAGAGTATAGCTAACCCAAACAGGGAAAGAATTACTGGCAGAAGAAGTCTGTAATACTCTCCCTGTTTTTATATTTTTCACTTCACAGCATCCGATACCGTGCCAGGCACGCCAGGATTTCCTGTCTCCGCACGGCTGCCGCCGCCCCGGCTCCGTAGTTTTTGGGGGTGACGGAGAGGATTCCTTCTGTTTCGATCTTGCGGGCGGCCTCTGCGGCCAGCTCTGCAGCTGTCTTTTTCCCATTGGCCATACGGCTGAGGATGTACTGCATCAGGTAGGCGAGCGCTGCGGTCTGGCTCTCATCGACGATCTGCTCCAGATAGCGCAGGTCGATCTCGGTCTTGTCCAGGCTTAAGGTGTCCCAGCCATGGACGCGGGCTTTTTCGATCTGCTTTGCGCGAACGCCTTTTTTCAGCCATGCAGTCCGCTGGACGGAGGTCTCGCGGAGGCTGGCCGCGTGCTGATCAGAACCATTCAGGAGACTATTTGTCATCCGCGTTCTCTCTGTACCATTTTCGACTGACATTTCCGCACACAGTTCTTTCGCGCGGGTCGTTACATCTCTGGTCACGTAGCAGTCCATCTGCAGGACGGTGTCAGCCACAGCCAGATAATCGCCGGAGCTGCCTACGACGAGGATAGTTGACACGCCCAGGTCACGGTAGAGGCTGCGGATTTTGCGGATAAACGGTGTGATCGGCTCTTTGGCGTCGGAAACCAGCTGCGCCATGCGCTCGTCGCGCACCATAAAGTTGGTTGCGGAGGTATCCTCATCGATCAGAAGGACGCGGCTGTCCGCAGCCAGAGCCTCGACGGTATTGGCCGCCTGCGAGGTGCTGCCGCTTGCGTTTTCTGTAGAGAAGCGAGTCGTGTCGGCGCGGGTCGGCAGGTTGCTGATAAACATGGAGATGTCGGTCTCGTGGATACAGCGGCCCTCCTCCGCACGAAGCTTGAATGCGCTCTGGTCGGTGATGACCAGTTCCCTGCCATCCCCGGCGATATGATTATACACGCCGCGCTCCAGTGCTTTTAATAAGGTAGATTTTCCGTGAAATCCGCCGCCGGCGATGACGGTGATTCCCCTGCGGATTCCCATACCGCGCACGTCGCCGCGGTGAGGCAACTTCAATGTGACTGCCAGACTATCCGGACTTTGGAAAACGACTGCGTTTTTCAGCGGGCGCTGGGAGACACCGCTCTCGCGCGGAAGGATGGAACCATCCGCGACAAATGCCACCAGACCGAGGCCGTCAAGCGCATCCCGAATGTATTGCTGGTCGTCTGCCAGAGCGGCAACCGCATCCAAATCACGCTGCATCTGCCCTGTAAGCGCCTTTTTCACGGAAAAGGTTTTCTCCGACACCTCCGGCAGAAAGTCAAATAAAATCTTTTCCAGTTCTCCGGCCGCGATCGAGCGCCCGTAAGCCGGAAATCCGACTTCGATCCGTGCTTCAATCACATCCGGTGTAATGCGCATCGCGGTGCGTTCCAGAATTTCCTGGCCGGTGCGGCAGGCCGTCACAAGGCCGCTTTTGCCAGAGCCCTGCCCTACGCGGGCATTACGTCCTTTTCCCTGATCTGCCGGATCGCTATTCCCGTAACCGCGCCCATCTTCTGCGCGGCCTCCGTGCCTCTCGGTTCGCCCTTTTCCATCAGCGTCCATTGAAATCGCCCTGTGGTTATCCCCGCTGCCGCCTTTCAGGTTCCGGTGCAGACGCCGCAGCAGATAGTCCTCCACCGCGATTTTGCGATGACGGCTCTCAAAATACTGCGGAGCAATATTTCCACGGTTGTTATAAATGATACGCACACGCGACGGTGTCGCAAACGGGTCGCCCTGCACATGGTCGATCGCCAGCCGATAGGTACCGAAGTCATATTCCCCCTCCAGTACCTTGTATGCTTTATAACCTTTATGGTCAATTTCCCTTAACTGTCTTCTCAATTCCGTCTGTGTACGCATCATTTTTCCTTTCTATTTAGCATTTTCCTGCTGTTTTATCAATACGAAAAACTATTCCCACTCACTGCGTATCTCATCCAACAGCTCCATCACGCGCAGCGTATGCGCATGCGGCATCTCCTCGCACTCCAGCTTTCCCTGCTCCAATGCGCGCTTGCAGGCAAGCACTTCGTATTCATAGCCGCTGATCTGCTGCGGCTGCGGGATGGTCTCTACCAGCTCGTAGCGGTTGTTGTAAATGCGGATCTCCCCGAAATTGTTGACATTTTCGACCTCGATGCGCCCTTCTGTGCCGAAAATGATACCGCGGCGGTCAGTAACCGCTTCCATGGTATTAAACAGACCCGCAATCGTGCCGTCCGGATAGACCAGGTTAATGAATTCCGACTTATCCACAGTTCCAGCCTTCTTTTCGCTGCTGACAGCTGCCGGCTCCCGCCAATAAGAAATGTCCCCATCTGCCTCAAGCGGCACCATGGAGGTAGTAAGGCTCTGTACATCATCTCCCAGAATCCAAGTTGCGAAGTTCATCGTGTAGACACCCAGGTCCAGCAATGCGCCTCCGCCCAGCTCCGGCCGAATCAGACGTTCCTTATTCATCACCTGGTATCCAAGGTTTGCGGTCAGGCCGACAATCGTACCGATCCGTCCCTGCGGACGGCTGCTTCCGTCTCCAGGACATTTTTCCTCATCGGATGCCTCACGTTTTCCGGTCGTCCCTGCCCCGATACCGCAGGCCAGCTCCCGCAGCTTTTGCGCCTGCGGCGTGTAGCGCGCCCACATGGCTTCCGCGATAAAAACGCCTTTTTCATGCGCATAATCGAGCATTTCCCGCGTTTCACGGGCATTCATGGCAAATGCCTTCTCACAGAGCACTGGCTTTCCGTGCGCAATACACAGCTTCGCCTGTTCGCAGTGCAGCGAATGCGGCGTGGCGATGTACACCAGATCAACCTGCTCATCGCACAGCATTTCTTCATAGCTGCCGTAGGATTTTTCTACCCCGTACTTCTCGGCGAACGCCTTCGCCCGCGCACCGTCCCGCGCCGCGACAGCGTACAGATGAACCTCCTCCATCTGCGAGACCGTAGTTGCCATTGATATTGCAATCCGGCCTGCTCCCAAAATAGCAAGATTCATTTTTTTCATACCGCACCTCCATATCCTCATTGTATCTCATGATCTCTGCACTACAAAAACGCGCCTGCATAAACGGAACAAAACTACAGCCTTCCAACCCGAAGGAACCTTTCTGCGTCTGAATAATTCTTCCTCAGGCAAACACGGCCGCCGCCATGAGTACGATGCGCAAAAACAGGTTCGACTCATACAGCCAGGAAAGCAGCACGCTCTCCTCTACCATGTAAAGCAGCACAGTCCCCGCGTCCGTTGCCTGCAGAACCGTCAGAATTAAGAAGAACAGCCACAGCACGAAAAGCGCCTGCAGCACACCGAGCGCGCCGCCCGCCAGGCGGTTCACGAAACCAACCACCGGGAAATGCGCCAGGATATTCAGCAGCATGACCAACAGCCGCAGCGCAATGTGAACCAACAGCACCGCCACCAGGAAAGAAACCACGTTCAGGATCAGCGTGGCCAGGTATTCGATGACATAATCCTGGAAGGTCGAGACATCCAGGCTCGCGTAGCCTTCTTCGTTGTTATTTTTGATCAGCATATTTTTGATGACCTGCGGAATCGGCAGACTGTCAATGATCTCATTCTGTGTATCCTCATCCAGCGTCAGAGAGCTTGCCAGAGAGCTGATTACATCGCCTGCCGCACTTCCCGCATTTTCATTGCTTCCTAATTGCAGCTGCGAAGCATACTGCTCCAGATACTCTTCTTTGTATTGCTCAAACTCTTCATCCGTCAGGGAATCCACGATGGAGGTATACGCTTCATAGCCATACTGTTCCATCAGTGCTTTGACTTCATCGCGGGTCAGACTGGTCAAATCCGAGGAGGCCGCGGTATCCGAATCCGAACTGCTCAGAGTGCTTATTCTAACCGTTGAAGCATTCTCACCTAAGTTCGTCGTTTCGATCGCCGAAGCAGTCCCGGCCGCCAGTCCCAGGCTGCCCGTCACCGTCCCCGTACTGCTGCCAGAGCTTGTCCACAGGCCGGAGAGCTGCTCGGCGGCCGCGTTTTCACACTGCTCAACGATATAGTCATAAAGCGGCGTATTATTTTTGATAAAATCCGTCACATACGGCAAGATGGCCGACACCAGCGCAATCGACAGCACCAGGGAAAGCATGGACGCAAGCTTTCTGACAAAGCCTGCGCGAAATCCCGAAAGAATCAGGGCAATGGTCACGATAATTACTACAATTTCCAAAATGTTCATTTTCAAATCTCACCTTTCCACTCTGGTATCGGAAAATCCCCAGATCCAGTTTCACACGAAGCATTTTTCATTCACTGGTGCAAAACAAAACAGCATACGCCGATTCCTTCCATCAGCAGATCCGTATCCGGTCGAAGCTGTCATTCGTGATGACCATATAACGCCGATATTCCGAAAAGTAGAAAATATCCACAATTTCTTTCTCATATGCCGAGGAGAAACGCAGCTTTCCTTTTTTGGTATAGACTGTGCAGGAAGACGAAGTATACATCAAAATCTGTCCATTTTCCATCTTAATCTCGTCAAATCTCGCGTCTACGCCTACGGATACCTTCTGCTTGCCGCGGTAATTGTACAGCTCCATCCGGTATTCATTTTCGCCTGTCGAATCGGAAAAAAGAAATCCGATGACGTCCTCGTCGTAAAAACAGCTCACAATCTCATCGACAAATGAGACTTCTGCGGATTTTTCCGGCGTATTGCCTTTGAATACGGCAAAACCATCGTCCGCTACAGCGACCGCAATGGTATTGTCTATGAAAAACACCTGCGGCACAACGCTCCCGGAAAAGGTTTCACTGCTGACTTCATAGTCGGACGAAGCGTCTCCGTCGGAACCGAAATCGTAAAAAACAACCGTGGAGGTCATGACGCCTTCGATGATTCCCAGATAAGAGACAACCATTTTCTCTCCGTTCGGGGACAGATCGACGTCCAGCGGATAGCCGGAATCGGAGATCGTTGTCTTATCATTCGCAATGTTCTCCCCGTTCGCGTCATACAGACGAACCCAGGTCACATCGTCATCCTGAAGGACGACGGCTACAACGCCTTGGTTGGAGACACGCACCTTGAGAATCGGCAGCAGACAGGTAAAGCTCCCGAGCAGACCGTCCTCATTTACCACATAGACCTGCGTCCCCTGCTGCTCCGCAATCACCATCGTCGTACCACAGACATCTACAATCGGCGCCTGCATACTGTAGGTGACGCTCCACTTCACCTCATTTTTTTTCGTCACACAGGAGACACCGTCCGAATTGTAGCGATACAGGTAATTCCCTACTGCCTCGTACTGTGTCCCTGATGTCATAGAATTATCAATGGATTTTGAAATAATATAGTCATCAAACGTGTGCTCCCGATTATACAGGTAAAATCCCGCTGCCACGCACAAAAGCAGCACAATCATGACGACGCGTGTGATCAGGCGACGACGACGGTTGCGCACAAGCAAATCCTCAAACGCCAGCTCCTCCTGCAGGCTTTGTCCCCGCCGTCTGTCTTCATAAACAGGAACATCTGAAAATTCCGATAAATCATCCAGATCCTCATCATCCGTGATTCGGAAAAAATTCAGCCGTTCCTTTATATTCTGAAAGAGTTTCTTCCATTTATAATTATTCATTCTCATCCTCTGTATCAGCCAGCCCCACGCGGAGCGTTTTGCATGGGCTGGCGTTCTGCCGCCGAGCTACGCGAGGGGGCGTTTCCAATCCAGCCCCCACGCGAAGCGTTCTACATGGGCTGGCGTTCTGCATGAATTATTTTGTCTGCATCTTAATATAGCATCAAGTAAAAATAAACGCAACCGTAAATCGACTATGGCAGCACAATCTTCTGGCCGGGAATGATCAGATCTGCGTCTTCAATTCCGTTCGCTTCACATAGCTCCTCCATGCGGTCCAGACTCCCATAATACCTGGCGCAGATTTCAGCCAGGGTATCTCCTTCCCGTATCACGTAGGCTGCCTGTACCTGGCGGCTCGCCGTCTCCGTCACTGCGGACGAAGTCTCTTCTGCCACGGTGCTGTCAGTGACCTCCGTCGTGTCCGCGCTGCTGGCCGCAGCGTTGGCTGTAGTGCTCTCCGAAGCTTCTGACCCGTCCGCGCTGCTGGCCGCGGCGCTGTCTTCACTCACGCTGTCATCTGCACTCCCGTTTACAACCGCCGCATCTTCATTCTCGTCGTTATCTTCTTCCCCGTCTGCCCAAAACGCATCTGACCCGGCCAGCACGGATTCTCCCGATACAGATTCCGCCGACACAGACATTTCCGTATTTTCCTCTTCCTCCGCTTCTAAGTCCTCCGTATCTGTAATTTCCGCTCCGGAGTCGAAGTCTTCTGCATCCGTATTGGAGCCAGCGCTCGCCGTCACAGCTTCTTCCGCACTTTCACCTGCATCCGTTGCGCTGCTTACCTCTGCTGCATCGCCCGCATCCGCCGCAACACTTATCCCTGTCTCAACGCTCACATTTGCCACACTATCCGTAGCAGATTGATTCTGACCCTCCGCGGTCGAGGAAACCTGCGCCGTATCGCTGACGGACTGTGCCATCTGTGCATCCGATACCCGATTTACGACAACCACGCCGACGATCAGAACGCCAACCACAAAAAAGGAGCTCGCCAGACGCAGAAAACTCTGACTTTTTTCCTCTGCTTTGCTTTTCACTTTCTCGCGAAAGCTGATGATTGCGCTGTCCGAACCTCCCTCCTTTTCTACACTGCCATTGCCAAAAAGCTCCGACAGGTACTCCTGCATTTTGGAATTTTGCTCGTAAAAAACAAAATATCCTCTGACTCCCTCATACTGCTCTCCCACCAGCCAGTAAAGCCGCTCTTCCTGTTCCTGCAAATGGTAAAGCATCCGCACTGCCTCCGGAAGGTGCGCGGAAAGCTCCTCCAGCTGTCCGGACGGATAGGTTCCGATCACGCAGCACCCCTGAATCTCCCAGCCTGGAAAACGCCGCTGCTGCTCCCGCTTCCATTCTTCCCAGGGATCCGCAGGCGCCGCAGCCGGCTCAGCCTTTTTGTCGGCAGCCTCCTCCGTATCCTCCTTTGACTGATCTTTTCTGTTATTTTCAGAACTGTTCTTTGACTGACCTGTCATCCCATCTTTAAGACCGCTCTTTGACGCATCTGTCCTGTCATCTCCCAGGCAGTGCTCTGGCTGGCTCTCCGGAGATTCCTCTTGCAAATTTTCCTGCAGTCCGTACCGCTTCTGAAACGCCTGCCACAGCCCCAGACGTTCCTGCTCTTTTTTCTCCTCGTTGCGCTCCAAAGGACCAGACTCTTTCACGCCGGAATCCTTCTCCCCAGATTTTTTCACTCCAGACTCTTTTGCGTCAAAATCTTTCACCCCAGATTCCCGCATCCGTGAAGCATCTGGCGCTTCCATAATCCCGCGCACAAAAACATACTCCGCGTTTCCGGTGCTCTTTCGCTCACCCAGAAGAATTCCCAGATAGTTTCCGTCCCCCCTGCTCTCCATCTTCCGTATGTAAGTCATCACATAATCCTCAAGACAAATTTTCTGCCTGCCCTGTATCTCTCCAATCTGGCGTATGTTCTTTGGAAGCAGATTTTCGTTTTCCATTATCCACACACTCCTTTTTCATTCCTGCCATGGCATCCATACTACCTTACCATATACTTTATGCAGAATTTAGCATTTTATGGTTAAAAAAATTGCGATCTGAAAAAATATATGATACCATTGGAGTAACCGTTCAGAACCGAAGCAAGGCAAAGCGATAGCCTTGCCATTTACAGGAGGAAAATGTATGAGTAAAAGAAGTAATTTCTGGAAAATGATTCTGTTTTGTCTGTTCCTTTTCCTCGCGCTGCCCGCAGGCAGCCGGACCGTCGAGGCAGCTTCAAAGCCCTCAAAACCTACGCTGTCAAAGGTGGCGAACGTCACAGACGGCGTCCAAATCACCTGGAAGCAGGTCAGCGGCGCGACCGGGTATTATGTGCTGCGTAAGACCACTTCCGGCAGCTATAAGCGCCTGGCCAATGTCTCAGGCGGCTCGACCGTGACTTACACCGACACCAAAGCAAAGGATGGAAAAACCTACCAGTACACAGTGCGCGCATACAATGACAGCGGCACCAGCGGATACCGGACCGGACTTACCATTACCCGCCTGGCGACGCCCACCATTACCGGTATTTCTTCCACCTGCAATTCCGTCACACTCTCCTGGACCGCTGTGACCGGAGCATCTACCTATAAAATCTACCGCAAAGTCGGCACCAGCGGTACTTACTCGCTCTATAAAAAAGTAAAAAGCACGAAGACCAGCTACACAGACAGCAGTGTAGAGCCCGGCACCCGCTACACGTATAAGGTCATTGCCTGCAAAAGTCCTTATAAGAGCGCCGGTTCCGCAAAAGCCTGCAAGACGCTCACGGGCTCTACTGTGGAAACTGTTGACGCGCTCTACGCGATTGAGGCCGACGTGAAGCTGACCGGCAGCGGCACCGGATACCACGCAAAGCTGGTCGCTGCCACAGCGACCTGTGCGATTAGCTTTGGCATCCAGTTTGACAACTATGCGGTGGCTCCTTACACCAGCAAGGCGGCTTTTCTGATTGAAAACGTCGTCACCACGGGCAGCGGCGGCCAGTATTACTCCCGCACCGGCCTTTCCTCTGTCAACAAGACCTATCATCTGATGCTGACCGTATCCGAAGGCGGCATCTGCGACGTCTATGTCGATTACGAGAAGGTCGGCTCCGTGACCAACTCTTCCCTTGCGACGGTGATCAAAAACGGAAGTCCGATTTACCTCCGTGTAGAAGGCTCCGCGCGCGTAAACGGCGACTCTGTGAACGCCACTTTCTCGAATATCCGCATAAAAGAGAAAGGCAGCGTCGTAGAGACACCGGTCATTTCCATCGTCTACCTTACCGGAGAGGGAATCACCAGCACGGCGTCGGCGGGCACATCACCGGATAAAATCGTTGTCAGCGGCACTCTCAGCGGACTTGCCGCCAATCAGGACTGGGACAGCGCCGCGGACTTTGTGTCCGGAATCATACAGTATTATTAAGCAGCAAATCCCGTGAGCTTCTGCAACATAGCGCAGATGCCACGGGATTTTTTTGCCAATAGAAACACGGGATAGAATATGAATAAATTTCCCTGATACGGATAAACTTGGATAGATGGTAATTATTTGCTCAGTTCGTGCTGAAAACATTCACACGCAAAGTCCTAGAAAGGAAACAAAATGTCTGTCCTCGCATGTATGAAAAAAAATGTTATTCAGCCAGATTTTTCCTCCGCTTCCCTGCCTCTTTGCCCTCTGCTGCTTGGGCAATTGCTTGAAAGCGCCAGAGATTACAACAATCCGGTTTCCTCTTCTTCCGCGCCGGTAATCCTCTGCATCGGCACAGACCGACTAATCGGGGACAGTCTTGGACCGCTCACAGGCAGCCTGCTGGAAAAGAGAGCCGGAAAATCCTTCTCTGTATACGGAACTCTGGAAAAAACCGTGCATGCCTGCAATCTGGACAAGACGCTCTCTCAAATCAAAAAAAAGCATCCCTACAGCACAGTAATCGCTGTGGATGCTTCTCTTGGCACGCAATATAAAGTAGGCTCTGTCTTTATCCGCCCGGGCAGCCTGAAGCCTGGCATGGGTGTCAGCAAGGATCTGCCCGCCGCCGGAGACATCTCCATCACCGGGATCGCAGGCGTACAGAACAGCCAGCCTTATCTCACTCTGCAGACCACCCGTCTGTCTCTCATTATGGCAATGGCGGAGGAAATCTGCGCGTGTATTCTGGCAGTATGTGGTTAAAGCTCCACCCGCCCCTCCAGCGCGCGCAGCAAAGTCATCTCGTCTATGTACTCCAGATCCCCGCCAACCGGAACTCCGCTTGCGATGCGGGAGACCTTGATGCCAGTCGGCTTGATCAGCTTGCTGATGTACATGGCCGTCGTCTCGCCCTCGAGGCTGGAATTAGTCGCGATGATGACTTCGCTGACATCCCCCTCAAGGCGCTTGATGAGCTCTTTCAGACGAATATCACCCGGTCCGACGCCGAGCATCGGTGAGATCGCGCCGTGCAATACATGATAGACACCCTCGTACTTTCCGGTCTTCTCGTAGGCGGCAAGATCCCGCGTCGTCTCGACTACCATAATCGTCTTTTTGTCCCGCGCCGGATTGCTGCAGATCGGACAAATTTCCTGGTCGGTCAGCGTACAGCATTCCTTGCAGTAGCGGACATTCTCCCGCGCATCTGTGATCGCATCCGTGAGCTGTTTTACCCGATCTTCGGGCATATGAATGATGTGAAACGCCAGCCGCTGCGCGGATTTACTGCCAATCCCCGGCAGCGCGGAAAGCTGTTCGATCAGCTTTGACATTCGTTTTCCGTAGTAATCCATCAGAATCCGAACCCTCCAAGTCCGCCCATGCCGCCGGTAAATTTCGACATCACTGCTGCAGATTCCTCGTCTACCTTGCGGAGCGCCTCATTCGTCGCCGCCACAATCAGATCCTCGAGCATCTCGATATCATCCGGGTCTACGACCTCCTCCGAAAGCTTCACCTTTGTCACTTCTCTTTTTCCGGAAATTGTCACTTCAACTGCACCGCCACCTGCCGCTGCAGTAAACTCCTTCTCCTCCAGAGCCTTCTGGCTCTCCTCCATCTGCTTCTGCATCTTCTGCGCCTGCTTCATCAGATTATTCATATTTCCCGGCATTCCGCCCTGAAAACCGCCTCGCTTTGCCATAATAAGCCTCCTTTTTCTTCTAAAAATAGATTGCCTTTATTTTACTATAAAAACATGCTCTGCGCTACTAAATTTTTGTAACAATTCAGAACAGCATCGCGTAAACCTGTGGCCTGCTGTTCTAAATAATTAATCTGCCGCGTACAGTGCCGCGCCAAGCGCCCCGCACAGCTGTGCCTTGTCGCTGATGATCAGGGTGGTGCCCAGACGGTCCTCCAATGTTTTCACCAGTCCCTGGTTCTGCGCCACGCCGCCGGTCATCATGTAAGCTTCTTCCCCGCCGACGCGCTTCACCAGCGCCGCCGTTTTGGATGCGACCGCCTTATTCAGACCGTGGACAATATCATCCGGCTTTTTATTCTGCGCAATCAGGGAAACGACCTCCGACTCTGCGAAAACGGTGCACATACTGGAAATAGTAATGTCCTCGTCCCAGCTCAATCCCGCGCGGCCAATCTCATCCAGGCTCATCTCCATCGTCCGGGCCATCATTTCCAGGAAACGGCCGGTGCCCGCCGCACACTTATCGTTCATGACAAAATTCTTTACAGAGCCATCCTCATCCAGACGGATGACCTTGCTGTCCTGCCCGCCGATATCCACGACCGTGCGCACTTTTGGCTCCAGGAAATGTGCGCCTCTCGCGTGACAGGTAATCTCTGTGATACTCCGGTCGCCGATCTGGATTGCCGTACGCCCATAGCCGGTCGTAACCACCTCTTCGATGTCCTCCCGCTTAAGTCCCGCTTCCTGAAGCGCACATTCCAGCGCGCGCTCCGCGCCGATCGCCGCGCCTGCTCCGGTCGGCAGAATAATGCCTGCCACGATTTTTTTATCCTTATCCAGAATCACGACATCCGTACTCGTTGAACCACTGTCGATCCCGGCATAATATCCCTTGCCCATATGCGGCGCTCTCCTTCCACTTAATCCATCCTCAGAACCATCTATATGCAGCGATTTTCCCTGACCGTCTTTGTCTGCTGCGGAAAATTCGCTGTCCATGCCATCCGCCGATGCGCTCCCATTGGCTCTCGCCCCGCGAATAATCTTCGCAATCTCCGGGTTCAGACTCAGGCTTTCCGCAAATGCCTCCAGCCTGGTCAGCAGCTGCCCGCTGCTCTGTACGGTATAATCCGATTCAATCTTTAAAAGCGGCACATCCGTGTGCGATTTAATATCCGCATATTCAAAACTGTAAAAGTCACAGAACTTCACGGTATGATAAATAATTCCCGCGAGCGCAGGATCCTGATAAAGCTGTTTGCGCCCGCTGGCGTCCATCATCCGCATACAGGGAATCTGCCCGAGCAGCTCCCCCGCATACCAGTCCATCAGAGCGTCAAAGTCCGCCGGGAGCTCTCCCGCCGCCAGATTGCCAGCCTCTGCCATATTCTTTTGCGCCGCCGCAGCCTCATTTCCTGGCACCGCAAAGTTTTGAGACTCCTCGTATGTCCAGGCCACCGACCGGTTGTGCACGCAGGTTTCATTGACGACCGGCAGCGGCATACTTTTCTCAGTCATCGCAAAAAGCTCATCCCCCATCCGGGCGCCAAGCACCGCGATGTGCGGCAGCTGCATGCGTTCCTGCGGGGCAAATGCGTTTCGAAAGGCTTCATAGTCAAAAGAACGTCCCTTGTACTCGCCGTATTTTTTTGCCAGATCTTTTAATTGCGCCGCCACCCGCTCCCGGCTGCAGGCATTCCCGCAGTGGAGCATATCCACCATATACAAAAAATCCATCTGGCCCATGTCTTCCAACAGGTCATATACGCTGCGAATCGTGTCGCAGCAATTGACCAGCACCAGCTCCTTCACGTCCCCGGCGAGCACCGCCTCCAGTACCGATTTGCCAAATCCGCAGATATTCGGATGCGCGATCTGATCCGCATAGTCAAAGCCTTCCGGCATGTGATTCAGATTTTCACATTCTCCGCCAAATGCCGCCAAAAGCTCCAGCGGCGTATATTTACATACATAATACGTTTTACTCACAATCTATTCCTCGTCGGGCGGGACACCCCCGCCCCTGCAGATATGTTCTGCCTTTTATCTATACAATAACATCTGCGCTGCGCCATCCTCTCAGCCCAGCATCTCCAGGAACGCCCCCAGCCGCGTGGCGGTCTGTCCTTCTCCGCCGTGGCTCCGGTCACAGCCGTCCCCATCAAGAATCAGTGTCGGAAGCCCCGCTGCCTCAAATCGTTTCTTTGCCAGCTGCGAACCTCCCAGTGTATGCTTGCAGCCCCAATGGTTAAACCAGACGACTCCGTCCGCTTTTGTCTCCTTCGCGTGCCGGATTCCGGCGTCGATCCGGCGGATGATGCTGCCATTCAGCGAATGATACACCAACCGCATCGCCATATCCTCATACGGATCCTCCGCGTGATGCTCCAAGTCAATGACCTGCGCAAGCTCACAGCCAACGATCTGTGCGCTCTCTTTCAGCAAAAATGCTTCTTTCACCGCCTCGGACCAGAATGGGATCGTATGCATCCAGTATATGCGTTTTCCCTTTGCTGATTCCGCTTTATTGAGCCCTTTGAGCAGACGCCTGGTGTACAGCTCCTCTTCTTTCGTACCCAGCAAAATATTGTTCGTCATACCGCAGTACATGGGAGACACCAGATCCTCCGGAATGTATTTGTCCACACGCCATTTCTGAAACTGGTCATAATTCTCCAGCGTCCGCCTGCTGCGTGCCAGACGCCCACGCAGGCTCGCGTCATCAATCTTTTTGCCGGTAATTTTTTCAAGAAAAACGCCCAGATCGCGAAGCTGGTCTGCCACATAAGCGACATTCGCGTCATTTCGCTCCGACGGAATATCAATCGCGAAGCTCGGCACGTCATACAGTGCCGCCAGCTCCTTGAAGGTCAGCAGGTTCGCATCACAGGCCAGGCTGGTGTAGACGATGCAGCGCGGCTTAGGAAGCAGACCTCGTTCGGCCGCCCCGATAAAGGTTTTATGATAACTGCACAGCGTTTCCGAAATCCCGGAATCCTCTGCCGTCTGCAAAAACGCCCGCTCTGCCTTCGAGCCAGACAGATAACAGGAAAATCCCTCCACATTGTATGGAAACAGGCCAACCTCCTGCATCAGCTCGCAGGGCGTAAAGATACTGACCAGAATACTGTGCTCCGGATCCTTCAGCGGTTTCAGCATGGTGTCCATCATCAGGCACGCCAGATACTGATCCGCCGACGATAATTCCCGCTCCGGCGTAAGCCGAAGCTTGAGATTCTGTGCTTCCCACCCTGTTTTCAAAAGTCCCCTTGCCCGCTCCGGGGCCGTCTCGCTCCACTTTTCTATATAATGCCCAAACGTCTCTACAACTTGCAAATTTTTCATCCTTCCTGCAGGCAACGATTTTCCTTCGTTATCCTGCCTGAGATTTCACTCCGTTTCCAAGGCAAAAACACCCATTCATCCGGTACAAATCACCTGCGCATTATACGATAATTTCATAGATTTGTAAAGGATGGCATTATTTGGCTCCGTCCATTTTGCATTGATTACTTCCATTTCGGAAATAATTTACTGATGAATTTTCAATGACAAATGTTTTTCAACATGTTACAATCATATTAAGTTTTATGTTAATCTTTGTGATGTTACATAATCGGCTGTTTTGTCTGCATTTCTCAGAAAGGGCTGATTCGATATCATGCCTGCAACCTGCAGCTTTCATTGTCTTCAACAAGGAAAATCCCTCGATTCAGACAGAGATTGCTCCACTGCGGCAGAGAGGAAATATGAATGGAAATAGAATTTCTCAGAGAATTTATCGTTCTAAGCGAGACCTGCAGCTTTCAGGAAGCCAGTGAACGGCTATATATTACAAATTCTACGCTCTCCAAACACATTCAGAAAATGGAAGCTGAGATTGGGCATCCCCTTTTTGAGCGCTCCACGCGCAGAGTGACTCTGACAGAGATGGGGCGCATTCTTCAGGAAAATGCCGGCGCGATTCTTTCGCAGTATGACGAAGCGCTGATTCGGATGAATAAAGAAGCGGCAAAAGCGACCAACACCTTATCCGTTGCCTTTACAAATACTACTTCCCGCTACGGCGTCCTTGATACCATTCTGTCGTTTAAGCAGGAGTACCCGGATATCAATCTCCAGATCGCCGAGCTGCAGGGACCGCCCCAGAAGTCCACCTTTTTGGACCGGCAGGCCGAATTTATTTTCGCAAGTGACAAGGGCTGGGCTACAAAAGACATCACACACCGGGTCTTTGCAAAAGAAGAAGTCGTGCTGGTCACATCGGATGAGAATCCGCTCTCACAGAAGTCTGTTCTCAGTCTCTCGGAGATCGCCGAAGAGCAGCTGCTTCTCCCGGATCGGGCTTTTTTGCAGGATCTTCTGTTTGAAGCGTGTACCAGGGCCGGATTCACGCCGAAAGTCCGGATGTACACCAATAACGCGCAGACCGCATTTCAGCTGACAGCGAGCAATTACGCCAGCGCAATTTTCCCCCGCGCCTGTCTGGAGGAATACACCGGAGATAAAAAAATCCACGCAATCGCATTTGACCCCGCGATCACATTTGAAGTTTACATGTTATACATGGCCAATAAACCCTTCTCCTCCGCCGGAGAACTGTTTTATGACTATGTCTCCAGCCGCACCGGAGGTTCTTTATGAAAACGCTTTATTTACATATTGGCACACCGAAGACGGGCACCTCGTCGATTCAGACTTTTCTGAAAAAAAATAAGGAACAGCTTGCCGGGTATAATTATAGTTATCCACTTTTTTCATTTAAATATCCCGATATTCCCAGACAGAGAAATGGATATTTCCTGACTTTGGGAAAAAAATATCTGGCAAATCCGGAAACCGGTGAGCCAAATGCAGAGTGGAAAGAGCACTATGCAGCCGCCCTCGAAAGAATCCATCAGGAATTTGAACACTGCGACAATCTGATTTTATCTGAAGAGACGCTCTGGCATACGATTTGTGATGACCCAAAAGGATTCCTGAGAACTCTTCCGGAAGATGCGAAAGAGAATCACTACCAGATAAAAATTATTGTTTATCTGCGCCGTCAGGATCTTTTCCTGACTTCTCTCTGGAATCAAAAAGTGAAAGTTGGTAAAATAGGACAATCTCTTTCAGACTATCTGTACAGTCTGCAGGAAGAGCGGCCTCTCTATGCGGATTATGACGCAATTTTACATATGGCCGCTGATCTGGTTGGAAAAGAAAATATGATTGTCCGCCGATTTGAGCCATTTTTCTGGGTCAATCATTCGATCTGCGCAGATTTTCTGGCTGCAATCGGCCTGAATCATTCTCTCCCATTCGATTACCAGGAAGACACCGTCAATCTTAGTCTGAAAGGAAATGCTGTTGAAATCCAGCGGCTCATTAATAGCACGAATGATCTGTCTACACGGGAAAAGCGTGATTTTTCCCAATATACCAGAGCATTCTCCGTAAGTCCGGAAAATACGGCTCCAACCCCCCATCTGTCGGCCAAAGAAACAGCTGACCTTCTCGCACGGTATCAGGAGGGAAACAACCGGGTTGCCAAAGAATTTTTTAATGATGGTTTACCTCTGTTTTCCGACGAAATCATGGTTCAGCCGGACTGGAAGCCAGATTACGAAGCCCTATTATCAGACACTATGCACTATTTCCTGACAATAGTCCAAGATTTAAAACAACAGAATTCTGAGCTTTCCCGTGAAATCAGTGATCTGAAACAAGAAAAAAAGACTGTCCGACATTCCCTGTCCGACCTGAAGAAAAAAATCGGCAGCAAAATACCGAAAAAATAAATTCCTTTTTTGCATATTCCGTCCCATTCTGGAAATCCTTATATTCGAGCAGACAGCAAAAAGCCGTATGTATGCATCAGGCAATGATCTGACAGCATTACGTCTATACCGGCTCTGCAGAATGAAAGGATGAGGTGAACGAAATGAATAGACGGACATGGAAAGAATTTATCACAAAACGCAGCACAATCTGGACATTGAGTCTCTGCCTGGTCGGTGCGATTGTCCTGGGCAGCATGGCAGCGGTAAACAACTCCCGAAAGAAAGATAACACCCAGCCCGAGACCGGGACGGGGCAGGTCGCTTATCTGGAAGAAGATCTGAATTCTACGGATGATAACAGCAGCATCTCCACTGACACAGCGGATGAAGCAAACAGCACTCTGGCTAACGCAGTGGATACCGGTAACAGTGTTCTGGCCGGCATGACAGATGGCCTGGAAGAAGCGTCTGGAACTACAATAGAAGAAAATACATCCGATACACTGGAAGAGGACGCTTCTGGCACATCCTCTGACACAAATCCTGCAAATATAAATAACGATATTGAGTCCGCCTCGTCAAACGCCAGCACAGATGACGGTGCAGACTCCATCTCAACAAACGCAAATGCGGATGGCAGCGCAAACGCAGCGTCCGCGGGCACTAACGCAGACAGTTCTACGGAATCTGCACCTGCAGATACCTCCATAGCTTCCGATACGGACACATCCTCCGAAGGTACCGATGCCGACTCGGCTGAAGCTGCCTCTGCAAATATCATCTCCGAACAGACCCTGCTGGAAGCCGGCGTCAGCTTCACGGATGAGCAGTCCCTGCTCTGGCCTTCCGCCGGAACCATTGCCATCGATTACAGTATGGATAAAAGTGTCTACTTTGCGACTCTAAATCAGTACAAATACAACCCTGCTCTCATCATCAGCAGCGAAACCGGCAATCAGGTGCTTGCTGCTGCCAAAGGAATCATCGAATCGATTACCATAGATGAAGAAACCGGCACCACGCTAGTATTAAACATCGGAAACGGCTATAAGCTGACCTACGGACAGCTCATGGAGCCCACCGTTTCCGAAGGCGACGTCGTAGAAGCCGGAGATCTGCTCGCCTACATCAGTGAACCGACCAAATATTACAGCACCGAGGGCAGCAATCTCTACTTCGCCATGACCAAAGGCGGCGAGCCCGTAGATCCGGTACTATACTTTGAATAAACAGTTTCGAACAGCATCAAAACCGAAAGACAGACCATGCGGATTTATCCGCTATGGGATGGATTACGGTTTTGGGATGGGCGGAACGCCCATCAGCCACAGATATATGACGCGTAAGCGGCATATAGCCTGCAACGCAGGCGGTCTGCGGCATGATGTTCGAAACTAACTCTGTGCATCAAAGCCGAAAGACAGACCATGCGGATTTATCCGCTATGGGATGGATTCTATGCACCAGAAAAATTGAGCGGAGTATATTATTATATGCACAGGGCCGCGTAAAGAATTTTCCAGCCTGCGCAAACGTTACCACTTGCGGTCGAGATTTCCAACAATCTTTAACCTTTTTTGTGAAGTACCATTTTCGACCGCTTACTGATAGAAAAAGGGATGGCTCCCCCCATCCCTTTACATATAACATCATAATTTCCGATACAACGTAAAATACATGGTGAGAAAGCAGGCCAGCCCTCCGATCAGATTGGAAACCGGCTCCGCGATAAACACCCCGTCCGTTCCCAATCCCATAACCCCTGGAAGGAATATGGTCAGCGGAACAACAATCACAACCTTGCGCAGGATGGAGAAAAATACCGCTCTCTTTGCTTTCCCCAGTCCCACAAACGTAGACTGTCCCATAAACTGCAGGCTCATAAAGACAAATCCAAGGAAATAAAGCCTCACCGCCCGGACTCCATACTCCAGCGTCTCATAATCACTGGAAAATATCCGGATAAAAGCTGCGGGAAAGAGCTCGATCACCAGCCAGATAAAAGCCGTATAAATGATTCCGGCTATCGCCATGAAGCGGATTCCTTCTTTTACCCGATCCGGCCTTTTCGCCCCATAATTATATCCAAGCACCGGCTGCCCGCCGCTGCTGATGCCAGTCACCGGCAGAGAAGCAATCTCGCGGATGCTGTTAATAATTGTCATAATCCCCACGTACAGATCTCCGCCATAACTTTGCAGCATGACATTACATACAATCTGCACCAGGCAGTTCGTCGCCTGCTGCATGAAACCGCTCACGCCCAGACTGATCACATCCAGTACCATGCGCCCTCTCAGTTTCATAAAGGACACTCTGAGTTTTATTTCGGTTCTCCCAGCCGCCAGAAAACGAATGACCCAGATGGCGGACACACACTGGCTGATCACTGTCGCCGCCGCCGCTCCCTGCACCCCAAGAGAAAAACCAAAGATAAAGATTGGGTCAAGAATCAGGTTCAGCACCGCGCCGATCACCGTCGTCCACATCGCCGTCCCCGGAAAACCAAGCGCACTAATAAACCCGTTCATTCCAGTCACAATCATCGAAAAAAGTATGCCAAACAGGTAAATTCTCAGATAGCTTTCCGCATAGACAATCGTGGCGTCGCTCGCGCCGAACAGATACAGGATCGGCACCCGAAATACATAGCAGACCGCCATCAGAACCACTGACGTAATCAGGATCATGGAAAATACATTTCCCATAATCTTTTTCGCCTTTTCCTCCTCCTTCGCGCCTCTCGCGATGGAAAATAACGGCGCGCCGCCGGTCCCAAACAGGTTCGCAAATGCCAGAATCAGGGACGTGATCGGAAACGTGATTCCCACCCCGGTCAGAGCCAGGCTGCCTACATCCGGCAGATGGCCAATGTAAATACGATCCACAATATTATACAGAAGCTGCACCAGCTGCGCAATGGTCAGCGGTACCGCCTGCGCTGTAATGTTCTTCCACACTTTTCCAACGGAAAAATCCCGCTGTGCATCTGTATTGTGCTGCATATGATTCCTCCCGAAGCACTGCCAGGCCAGAGAACAGCAGGCGATGCTGTTCTGAACTTTAGTTTTGCAAATCATCATCCTCGACGATATCAATATCCATGTGTACCTGCTCCCGCACCCGCTCATCAATATCAATTTTGGACAATGTGCCTCTTTGCAGCCCTTCATCCTGTGCAATGACAAATTTCACTTCCACCTGTTTTCCGACCCGTTCCGCGATCAACTGCTCCAGCTCGGCTTTGCGTTCCGCGTTATTCAGATAGCGCTCCGCCAGAAAATCCGCAAAAACTACGTATAAACGCTTATCGTTCCCGTCCTGTGAATTGTATTTCGGCACAGCCGAACTAAGCACAACCCGAAACATTCCGCTTGTACCGTTGACGATGGTTTTCCACATTTCGCAGACCTTTTTTAAATCCTCCGGCGCTGCCTTTGGCAAAGCTGTCGGTGATATACCATCCGCATCCCGGAAAGAAGCATCCCCGGCTGCGTCCGCGTAATTGCCCTGACCAGTTCCATAGAATGCTCCTCCGGCAGCGTCTACGTCGTTTCCGCTCACAGCATACGATCCAGTTCCGTTGCCTGCTCCATATGAGCCAGCCGTTCCACTTGCATCGCCCGCCCCATATATACCAGCTGCTCCGCCCTGTCCCGCACGGGTGCCTGGCATTACCACACCCTGCTCGATGATTCGCTCCAGCCTGCGGATGCGCTCGACCAGGGAAATCTCATCGCTCTCCGCCTGGGGCGTACACAGCTTGATCAGCGCCATCTCCACCTGCACGCGCTTGTTCGTCGCGTAACGGATGGAATTCGACAGTTCAGAGAAAATACGAATGTAGCGCATCAGCGTATCGCTGCGCACCATCGCCGCTTCCTCGCGCAGCTGCGCCAGATTTTCCGTCGAAACATCCAGAATATCTTCCATGTCATCGGAGGCCTTCATCAGCATCAGATTGCGCAGATACCAGGTAAAATCATTTACAAACTGTGTCAGGTCACGCCCCTGCAGAATCAGCTGCTCCAGTGTGCGGATGGACTCCGTCAGCTCCCCGCGCAGAATCCGGCGCAGCAGCTGGCTGAATACATCTGTATCGACCGCGCCAAGCACCTCCAGTACCCGGTCATAGGTCAGCGTCTCGCCCAGATAAAAAGCGATGCACTGATCCAGCAGGCTTAAAGAATCACGCAGAGAACCGTCGCCCTTCCTTGCGATATAACGCAGCGCCTTTTCTTCCGCCTCGACCTGTTCCGCCTCCATCAGCTCCTGCAGCCGGGCCAGAATCGTCTCCTGCCCGATCCGGTGGAAATCGTAGCGCTGGCAGCGGGAAAGAATCGTGATCGGTATCTTCTGCGCCTCCGTGGTCGCCAGAATAAAAATGACATACGAAGGCGGCTCTTCCAGTGTCTTTAAAAGCGCGTTAAACGCACCGGCCGAGAGCATATGCACCTCATCGATAATATAGACCTTATACCGCCCAGCTGTCGGTGAATACGCGACTTCCTCCCGAATCTCACGGATATTGTCCACACCGTTATTAGAAGCGGCATCAATCTCAATCACATTCATGGAAGAACCCGCAGCAATCGCGCGGCACATCGCGCACTCATTGCAGGGATTGCCATCCACCGGGTGTTCACAGTTCACGGTCTTCGCGAAAATCTTGGCAACCGAGGTTTTGCCGGTTCCCCTGGTGCCGCAAAACAGGTAAGCGTGTCCCAGCCGATCCGCCCGGATCTGGTTTTTCAAGGTTTTTACAATATGATCCTGCCCTTTTACCTCGTCAAACGTGGACGGGCGGAACTTGCGGTATAATGCGGTATAACCCATATTTCGTCTTCTCTCCCTATATTCTCTGTATTCCGGCTGCCAGATCGACTTTCATTAGACTCCCGCTTTGTTGTTATTCCCTTCCGGTGTCTGCGTCTTTCTGCCTCATATTCTTTCTTTATAGCGAAATACAGAACCCCCCGCTTTATGCATTCAGTCGAAGACTTTCTTCCTTCTGACTACTGTGCGCGCTGCCAGTTTCTTTTGCAGCCCGACGCATAAAAACAGGGAGTTCTTTCTATTGATTCCTATACGTTGGTTCATCCTCCGTCCCCGGAGTCGCCCCCGCGTCAGTCGCCAAAGCAGATATCCATCAGCTTCGCCTCCGCAATGATCTCATCCTTCGGTGATACCATTTTCAGTTTCCCGGCCACTTCACCGAGCGGCACTTTTTTCATCTTGTTATTCACAATGCCGACCATATATCCATACTCTTCCTTGAGGATCATATCTGCGCATTTCAGACCGATACGTGTAGACAGTACACGGTCGTATGGACACGGGCTGCCGCCTCTCTGTGTATGTCCCGGAATCGTGATGCGCACCTCCGGTCCGTTCGCGGCCTTGATCTCATCAGCCAGTTCATGTGCGATAGAAGCGTTGCCTCTCTTCTGGAGCTTTGCCGCATATTCCTTCTTGCTCAGCTTCGCGTCTTTTTTAGAAATCGCGCCCTCGGCCACTGCAATCACAGTAAAGCCCTTGCCGGCCTGCGTTCTCTTGTCAATCGCAGCTACGACCTTCTTAATGTCATACGGGATCTCCGGAATCAGAATGATATCCGCGCCACCGGCCAGCCCTGCATACAATGTCAGCCAGCCTACCTTATGACCCATAACCTCTACGATAAAGACACGGTTGTGTGAAGCTGCGGTCGTATGGATGCGGTCAATCGCGTCCGTCGCGACATTCACAGCACTGTAAAATCCGAATGTCATATCTGTGCCATAGATGTCATTGTCAATCGTCTTCGGGAGGTGAATGATATTCAGCCCTTCCTCACGCAGCAGGTTCGCTGTCTTCTGCGTGCCATTGCCGCCCAGGATCACCAGGCAGTCCAGGCGCAGCTTATAGTAGTTCTGCTTCATCGCCTCGACCTTATTCAGCCCCTTCTCATCTGGCTCACGCATGAGCTTAAACGGCTGTCTGGAGGAGCCAAGGATCGTGCCGCCCTTGGTCAGGATGCCAGAAAAATCCTTTGAGGTCAGCAGACGGTAATCACCGTAAATCAGACCCTTGTATCCATTCATAAAACCATACACTTCGAGCTCATCCAGATTACTGGAAAGACCCTTTACTACACCGCGCATTGTCGCGTTCAGCGCCTGGCAATCGCCGCCGCTGGTCAACAGACCGATTCTTTTCATTTCATTCACTTCCCTTTCTCTCTGTAGTCACAGGAAACAATACTCCATCGGTATACAGCATCTCTATCAAGCCAAACCTGTGGAGCACAACCTTTATACCTGTCAGTATACCGCAAAAAACAGAATGTCTCAACAACATTATTTTTTATTTTGTACTTTCCTGTGGAAAAATTTATGATATACTGTATTTCTGAGTAAATCGGCACAACAAATAATAGACTGATCTGTCAGATACAAGAAAAAAAAGAAGAATCGAGGAATCCGTCCGTGAACATAACTTCGAAAACAAAATTCACCTACGCAATCGGCGGTCTCGGCAAAAACCTTGCCTACGGCTTTGTCGCGTCCTATACATTATATTACTATAATACAATCCTTGGCATCAGTGCCTCCTTTGTCGGCGTCCTTCTGATGGTGGCACGCATTTTTGACGCCTTCAACGACCCGTTCATGGGCGTCGTAGTGGCAAAGACCAAAAGCCGTTACGGGCGCTACCGCCCCTGGATTCTGACCGGCGCGGTGCTGAATGCCTTCATCCTTTACGCCATGTTCGCAGTTCCGCACAGCCTGTCTGGAAATAGCCTGAAAACGTATGTCACGATCACCTATTTTCTCTGCGGGATCACCTATACGCTCTCTGACATTCCTTACTGGTCTGTCATCCCGGCGATTACAAAAGCCGGCAGCGAGCGTGAGAGTCTGACCGTATTTGCCCGGACATTTTCCGGTTTCGGAGCAGCGCTTCCTACGGTTTTAACCATGAGTTTGCTGCCGATCCTGGGCGGCGGCACTGACACGGAACACTACCGCAAAGGTTTCGCCATGCTGGCATTTGCGATCGCGATCTTTTATGTGGTGACCACTATCATCACCGTGCGCAACCTGCCAAACGATGAACTGCATGAGCCGCATGACGCTTCCATCCGCGATCTGCTGAACGCTCTGCTCAAAAACGACCAGGCGCTCAACCTGGCCGCCATCATCATCCTGTTTAACTCAGCGATCTACATGACGACTAACCTGCTGCTCTATATGTTTCAATACGATATCGGCGATGAGAGCCAGTACACGGTCTTTATGGTCTTTTCCGGCCTGATCCAGTTCGCGGCCATGACTCTGCTCTATCCGTTTTTCCGAAAGCGTTTTTCAAACCGGCAAATTTTCTTCGCCGCCTGCGTAGCCGGAATTCTCGGCTATATTAGTATGACGGGGCTGATTTTCGGAAAAACCCTGACCCTGACCAAATTGCTGCTGCCCGGCGCACTGATCTCTTTGACGAACGGCATCGGCTATGTCCTTACCACCGTCTTCGTCGCGGACGCCGTCGACTACGGAGAATCCATGACCGGACAGCGCGAGGACAGTGTTGTCTCCTCGCTGCAGACCCTGATGGTGAAGCTGGCCACCTCTATTGCTTCCTTCGTAGCTGGCATCGGCATCGATCTCACAGGGATTAATGTCGCCGCTGAAACACAGACCGCAGCGGCCAAAACCGCCCTGCGCACGTTGTTCGCAGTACCTTCGCTGCTGCTGATGATTGCGGCACTGCTCATCTTTCTGCACAAAAAAACCATTGGCGCCGAACGCTAAGGCGGGCATGTTTATAGTTTGTATTTTTTTTATATAATAAGTATTGATTTTTATGTCCAGATATGCTATGATTTCCTCACGTCACAAGATAAAGGAGGGAAGAACATGACGGAAAGAGATCAGGAACTGTTAACAGCCTTTTCAGGCATAGTGGATCAGAGATTTCAGGCCTTCTCTGACATAGTGGATCAGAAATTTCAGGCCTTCTCTGACATAGTGGATCAGAAATTTCAGACTTTCTCTGACGCAATGGATCAAAAAATGGATGAGAAGCTTGCGCCTGTCAAAGAAGAAATCTGTGATATCAAAACAGATCTGCGCGGTGTCAAAGCTGATATCAATGGTTTCAGATACGATATTGGCGGTCTGAAAACTGATTTCAGAGAGCTTAAGTATGACGTCAAAGAGCTTAAAACAGAAGTTGGTGTGATAAAAGATGACGTTAACGTACTTAAAACCGATGTCTCAGATCTCAAAAAGGAGACAAAGGATATCCGGGAGGATATTCGTGACATTCATCTGGAAATGGAGAACTCCATCGCACCTCGCCTGCGTGAGATCGAATCCTGTTACCTGTCCACTTTTGATCGCTACAAAAAGGGAGTGGACAGTTTTGAACAAACGCAGAACGATGTCGAGAATATGAAGCAGGTTCTCCGTAATCACAGCACACAGCTGTGCCTGCTCCAGGCTCAGGCCTGAATACCAGAAACTCGCATTTATAACTATGACTACACCAGGACCTTTACCTGATTTCTATACATAAGATAAGACCCCTGCCGTTGGCATTTTCACCGCCAACAGCAGGGGCATTTCCTTTTTTTACATCTCAAAAGATTCTGGGTCTACCTTCACTTCCACCTTGTCCAGGTGCCAGATCTCATCCACATACTGCTGGATGGTACGATCCGAAGTAAACTTACCGCTGCAGGCCATATTCATCATGGCCATTCTTGCCCAGCGGGTCTCATCGCGGTACGCTTCCTCCACTCGCTTCTGTGCGGCCGCATAGGACTTAAAGTCAGCCAGAATAAAGTAAGTATCCGCACGGTCAGAGCTGTTGGTATTCAGCAGAGAATCGTAGATATCGCGGAACAGCTCCGGATTGTTGTGTGAAAACTCACCATTAATCAGCTGCATCAGCACACGGCGAATATCCTGATCATTGTTGAAGTAATCGGTCGGATGATAACCGCCCTCATTCTCAAAGCGGATAACTTCGTCCGCGGAAAGACCGAAGATAAAGGCATTCTCTTCGCCAACTTCCTTTACAATCTCTACATTCGCGCCGTCCATCGTGCCAAGGGTCGGGGCGCCGTTCAGCATGAACTTCATATTGCCGGTACCGGAAGCTTCCTTACTTGCGGTCGAGATCTGCTCAGACACATCCGCCGCTGCAAAAATCAATTCACCATTGGATACACGGTAGTCCTCAATGAATACAACTTTCAGCTTGCCATTGATGGACTTGTCATTGTTGATCACATCCGCGACATTATTGATCAGCTTAATTGTCAGCTTCGCACGTCGATAGCCTGCCGCAGCCTTCGCGCCGAAGATAAAGGTTCTCGGATAGAACGGCATCTCCGGATGATCCTTAATCTGGTCATACAGATACATCACATGGAGGATGTTCAGCAGCTGACGCTTGTACTCATGCAGACGCTTTACCTGTACATCGAAAATTGAGCGCGGATCGACATCAATGCCATTGTGCTCTTTGATATATTTCGCCAGACGTACCTTGTTCTGGTATTTGATGTTCATAAACTCCTGCTGTGCCTTCGGATCATCCACGTATACTTTCATTTTAGCGATCTGCGGAAGGTCAGTGATCCACTCATCGCCAATATGATCTGTCACCCAGTCCGCCAGAAGCGGGTTCGCATGCAGCAGGAATCTTCTCTGCGTGATACCATTCGTCTTGTTATTGAACTTCTCCGGCATCATCTCATAGAAATCCTTCAGCTCCTGATTTTTCAGAATCTCGGTATGCAGCTCTGCCACACCGTTCACAGAATAACCAGCCGCGATTGCCAGATGCGCCATCTTCACCTGTCCATCATAGATGATCGCCATCTTGCGGATCTTCTCCTGGTTGCCCGGATACCGCTGCTGAATCTCATTTACAAAACGGCGGTTGATCTCCTCCACGATCTGATAGATACGCGGAAGCAGTCTGGAAAACAGTTCAATCGGCCATTTTTCCAGCGCCTCGGACATGATCGTGTGGTTCGTGTACGCGCAGGTCTTTGTCGTGACATCCCACGCTTCCTCCCAGGTCAGCCCCTCTTCATCGATCAGGATACGCATCAGCTCCGCAACCGCCACGGTCGGATGCGTATCGTTGAGCTGGAAGGTCACCTTCTCATAAAATTTGCGGATATCGTCATGAGTTTTCTTGTACTTCGCAATTGCTGTCTGTACACTGGCAGAAATAAAGAAATACTGCTGTTTCAGACGGAGCTCCTTGCCTGCGTAGTGATTGTCATTCGGATAAAGCACGTCTACCAGGTTCTTCGCCAGGTTCTCCTGCTCTACTGCCTTCTGATAATCACCCTTGTCAAAGGAATCCAGCTGGAAGTCGGTCACCGCTTCCGCGTCCCAGACACGCAGGGTATTTACGATATTGTTGTTGTAGCCAAGGATCGGAATATCATACGGTACCGCACGCACCGACTGATAACCTTCCTGCGTAAAGTAGTTTCTTCCAGTCTTCTCATCATAATCTACGCGCACATAGCCGCCGAATTTAACGATCTTCGCGTACTCCGGACGGCGCAGCTCAAACGGGTTGCCATCCTTGAGCCAGTTGTCCGGCACTTCCTTCTGATAACCATCCTCGATCTTCTGCTTGAACATTCCGTAATGATAGCGGATGCCGCAGCCATAAGCCATATAGCCCAGTGTTGAAAGGGAATCCAGGAAGCATGCCGCCAGACGGCCAAGACCGCCGTTGCCGAGCGCCGCGTCCGGCTCCTGATCCTCGATTACATTCAGGTCAAAGCCCATCTCATCAAGCGCTTCCTTGACTTCCTTGTAAGCAGTCAGGTTGATGAGGTTGTTGCCCAGGGCACGTCCCATCAGGAACTCCATTGACATATAATAAACCATCTTCGGGTCATCAATCTCAAACTGCTTCTGGGAAGCCAGCCAGTTGTTGATAATCTCATCCTTCACTGCGTAAGACACTGCCTGAAACAGCTGCTGCTGCGTCGCTTCCTTGATCGTCTTACGGTAAAGCGTGCGGACATTATCTTTCACGCGCTCCTTAAATACTTCCTTGTCCATCAATTTACTCATAATAAATCCTCCTCAAATCTTCTCTACACCAATCGTCGCCGTCTCGCCATTGATGCTCCACTCTTTGCTGTAGCCGATCGCCGCGCCATATTCAGCTTCTACCGCCATAGTCTCGGAAAGAATCTCCTTCTGGGACCGCTGCATCACGCCGGCAATCTTCTCATTTCCGGTCAGGGACACGCGAATCTTATCCATTACCTCAAAACCGGCTTCCTTGCGCATCGTCTGAATCTTACTGATCAGCTCGCGCACAAAGCCTTCCTCAATCAGCTCCGGCGTCAGATTCGTATCAATCACCACAGTGATCTCGCCATTGTTTTCCGAGACATAGCCTTCCGCCTGTGCTGCGTCGATCAGCAGATCCTCCTCCGTCAGAAGTACCTCATTCCCGTCGACATCCAGCTTCAGAACACCATTCTCCTTCAGCTCCTTCATCGCCTGGTTGCCGTCCAGCTCCGGCAGCATCTGGCGGATCTTTCCAAGCAGCTTGCCATATTTCGGGCCGACGGTACGCATCTGCGGCTTAAACGTATAAGAGGTAAACTGGCTGACGTCGTCCGTAAACTGCACCTGCTTCACATTCAGCTCATCGCGGATGATGTCCACAAAGTATCCTTCCAGTGCATTTGCAGCCTTAATATACATTGCCGCCACTGGCTGACGGTTCTTGATACTCGCGGTATTGCGGCAGGCACGCCCCATCACCACGACCTTCAGCACTTCATCCATGTTCTTCTCCAGCTCCGGATCAATCATCGCGTCATCGACCGTCGGGAACAGGCACAAATGAAGGCTTTCGCATGCAGAGGAATCAATTTTCACCACGATATTGCGGTAAATCTCCTCCGTCATAAACGGAATCATCGGCGCCGCGGCCTTGCAGGTATTCACAAGCGCCGTATACAGTGTCATATAGGCGTTGATCTTATCCTGCTCCATGCCCTTTGCCCAGAAACGCTCACGGCTTCTGCGGACATACCAGTTGCTCATGTCGTCCACAAAATCCTGCAGCGCGCGCGCCGCTTCCGGAATACGGTAAGCGCCAAGGTTCTCATCTACCGAGCGCACCATGGTATACATCTTAGAGAGCAGCCATTTGTCCATCACCGGAAGCTGCTCAACATTTGCCTTCAGATAAAGCGCAGCCTTTTCACCGGCGTCGCCCTTGCCCTCTTTTGCATAATCCAGCGGGTTAAAATTGTCAATGTTCGCGTACAGCACATAGAACGCATAGGTATTCCACAGCGTCCCCAGGAACTTGCGCTGCCCTTCCATCACGGCCTTGCCATGGAAGCGGTTCGGCAGCCACGGCGCGCTGTTGATGTAGAAATACCAGCGAATCGAATCCGCCCCGTACTGATCCAGCGCTTCAAACGGATCGACCGCGTTCCCCTTTGACTTGCTCATCTTCTGACCATTCTCATCCTGCACATGGCCAAGCACGATGACATTCTCAAACGGCGCCTTATTGAAAATCAGCGTCGAGATCGCCATCAGAGAGTAGAACCAGCCTCTCGTCTGATCTACCGCCTCAGAGATAAACTGCGCCGGAAAATGTGTCTCAAAATAGTCTTTATTTTCAAACGGATAGTGATACTGCGCAAACGGCATCGCGCCGGAATCAAACCAGCAGTCAATGACCTCCGGCACACGGCACATCGTCTTGCCGCACTTCGGACAGCGAATCTTTACCGCGTCAATATATGGGCGGTGAAGCTCAATATCATCCGGAATCTCCTCTGCTTCGGAATCTTCCTCATCAGCTTTCCATTCCTTCCACAGCCGGAACAGTTCTTCCTTGCTGCCGATCGAATGCATATGGCCGCACTCACATTCCCAGATATTCAGCGGCGTACCCCAGTAGCGGTTTCTGGAAATGCCCCAGTCCTGCACATTCTCCAGCCAGTCGCCGAAACGACCCTTGCCGATGCTCTCCGGAATCCAGTTTACCGTATTATTATTGCGAATCAGGTCGTCGCGCACCGCAGTCATGCGGATAAACCAGGACTCACGCGCATAGTAAATCAGCGGCGTATCACAGCGCCAGCAGTGCGGATAGCTGTGCTCAAACTTCGGCGCCGCAAAAAGCAGCCCGCGCTCATCCAGGTCCCTGATCACATCCATGTTCACGCCCGGCTCATTTTCCAGATCCTTGCGCAGCACACAGGAGCGCCCCGGCCATTTCGTCTCTTTCGTCATCATACCCCGGTCATCCACCAGCTGGAGGAACGGAAGATCGTATTTTTTGCCGACCTTATTATCATCCTCACCAAACGCCGGAGCGATGTGAACCACGCCGGTACCGTCTGACATCGTCACGTAGTCGTCGCAGACTACATAATAGCCCTTCTTCGACAGCTTTGCCGGATAAAGCGCCTCATATTCAATATATTCCAGATCCTTGCCCACATACGTTCCAAGAATCTCATACGCATCCGCTCCAAGCACAGTATCACACAGCGCCTGCGCCAGAATATAAACGTATCCGGATTCCTTTGTTGGCTGACCATCCGCGTCCGTCAAATCTTTCATCCGAACCAGCACATAGGTCTCATGCGGATTCACACACAGAGCCACATTGGACGCAAGTGTCCACGGCGTCGTCGTCCACGCCAGGATATAAATTTTCTGCGACTCATCCAGACCGCCTTTTTTCGCATCCGCCAGCAGAAACTCCGGCGTATTCTTCACCTCAAAACGCGCAATCGCCGAGCGTTCCTTGACATCCTTATATCCCTGCGCCACCTCGTGGCTCGAAAGCGGCGTCCCGCAGCGCGGGCAGTACGGCACAATCTTGTGCCCCTTATACAAAAGGCCCTTATTCCAGATTTCTTTCAATGCCCACCATTCCGACTCAATGAAGTCATCATGGTATGTCACATACGGATCGTCCATATCTGCCCAGAAACCAACCGTCTGTGAGAAATCCTCCCACATCCCCTTGTACTTCCAGACGCTTTCCTTACAATGCTCAATAAACGGCTCCATGCCGTACTCTTCAATCTGCTCCTTGCCATCCAGGCCAAGCTGTCGCTCCACCTCCAGCTCCACCGGCAGACCGTGCGTATCCCATCCGGCCTTTCTCGGCACCATCTCACCCTTCATCGTGTGATAACGCGGGATCATGTCCTTAATCACACGGGTCAGCACATGTCCGATATGCGGCTTTCCATTCGCGGTTGGCGGCCCGTCATAAAACGTATAAATCGGCTGCCCCTCACGAACCTTCATACTCTTCTCAAACGTCCTGTTCTCTTTCCAGAACGCGCCAATCTTCTTCTCGGACTCTACATAATTCCGATTCGTCTCTACCTTGTCATACAGCATGTCCGGCATCCTCCTGCACCCCTCATGCAGCTGTTCCGATTTTCACAGCCGCAACCATTTATAACAATTCCCGATATCAGGCCATCCTGAGATGCGTTCAACCCATATTCACACTCATTTCGACCCTATCGCACATTTTTTCATTATAGCCCACTCCCCAATGAATTGTCAATTTGTGAAACGTGAAAAAAGCACGATAATCGCTGATTTTTTCAGGCAAATCGACTATATACGGCGGAATCCATCATCATCATCCAAAACCAGCTTGTCTTTTATCGTTCCACCGGTTGCCGGGATCGTCACCGTTTCTACTTCGGCAAGGACTGTCTCATAAATCTATACATCTTCTTTACCATATATCTGTTCAATCAATGCCAAAACTTGCTCAGATGCATCCCTCAACGTCATTTGCCTCTCTTCTTCATCTTCAATCTCCAAAAAATCAGCGACATCACATGATCCAGCATGCTCTATAGTCTTGAACTTTTCATACAGCTTATCTTTCATTTCTTTAACGATTTTCTTGTCTCTTACATCTGCAAATTCCAAAGCAAGCTTCTTGATCCCACCATGATAATGCTTTATTAGAAAATAAATATCATAAGCGTCTTTCGCTTTTCCTCTTCCAAGAGCTGCAGTCTTCATAATCAAATATGGGACTACTGCAACCACATTTACATGAGCAACATCAATTGCTCCATCTGGCCTTGATGCCTCTACCTTTATCTTTTGCCCTGGAAAGTCAAAAGCAAAATTGCCACCGGTTGCCTTTAAAGCCTTAATGCCCTGCACATGTTGACTTCTCTTCTTCTTCTGAGTGCCACCATACATTCCTGCCAAAATATCAATATCCACATCATAACTTATACCGTCAACAATAATCGTTTTTACAAAGGAAAAGTATTTATCTGGATGCTCATTATAACCATTACTCATTAAAATTCTGGACATATTCTGATATCCTTCATCTTTTAAAGTTTTATGATTTATAAGTACATCTACATCAACACTTCCTATATGACCTTCATCTGGAAACATTAAGTCTGGCACCCAACCACCTACAATACGCAGATCTTCTTCATACTCTCCGAATATATTAACTAACTCCATAAGAACCCTATGTGCTGCTTCTTTTTGACCCTCTGAATAATCAAATCTGCTTTTTAATTCACCATCTCTTATCATCTACGTATCTCCTTATTATAAACGGCCTCTGCCAGTTCTTCTCCCCTGCCTTTTAACTGCATAGCATCCAGGTATATTTGAACAGGAGATACAACCTTACAACCATCAATCTCTTTGGCATCTTTAATAAACGAATCGTTATCAAGGCAGTAAATTATCATATTTGCACCACTATCTACTTCTTTCAAACTAAGGTAATCCATCGCCTCTGCTATATCCTTCGGAAACATATACACATGTACCTTATTATATCTAACGACAGGAGCATATCTGACGCCACCAGAAAAACCGGTTAGATAACAATCTATCCCCATTTCATTTTTCATATCAGCTATTTTTCTCTCCAAAGCAGCTGGCGCATTCAAACAATAAGTGGAAAATGATCTTGTCTCTTTATTTCCGTATGTACTACTCCACTCTTTGATGAGTCCTTTTGGATCTAAAAGTTTGTATCCTTCTTTTGTTTTCTCAATCCATGCATTCTCTTGTAGGTAATTGATTACTTTTGATACCTGGCCAATACTGCAGCCAACAGCCTCTGATAAATGTTTTATTCTCCAACATTTATTTGTATCTGTAAAAATCATTCTTAGAATTTTTGATGATACAACAGATGACTTCTCAAATATAGTGTCCGTTTTTATTTTCCGAGGAACAATATTTTTATTACCTTTTTCACTAAGATATATAGAATGTCCCACATAATAACAATTACCTGAATAGTCAAAATATCCCATCCCATTATCAATGCATATTGCTGCGGTACGATCTGATATATATGGCGCAACAACCACCGATACATCTTCATTCTGGTTTAATATCTCCACTATGGTTCCAGGATAAACCCTATCCAACAGAAGACCTGTCATCCTAAATGAATATCCATCTTCCATTTCTATTTCTGATATGAATTTCTTTTCTTGCCTGCTAACCACTTCAAATTTCTGAACATTTGGCAGACAGAGAAACTTATTTGATATATAATCAATTTCTGATACCACAATTTTTTTCACTCAAATCGCACCTTTCACTCATTTAGTGAAACCAATTATATCAATGAAATTTTTTCTTGTCAATCGTCATGATAATGATTTTTGTTTTTTCATTTTTTGTACTTGCGCATTTTTATGCAGCTCCTCTGACAGCATGTTAAAATAAAAAACAGGCAGCACCAACTACCTCCAGCTGATTCTGCCCATTATTTATTTTCAAAACCAGTACAGCAACTCTTTCCTGAGCCGCTGTATCCACTATAAGCTACAGAAATTTCTTTATAATGAATTTGCCAGAGTTTTGATCAATGCCTCCAGTCAGCTTCAGCTTGTAAGCGACGTTAAATTCTTTCGTTTTTTAACTGTAAAGCTGCCCATTCACCACCTGGAACAGAGCTCCGTCACACGCAATTGTTCCATTGTAGTCAGTATCAAGAATACCATTTTCGACTACAAACCACGCGCCATCGTATAGAGCCACACAGGATACGTTTTGTACCATGCCGCTTCCGATGAAATACCACTGATTGTCTCCGCCAATGATGACGGAATTCAGCCACAAACCGCTATATTCGAGTACCAGCCGCCCTGCCGCTACAAGGAATTGCTCTCCATCATATGGAATCAGGCCATTTACCGTAGTATCCAGGATACCATCTGTGACGTAGAACCATGCGCCGTCATGAATGGCAAGACCAGTATACTGCAGTTGCACCTGCCCCTGGGACACATAATACCATACATCCTCATACAGGCAGAGTTCATTTGCGTCAAAGTCAATCAGACCGTTTTTGATAAAGAACAGGCCGCCGTCATATGGCACCACTCCCACATAATCTTTTGCAAACACATTGTTCTGGTAATAGCGGAATACACCATCCTCATCCAGTACCAGCCCGTCTTTTATCGTTTCACTGGTTACCGGGATCGTCACCGTTCTGGTTTTACCGCATACCGTACAGGTGTAAGTACGTGTCCCGCTTGCAGTGCTTGTAGGCTCTTTTGTAACCACACCTCTTCCCCAGATATGCCCTGCAGCAGAAATCACCTCTCCGGTCTTTACCGTTTCTCCACATACCGTGCATACTTCATCACCAGTATAACCGTCCTCTGTACAGGTCACATCTTTTGCGTTCCTGATTTCTAACGTGTGCCCGGTCGCGGAGACGGTGATCGTCTC
>JAJPWX010000006.1 GCA_021205755.1 Lachnospiraceae bacterium | reverse complement strand
TATCAATCGCCTGGCGGTGGAATCAGACCGGATGCTGAGAGCCACGCTGAAAGGTAATACAAAGACAATGGAGGAGATCCTGCAGTTTGCTCACGATACGGAGACTCCATTGCTGGACTACAACGATGAGACCGAGCTGACTGCGATCGTGAATCTTGTCTATCTGGCGGCGCGAGACAGCTATTATGTGGAGCGCGAAAACAAAGCCGGAGAAGGCTATGCTGATTTTATCTTTTACCCAGAGCGGGCGGGGGATGATGGGATTATCCTCGAATTAAAGGTAGATGATACGCCGGAGACAGCGATTGCTCAGATTAAAGACCGGAACTATATTCTCAAATTCCGGGGGAAGATGGCGGAGAAAAAACGTCATGCCGGAAGGGTGCTATTGGTTGGAATCGGGTATGACAAAAAGAAGAAAGACCATCATTGCAGGATTGAAGTTGTGCAGCAAGCTTAAAGTGACAATCACAAAATAAAATTCAGCAGTCCTGAGCTCCCGCTTGGGGTTGCTGAAAATCATTAAGCTTGAACTTTCTCTTACAGCCATTTCTTCAGATCTGCGTATACGATCTCCCGGATATCCGCAGCAATCCTCTTCGATTTGCCTGTGTCAAGCTTGGCCGCCTTTGCGACGGCGAGCAATTCTTTCATACCGGGATCTCGGCCATTGCCATCCACCGTTGTGGCGTGTTCGCCGCCGATGGAATTGCTGTAGGTCAGATCATAGGCAGGGGCAAGGAACCAGCGATTTTCGCTTATACTATATAGGTAGGAAAAATTCTTTGAGTGGTCGTCGCGGTTATGCGCGAAGACGTTAAAGCACATCAGGCGGTAAAGCTGTTCCAGCTGACGGTAGTCGTTTGTCAGTAAAAGCGTCAGCCGCATCAGAGTATGGTAATCCAGATTTGGAATCCGGTGTGAGGTTTCCAACAGTGCGCTGGCGGAAATCATGTGTACCCGGCGTGCAGGGGTGGGTGCGCTGTCTAACTGACTGATACGGTCGAAGCGTTTCACTGCGAAGTATCCGGAGCAGCGGTCGCTTGGTAATAAACGTGTTTCGGCCATCTGGATACCGCATTTTTTGGCACAGAGGGAGTATTCGTATTCCTGCAGGCCGATATCTGCTTTGTCGAAAGAGGAAGCGAATTTTACAATCCACTCTTCTCCGTCGAGCTGGTAGTAAACTTTTGGCCGGGCGCCGCCGGAGGAACCGCCCATTTTAAAGAGCTCGTCCAGATTTTGGCTTTCCTGGGACTGCAGAATCCGAGTACACTCCTGTGCGAGTTCATCGAGAGAGCTGCCCTCTATCCCATTTCCGAGGGGACTCTCGGGTTGATAGGTCAGCGCGCCCATCCCGGAAGCGCCGACGATGGCCAGACGGTTCAAGGAGTCAACGGAGGCCGGATCCAGGCCGTTCTTTTTTAACATGCGATCGGTGAGCAGACGGCCCCAGCCGTCTGGGAGACTGTCCGCGAATACGCCAAATGTGCCTTCAAAAGGCTCATATCCTTTTGGCACAAATACTTCTTTGCGGAGGGGCAGCGAGAGCGGACTGATGGAAAAGCCGTTCTGAAGCCAGCTGGTATCGTACTCGAAGGCGGTCAGATAGTTTGCTGTAGAGGCGAGTGTGCCTACTTTTTGCCCTTCAAAAAAGACGGAAAGGGCTCTTTTTTTGCTGTTATCTTGGTTCATTGATGACCTCCTCTATGGAAGCATATCCTTTTTTGGCGAATAAGGCGTCAAAGTCGTCCTGGCAGCCCAGGGCAAATGCGATTTTTATGAGCGAGGACAGTGATATTTCGCCGGTGCGCTCGAAGCGTTTGATGGAGCCGAGGCTGACATCGGAGTACGCAGAGAGCTGCACCTGTGTGATTTTTTTCTCCTTTCTCCTGGTGCTCATACGTTTCGCAACGGACAGGTTCACATCCTGAGGTGATTTAAAAAAATCGAAACTATTCATGGCTCATATTTTAACCGAAATGAGCGAAAATTGCAAGAAAAGATTCATATTTTATCCGCTTAAAAAGGAGGCAATGTAGAGCTTCAAGAGTGCTTGAAGTGATATTGAAGTAACGTTGAAGTTGACATTGAAGTGACATTGAAGTAAAATAGAAGAAATTCGATAATAATTCAGGACAGTGCTATGAAGGTACGGAACAATTGTGAAATCCGATTGAGGGAAGGTGGCCGCATGTATCTGGAAGAGCTTTTAAATGATATACAGCTGGAAAATGAGCAGCTCGAGTGTAAAAGCAGGTTGAACCGCGAGGATGTGCTTGGTTGGTTGAAAAGTATAGCTGGGTTTGCGAATGCATCAGGCGGGGATTTTTATATTGGAGTGGAAGATAAGTCAAATAAGCTGATTGGTTTTGAACGGACAGAGGCGGATAATGAACGCAATTATTTTAATAATCAGGTGAACGAACACCTGGTGCCGAGACCACAGATGAAGGTGTCTTTTCTCCGATATGAAAGTAAGGGGACGGAGCGGTTTATTATTCGTATACAGATTCCGGAGTCGGCGATTAAGCCGGTCATTTTAAAATATAAAGGTGTTCCTTCTATTTTTATGCGAAGGGATGGATTTACAAATGGTGCGACCTATGAAGAAATCATAGAGATGGGTGTGAAGAGCAAAAACACGCAATATGATGTCCTGATTTCAGATAAGCGCTACGAAGCGGCGAATTTTACGGTTCTTCGGGAGTTTTACGCTTCCCGTAATGATGGGAAAACATTGACGGATAAGGCGCTGCGGTCTATGGGATTTTATAATGAAGAAGGGTTTCTGGCGAACGGGGCGGTGCTGTTCGGCGATGATTATCAGGAGAAGAAGACGGAGGTTCAGTGCTCAGTTTTTTCCGGTTTTACGAAGGGCAGCGAGCGGATTGTGACGATCAATCGTTATCATGGGAATCTGATTTCGGTGATTAATTCTGTGATGGAATTTGTGACGCAGCGGATGAATCATTCGATCATTAAGCTGGAAAATACGAGAAAGAATATAGACGCTTATCCCCAGAGGGCTTTGTTTGAGGGGGTCATTAATGCCGTGGCGCATCGTGATTATTTTCTGGATGGGACGCAGATTCAGGTGGATATGTTTAAGGACCGGCTGGAAATATCGTCGCCTGGGAGCTTTTACAGAGGGGAGAAGCTGGGAAAAACCTATGATTTGTCCGGTATTATTTCCAAAAGAAGAAATGAATTGATTGCGTCGGTATTGGTGAGTTGTAATGTGATGGAGGCTGCCGGTACTGGTTTTGATAAAATCATTGAGGAATATGCAGGGCAGGATGAGACGCATCGCCCGTATATTTTTTCAACTTCGGATCATTTTACGCTTGTGCTGCCGGATTTGACTTATCTGGAAGGGGTCGGGGACAGCAGTGTTCCTGTCCTTACATTTGCTCCCGTGCCAAATGGGACTGCTTATGATGACAAGGTGCTTTCGTTTTGCTACTATCAGGCGCGCAGGGTTTCTGAGATCGCGGAATACCTGGGACTCAGTGATTCGACTTATTTGAGAAAACAGGTACTGGGAAATCTGGAAGAGAACCAGTATCTGGAGAGGAGTAAAATCGCAAGAGCAAATTATTTCAAGACGAATCCGGATATGGTAATGAGAGAGTAAATGATATCTCGTGGTTATTCGGGACAATGCTTCGCACGCACTGCACAATATGTATGAGAACATATATTGAAAGGAAAATCCCTGTACCGGGCAGAATCTGGTGCAGGGATTTTTATTCCCGAAGAGCGACGAGCGGAGTAGCCGTTTTGCACGGGTATAGGACTGCAAAGATTTTACCTGCAAAGGGCCTGCCTTACATAGATTTTACATTCTCTTTACTCTAAGCCGATATTTCGTTTACCGCAAATACGGTAAACTGTACACGTACAGATGACGAAGAATGACAGTATACGAGGATTGCACCGTGCGGGAAAGAAAGTGACGCAGCGATTTTAAATGGGCTTGACCGGTGCAGGAACAAAGGAAGAGGGTACAGGAGAAAGAGATGAACGGCACAGTAGAGATTATTTTTGGCCTGTTTGGAGGCCTGGCAATTTTTATTTATGGTATGAACCTGATGAGCGAATGTCTGCAAAAGGCGGCGGGCGAGCGGATGAAGCAGATTCTGGGGCTTTTGACGCGGAACCGTTTGCTCGGCGTTCTCGCGGGTGCGCTGGTGACGGCAGTGCTGCAGAGCAGCAGTGCGACGACGGTGATGGCGATTGGGTTTGTCAGCGCGGGGCTGATGACGCTGCCGCAGGCGATTTCGATCATTTTTGGCGCGAATATCGGTACGACGATTACAGCGCAGATCATTGCTTTTAAGATTTCGGATTATATTTATGTATTTATTTTTGCCGGATTTATCATTTCCTTTGTCTGCAAAAAGGAGCGGATCAAAAACATTGGTCTGACGCTGTTTGCGTTTGGACTGCTGTTTCTGGGGATTGAGACGATGGGAGATGTGATGAAGCCGCTGGCGTCCAGTCCGGTCTTTATAAATATGATTGCGAGAGTGGCGGATGTGCCGGTGCTCGGCGTCCTGGTGGGTACGCTGATGACGCTGGTGGTGCAGAGCAGCAGTGCGACGATCGCTGTGCTGCAGAATTTTGCGTCGCAGGCGGGAGCGGACGGTGTGACCAGTATTCTGGGCCTGACCGGTGCGATTCCGATTCTGCTTGGCGATAACATTGGTACGACGATTACAGCGCTTCTGGCTTCGGTCGGGCAGTCGAAGGACGCGAAGCGGACGGCTGTCGCGCATTCCCTTTTTAATATCTCCGGCGCGCTGCTGTTTATCTGGTTTATAAAGCCGTACGCGGCGCTGATTCAGTGGATTTCTCCGAGCGGGGCGGAGATTGAAGTGATTTCGCGGCAGATCGCGAACGCGCATACGATTTTTAATATTACGATGACCGTGCTCTGGATTCCGCTTTTGGGGGTTATGGTGAAGCTGGTGATGAAGCTGATCCCGGATGGAAAATTGAAAGTGGTGGATCTGGATGAAGACGGAGAGTTACAGGCTGGAGATGCGACGGCTGCATGAGTTTTTTTGAGGAGGTGTATGGTATGACCAGTAATATGATTTCTTTGATTGGATATGTGATCGCGGTGGCGGCGCTTGCTTTGATGATTGGGGGAGCGGCGGCCTGGAACAATTATAAGAGCAAAAAAAACAGACACAGCAGTGAAGGGCTGCCGGCTCATTCCGGATGGCTTCGAGGAAATGGGCGAGGCGGAAGACGAGGAGACATTATTACTTGCAATCCGAGTTAAAATGAGATAGAATAGGCAACAGTTTCTGACAGCAGGCAATGTGCGGCCTGCTGTTTTGATGCGCAGAGCCGGGCAGGGAGCTTTGCGGCTGATGTCGCACCCGGCTCGCGCGGGCGGACAGGAGACGGAAAAAACGCCTCCTGTCCGATTGGAAGAGCAGAGCCGGGCAAGGAAGGGATGTTTCTCATGCAGCAGGATCACAATCGTCAGAAGAAGATTGCAGTTATCAATGATTTTACCGGATTTGGGCGGTGTTCGCTTACTGTGTCGATTCCGATTATTTCCGCTATGAAGGTTCAGTGCTGTCCGGTGCCGACTTCCATTTTTTCGAACCACACGGCGTACGAGAGCTGTTATTTTGAAGATTATACGGATCGGATGCAGCTTTATATTGATGAATGGAAGAAGCTGGGTCTTACTTTTAATGGCATCAGCACCGGATTTCTCGGGTCTAAGGAACAGATTCAGATTGTTCTGCGTTTTCTGGATGATTTTGCGGGTGAGGATACGGTGGTGATTGTAGACCCGGTGATGGGGGACGATGGTGTGCCGTATTCGACTTATACGCCGGAAATGTGTTCGGAGATGAAGAAGCTGGCTGTGCGCGCGGATATCCTGACGCCGAATCTGACGGAGGCCTGCATTTTGGCGGGACAGGAGTATCACGATGGAAAGTGGAAGACGGAGCAGGTGATCTCCCTGGCGCGGGAGCTTTCTGAAATGGGGCCGGATCGGGTCGTGATTACCGGGATTTTGCAGGGGGAATTTATTGCGAATCTCTGCTATGAGAAAGGCGTTGAGCCGAGATTTGTGCGCACGCATCGGGTTGGCACGCAGCGCTGCGGCACGGGAGATGTGTTTGCCGCCATGATTGCCGCGGACGCGGTGAATGGCGTAGAATTTCAGCAGTCTGTACACAAGGCTTCCCAGTTTATCAAGCGGTGTATCCAGAAATCCATTGAGTTGGATCTGCCGCTGGAGGATGGCGTGTGCTTTGAAGAACTGATGGGGCTGCTGTGTAAATGATATGATACAAGGGACAAAAGGTCAGGAATGGAACGCTTGCGTTCCTATTCATGACCTTGGGGACCGCAAAAACACGAAGAAGTAGCCATTTTGACCATGATTTTTGGTCAAAATGAGCGGATTCTGAGTGTTTTTAGGATTGCGAGAGTGCGAAGCACGTAGCAATCCGTAGTATCATACCCCTTTTGTCGCTCGAATCATGATATGATATGAATTGCAGGCGGCCTGGCTCTGCTGTTCTGAGTTAGATAAAAATAAGGAAGAAAATCATGCGAACAGAGGGAAGGGAAGGACGGAAGACCGGAAAAATCGCGGAAAACAGCGCAAAAAACCGGAGAAAAAGCGGAGAATATAAAAAAAGTAATTGACAAAGGCGCCGAAACATATTACAATAACCCTGTCATCAAGATTTAACAAATATGTAATAATTTTTAATAAAAACGTAGCAAGGTATTGGAGGTACTATTTTATGAGGAAAAGGACAGTCGGGGTTGCCCTCGGGATGACAGCGGTTATGTGTATCGCTTCCGTGACTGGCGCTCTGGTGATGGCGAACGGCGAGACGGTCGCGGTCAGTGCAGAGCTGTCGTCGGAGGAGGCAGAGGCATCCGAAGCCGCTGTTTCTGAGACGGACGCAGCAGAGACTGAGGCGGCTGAGACGGAAGCCGCAGATGCGGCGTCTGTTGAGAGTGAGACAGAGGTCGAGACGGAGACCGAGACGGAAGAGGACGAAGAGCCCCTTTATCTCGCGGTGGCGTATCAGGAGGAAGACGCCTGGGCGCAGGTCGCGATTACGAACAGTGATTATGTAGACACCGGTGTGATTATCCGGAGTGCTGCGGATGTAGAGAGTGAAGTTCTTGGCTATCTTTACAAGGGCACAGCAGTATGGGTGCTTGAGCGGGGAGAGACCTGGACGGAGTTTTATTCAAATGGGATCACCGGATATGTGATGACCCAGTATTTGCTTTTTGACGCAGATGTGGCAGAGATTGCGGAGTATTACGGAGCGGAAGGCGTTCGCGCCGAGTGGGATGATGTGAATATTTATACGTCCGACGACGCGGCTACCGTGATGGATACGATGGATGCCGGTGAAGTCTATCAGGTGGTGAATGATTATGGCCACTGGATTGAGATCTGGTACAGTGAAGACACGACCGCGTACGTTTCGAGTGAAGATGTGACGAGCGTCATGCTGTTTGAGTCCGCGACGCCGAAGGACGGCGAACGGGTGGAGCTGGTAGATATCTACGGTGAAACCGATTACGCGGAAGAGACAGACACGGATACATATACTTATACAGAGACAGAGGCAGCTTCCTCGAGCGGAACCACTTCGAGCAGCAGTTCTTCTTCGACGGGCAGCTCTTCCTCAAGTTCGTCCTCGAGCGGATCGAAGCCATCGAGCTCATCCTCTTCGAGCGGCAGTTCCTCGAGTAGTAGTTCCTCGTCGGGCAGCTCATCGAGCAGCAGCTCTTCGTCGAGCAGCAGTTCGTCCTCGAGCTCTTCGTCGAGCAGCAGCTCTTCTTCAAGTAGCAGTTCATCCTCGAGCAGTTCTTCTTCGACGCAGACGGAAGCTGCACAGACCGAGACGACCGCTACAGAGGCTGTACAGACGGAGACGACCGCTACCGAAGCGACTCAGACGGAGACAAGCTCTTCCTCGAGCAGCAGTTCTTCCTCTTCGGATGACGAAGGATATTATGACGCGGATACAGATACCTATTATGACGCGGATGGCAATGCGATTTCGACTGCTTCCTATGAGGTGTCTGAGACAGCAGCTGCGGCTTCCGTAGAGTCGGAGACCGTTTACACAGAGGCTGAGACGACTGCGTCGACCGAGGCAGAGACGGTATACACAGAAGCAGAGACCGTATATACTGAGACCGAGACAGTTTATACAGAAGCGGAGACAACGGCTTCGACCGAGACCGAAGCTGCGGCAGCAAGCTCCTCCGCCAGCGTGGATGACACGACACTCCTTGCTGCATTGATTTACTGTGAGGCAGGGAATCAGAGTTATGAAGGAATGGTTGCAGTCGGCGCGGTTGTGATGAACCGCGTGAGCAGCTCCTCTTTCCCGAATACGATCAGCGAAGTGATTTATCAGAGCGGCCAATTCTCCCCAGCTTCCAGCGGCGCTCTGGCTACGGCATTAGCGAATGGTGTCCCCAGCACCTGCTATACCGCGGCGGCGGCAGCGATCGCCGGAGAGGATCCGACAGGTGGTGCCCTTTACTTTAACACCACCGCGAACAAAGGCATTCAGATAGGAGACCACTGGTTCTATTAAGACTCTATGACAACTACAGATGAAAACAAAGCGGGCTGCCGGAAGGCAGCCTGTTTTGTGCGCAGGGCTGCGAATAGTATTTTCCGGCTGTCACCGGACGCTATCTCCGCTGCCGCTCCGGTCGTTGCTAAACGCGTGCCACTGGCACGCAGCAACCGCGCGGGCGAGCAGGGGCATAAGACCGCCCCTGCTCGATTCTGTTTTACTGAGAAATTTCATGTACTTTTGAAACGGGTTATGGTAAGATGGATGTAACTGTGAGGAAGAGAAATGTATGTTTACAGGATTGAGAGGTTTGTAGAATGGAAGATTTTAAGAAGACACCTTTGTGGGATTCACGTTTGCCGATAGAAGAACGGCTGGATTATTTGTTAGCGGAGATGACGATTGAGGAAAAGCTTTCCTGTCTGGGGACAGGGACGCCTGCGCTGCCGCGGTTTGGCATCGGGGAACAGTTTATCGGTTCTGAGGCGGCGCATGGGGTAGAGGCGCGTCATGATCAGGGACAGCATAAAAAAGAGCCGGAGCCGACGACTTCGTTTCCGCAGCCGATTGGGATGAGCGCGTCCTGGGATCCGGAGCTGCTGCGCGAGGCGGGCGAAGTGGTTGGCAAGGAGGCGCGGGTGTTGTATCAGCGCAATCCGGTGGGCGGCCTGTTTCGCTGGGCGCCGACGGTGGATATGGAGCGTGATCCGCGGTGGGGCCGAACAGAAGAAGGATATGGAGAAGATCCGTATCTGACCGGAAAAATGGCGGGCGCGTATGTGCGCGGGATGCAGGGTGACCGGCAGCATTTGCTGATTTCTTCCGCTTTGAAGCATTTTGAGGCGAATAACGTAGAGGAGGGCAGGGGCATAAAGTCCTCTGGCCTGGACGCGGCGAACCGGCATGATTATTACTATGAACCGTTCCGGCGCGTGATTGAGGAGACGGGGGCGACCTCGCTGATGACCTCTTACAATGCGGTGAACGGAGTGACGTCGATCCTGGATCACCGTGTAAATGAACTGATACGGGAAAAATGGGGACTGAGCGGACATGTGGTCAGCGATGGCGGCGCTCTGGGGATGGAGCTGAATGCCCGCCATGAGACGAAGTCGCACGCCGAGTCGCTGGCATTGGCGCTGAAAGCAGGTGTGGACTGTATGACTGACGAGCGGGAGCTGGTGGAACAGGCGGCGCGTGAGGCTTACGCGGCCGGTATGATTACGGAGGAAGAGATTGACCGGGCGCTTCGCCATTCGTTTGGGACAAAGCTTCGCTTAGGGTTGTATGACGCCTGGGACGCGAATCCGTGGAACCATGTAGATGAGTCGGTGATGCGCTCTCAAGAGCACAACCGTGTCAGCCTTCAGCTGGCAGAGGAGTCTCTGGTGCTTCTGAAAAATGACGGCCTTCTGCCGCTTGCTGAGGATGCGAAGGTCTGCGTGATCGGTCCGGTGGCGGATCAGTGGTTCCAGGACTGGTACGGCGGAGAGCCGAACTGGCGGACGACGGTTCTGGATGGCGTGCGGGCTGTGGCCGGAAGCGAGGTGCCGACGGAGCGCGGATTGGACTTGGTATTGCTGCGGGTGAAGGGAAGCGGAGTGGGGAATGTCTGGTGTCCGGCTTCGCAGAAGGAGGCAGGCGCAGAGAAAAGCGCTTTGTCGGGGGGCGCGGTAGTCGGGAAATCGGTGCTGCCGCAGGAAGAGGCATTGTATGTGTATTTTAATGCAGAAGATCAGCTTGCTGTGACTGCCAGCCGCGACCAGGCGGAGCCGATTTATATCCAGGACTGGGGCGATAACAGTATTACGTTTTATGTGCCGCGCCTGAGAAAATATATCTGTGTACGTGACGATGGACTGCTCTCGGCGGAGCAGGAGATTCCGTTTGGGTGGTTTGTGCATGAGTGTTTCCACTGGGGAGAGGAGATTTCGCCGAAGGAAAAATCAGAGACAGCAAGTTGCCTGGCTGCGGAGGATAGCAGCCGCAGTGCGTCAGGCAGAGAAATTGTGACCTGGTATGGCGCGAAGCTCGCGGTGCGTCCGGATGGATTACTTTCGGCGGAAATGACCGTATACGAGCACGGGATTGGTGTACCGCAGACGGAGGCACTGGAAGGTGAGAAGAATCGCGAAGCCGGAGGCGGCGCGGTTTGTTTTGAGGCGGAGGTGCTGGAAAGCGGCATTGCGCGCGCCGTAAAGCTGGCCGCGGAGTCTGAGGTTGCGATACTGACGCTTGGAAATTGCCCGGTGATCAATGGAAAAGAGGACGCGGATCGTCCGTCGATTCAGTTCCCGCCGCAGCAGCGGGAGCTGGCGAAGGCTGTTTTTGCCGCAAATCCCAATACGGTGCTGGTGCTTTACGCGAATTATCCGTACGCGATTGACTGGGAGCAGGCGAACCTGCCGGCGATTTTGCAGACCGCGACGGGCAGCCAGGATTTCGGTACGGCGGTGGCAAATGCCCTGTTTGGGCGCTGCGCACCGGCGGGGCGCCTGAATATGACCTGGTATAAGGGCGACACTGTTTTGCCGGACAAGGATGATTATGATATCCGCAAGACCTGCCGCACCTATCGTTTTTATGATCAAAAGCCGCTGTATCCGTTTGGGTATGGGCTGACCTACGGCGCCTTTAATTATGAGGATTTGTCGGCGGAACTGTGTGGGGCATCCGAAGTGGAAAAGACGGGGGAGGCGTCAGCCTCGGAGCTTATCATACAGTTGAGGATTACGAATCAAGGTATCCGCACCAGCGATGAGGTGGTGCAGGTTTACCTGCGCGATCCCGAAAGCCGGATTCACAAGTCGATTCGCAGGCTGATCGCTTTCCGGCGGGAGCGCGATGTGCGTCCGGGTGAGACGAGGCAGCTTACTTTTACAGTACCGCGCTCGGATTTGCGCGTGTATGATGTGGCGCGGGCGGATTTTATAGTAGAGGAAGGCCTTTACTGCATCGAGGCGGGCGCGTCGAGCGGCGATATTCGACTGCAGGAGGAGATTTTTATCCCGGGAGACCGGCTGCAGCCGAGGCAGAGAGGAACGTTTGTGAGCGTCGATCACTGGGATGAGTATGAGAACCTGATTCTGGGAAAAGGGCCGGATACCGGCAAGCGGGGCGGAAGCGAGTCCTGCAGCGCCTCCGTGAAAACCAGTGCTTCGGAAAGAACGTGTTCTCAGGCTGCGCTGCCGGAGCAGGGCTGGGCGCGCTATGAGGGCATAGATGCTGTCGGGGAGAAGATTCACCTGTCGGTGGTGCTTGCGGTAGAAAAAGAAGGCAGTTTCCGTGTGGTCAGCGGAGGGCGTGAGGCGGCTCGCTGGGACAGCAAAATGTCTGCGGGGAGAACGAAGGCCTATGTAAACATGAATACGGGCTGTGCAGATGCGGAACCGGCAGCTGCCGGAGCGGCGTCCGCGGATGCGGGAACTGCGCGCTGCGCATTTACCGACGCATTTTCCGCGGAATACTGGGGGCGGTTTACATCCGGATTTGAGACAATCTCTTTGGAACTTGTGCCGTCCGGGGACGATCTGACCTTTTATATCGAGGGAGACCTGCGGCTGGCCGGGTTTACACTATTGTAACAAAATTGAAATCTACCTGTATGAAGGTGTGCGGTATTACGTATCCTTGGGGCAGGTAAAGCTGCAATACACTGGGCTGGCGATGCACGATGGCGCCCGATACGTAATTTACGTATCGGGCGCCGATCCTTTACAATCAGACAAGAATAGCGGCCTCTGCCAGAAGCTTTTTGGCTTTTTCGTATTCATCTACGGTAGAATCCAGAACACTGCAGGCGCGTTCCTTTGAGTAACCTTCATTTTTCATTAACGAATCAACGCATTTTACAAACTTTTCGAGGCCGGTCTGCATACCTTTCTCAATACCTTTCTCAATACCTTTCTGCATACCCTTTTCCATACCGTCTTTCATACCTTTTTCTGTTGCCGTGTCCAATGCTTTCGTTAACCAGTCTTCCATTTTCGTGATCCTCCTTTCTTCGGGTTCATTTTGTGTGATTTGAAATCTCCGGTCTCCTGACACGGCCGCCAGGAGATTCATTACATCCTCTACGTGTTTCATTTCCAGTACAGAGGGAATATATTGGTGATTTTTCCTCATCTGCACAAAATAATCTGCGACGATTCGGAAATCGCTTTTAAACTTTGCAACGGTCTCATCGTCAAGCCATGCGATCTCAAATATATTTGCTTTGTAGTCGTGAACGTATCGACCCAGTTCTTCATCTGGTGCGCCGACCACGCTGTAAAGACTGCGGGATTTCTGTCCCCAGCGGTGGTCTGTCCCGAAGTACAGGACAAGGGTCACGACAGGATATCTCGCGTCTCCCTGCTTCAACTCGTCACGGTACGCTGCACCATCATAGCCAATTACGCGCAGCGCGATGTCCGGATCCCGGGACGACTGGTTTTCCAGACCAAGCAGGCCAATGCGCACCTGGCCTTTCGTCCAGTACTTAGCAACATCCCGATCCTGTCCGTGAATGATGTTTGCCGCCTTATACTGGCTTAGCGTACCGGACATTTCGAGATCACCTGCTTTCACGATATCTTTGCCATCGTAAATAAGGACATTCACGATGTCGGCAAAGACGTCTGGGTAATCTTCCAGAAGTTTTTCTGTGATATCTTTTTCTGCCATATGTTTTCCTCCTGATTTTAACATGTAATGCGAAAAATGAAAAGTCCCTGATCGCGTATGTACGTCATCGTCATACCTGCTGGGTGAGCATCTGATGGCTCTTTTTTGATAGTGAAACTACAATATCATAAAATGGTAGATGTGTCAATCACAAATTTATTGGAATGAATAAAAAGGTTATACAAAGACATATAATATATATAACAAAGATTTTGCCTATAGGTAAAGGAAAAGTATAGAAACGCATATTGACAAGAAATCGTGCACCAGTTAGAATATGGTATATTGTATACAAAAGAAAACATTCGCGTAGCGAAGCGTGTGCTCGGAAATGGAGTGGAGAATGGATCAGCTGACATGGAAAGCAAGGGCGAAAATTAATCTTGGACTGGATGTGCTGCGGAAGCGCCCAGATGGATACCATGATCTGCGTATGGTGATGCAGACCATAGATCTGTATGATGAGATTGCTTTGCGGGTGACGGAGTCTGGCGCGGCAGGAGCCGATACGATCGGAAACGGCACGGCAGGAGACGACGCGGCGATCCGCCTTCGGGTGCAGGGCGGAGGTGGCCTCGTGACAGCGGATTCGCAGAATCTGGCTTATCGGGCGGCGGAGCTTTTGATGAAGGAGTTTGCTATTCGGCAGGGGCTGGATATCACGCTGACGAAAAAGATTCCGGTGGCCGCGGGTCTGGCGGGCGGCAGCACGGATGCGGCGGCGGTACTGATTGCTGTGAACCAGCTGTTTGACCTGGGGCTTGATGAGCGGGAGCTGATGGAGCGCGGCGTGAAGCTTGGGGCGGATGTTCCCTACTGTATCATGGGCGGAACGGCTCTCGCGGAGGGCATCGGTGAGCAGCTGACGCGCCTGCCTTCGGTTCCGCAGGCTCATGTGCTTCTCGCAAAGCCGCCGATTCAGGTTTCGACAAAGTTTGTGTATTCGAATCTGCGGTTGGGTGACAGTGACGCCCAGAGCGTCCGGCATCCGGATATTGACGCGCAGGTGCAGGCGATTCGGGAGGGAGATCTGTACCGGATGGCGGAATTGATGGGAAATGTGCTGGAAACGGTGACGATTCCCGCTTTTCCGGTCATTGGGGAAATCCGGGATCGGATGATGCACTGCGGCGCGGTGAATGCCATGATGAGCGGGAGCGGTCCAACGGTGTTTGGGTTGTTTGATGATCCGGAAAAGGCCAGAGAAGCTTACACGGAGCTTTCAAAGGGTGAATTGGCAGGAGAGGTGTATCTCACGGAGTTTTATACACCGGAAACAGTTACGTAATCCGGAAGACAGGAGAAAAACGATATGATTGAGACATTACATTTGGAAATGAATGAGTATCTTCCTCTTCGGGATGTCGTGTTTCAGACATTGCGGCAGGCGATTCTGAGAGGCGAGATCCGGCCGGGAGAGCGCCTGATGGAGATTCATCTGGCCAAGAAGCTTGGCGTCAGCCGGACGCCGGTGCGGGAGGCGCTTCGGATGTTGGAGCTGGAGGGGCTGGTCACCACCATCCCGCGAAAGGGTGCGGTGGTTGCGGAGATTACGGTTTCTGACCTGGAGGATGTGCTGGAGGTTCGCCTGGCTCTGGAGGAACTGGCGGTGCAGATTATCTGCAAAAAGCTGACAAAAGAGCAGTTGGATGAGCTGAAAGCGCTGGCCGCGGAATTTTGCGAAACACTCAACGGGGATGACGTGGTGGCGTGTGCGGAGGCTGACATGAAATTCCACGACGCCATTTACAATGCGACCGGGAATAAGCGTCTTATTCAGATTTTAAACAACCTGCGGGAGCAGATGTACCGCTACCGCATGGAATACCTGAAAGATAAGGAGTCGCATCAGGTGCTGGCGCAGGAGCATGAGGAGATTTTGCAGGCGCTGGAGGCGTGTGATGAGCAGAAAGCGCTGGAGGCGACGAGCCGCCATATCGCGCGGCAGAAGGAGCATATTATTGCGGAGCTGAGCCGCAAGGAAAGTAAAGAATAAAAATGGGGCATTTTTTGTAATGGGGAAGCGTACCGACCCGTTGGCGGGTTTTTGCGAAACAGGTCGGATAAAGGGAACAGGAAGCCAGGAAAGTATAAAGAGACGAGGAGTAGGATAATGAAAAAATTTCTGGATTTAATCAGCCGCGAGGTATCGGCGGCGTTTGAGGCGTGCGGCTATGAGGCCGCGTATGGCAAGACGGGCATTTCGAACCGCCCGGATCTGTGCGAGTATCAGTGCAATGGCGCGATGGCGGCGAAGAAGAAATATCAGAAGGCGCCGATTCTTATCGCGAAAGAGGTAGTGGAAAAACTGGCGGGAAATCCGGTATTTGAGAGCGTGGAAGCGGTCAATCCCGGATTTATTAACCTGCGGGTGTCGGGCAGCTATCTGGCCGGGTATCTGGATCAGATGGCGGCCGATCCGGATCTGTCCGTGGAAAAAGCAGAGCAGCCGAAGACGATTATCATCGATTTTGGTGGGGCGAATGTCGCGAAGCCGCTCCACGTGGGACATTTGCGCTCGGCCATTATCGGAGAGAGTGTGAAACGCATCTGCCGTTTTGCGGGACATCAGGTGATCGGGGATGTACATCTGGGCGACTGGGGTCTGCAGATGGGACTGATTATCACGGAGGTGCGCCACCGCAATCCGTCTCTGCCGTATTTTGATGAATCATTTGAGGGCGAATACCCCGAAGAAGCTCCATTTACGATCTCGGAGCTGGAGGAGATTTATCCGTTTGCAAGCGGAAAATCGAAAGAGGATGAGGCTTATAAAAACGAGGCTCTGGAGGCGACGGCAAAGCTGCAGGACGGCGAGCGCGGTTACCGCGCGCTTTGGCAGCACATCCTGAATGTGTCAATTGCCGACCTGAAAAAGAATTATGATAACCTGAATGTGGAATTTGACCTCTGGAAAAAGGAATCAGACGCGCAGCCCTTTATACCGGATATGGTGGAGGCTATGAAGCGGGACGGGTACGCATACGAAGATCAGGGCGCGCTGATCGTGGATATCAAGGAGGAGAGCGACACGAAAGAGGTTCCTCCCTGCATGATTCTGAAATCGGACGGAGCCGCGCTTTATACGACGACAGATCTGGCAACGATTATAGATCGTATGCAGACGTATCATCCCGATGAGATCATTTACGTGGTGGATAAGCGTCAGGAGATGCACTTTACGCAGGTCTTCCGCTGCGCGCGCAAGACCGGACTGGTAAATGAGGATACCGAATTGAAGTTCCTTGGTTTCGGCACCATGAACGGCAGGGACGGCAAGCCGTTCAAGACCCGTGAAGGCGGCGTGATGCGCCTGGAGCGGCTGATTGCTGAAATAGATGAGGAAATGTATAAAAAGATCATGGAAAACCATGAGGCGGATCCGGAAGAGGCAAGGGAAACCGCGGCACTGGTCGGGCTTTCCGCGATCAAATATGGCGACCTCTCCAACCAGGCGTCCAAGGATTATGTGTTTGATGTGGACAAGTTTACGTCCTTTGAGGGCAACACCGGACCGTATATTCTTTATACGATTGTGCGGATTAAGTCCATTTTGAACAAATATCGCGCGCAGGCGGCTGCAACACAGAAACCGGAGGATGGAGTAACACTGCCGAGGGAAATCCTTGCCCCGGCGAGCGAGAGTGAGAAAGCTCTGATGCTGGAGCTTGCGAAGCTGAACAGTGTCATTGAGCAGGCCTCCGAGGAGCTGGCACCGCACAAGATCTGTTCTTTTATCTATGATCTCTCAAATGCGCTGAATCGCTTCTACCATGAGACGAAAATTCTGGCCTGTGAAGACGAGACACAGAAATGCGGCTGGATTGCTCTGCTTGATCTGACAAAGCGCGTGCTGGAGACCGGCATTGACCTGCTGGGCTTTGAGGCGCCGGAGCGGATGTAAAGGACATTGTATGATTGACGTAATATTAGACAGCCTCATTGATAGCTTAAAGCTTCTGCCATTTTTATTTTTGTCGTATCTGGCGGTGGAATATATTGAGCACCGCATGAGTGACAGCGCGAAGGCCTGGATTTACGGGGCAGGCTGGGCCGGCCCGATTCTGGGCAGTTTGATTGGAATTATTCCGCAGTGTGGATTTTCCGCGGCGGCAGCGGGGTTATTTGCCGCGCGGGTCATTTCGCCGGGAACGCTTCTGGCGGTGTTTTTGTCGACTTCGGATGAAATGCTCCCGCTGATGCTTTCGCAGGGGATTGGCGCGGATCTTATTATTCGGGTTTTAGCCGTGAAAGTAATTGCCGGGGCTGTGATTGGACTGCTGGCGGATTTTGCGGCGGTACGATTGAATTTATGGAAGCCATCCGTCGTGAGACCTGCGAAAATTAGCCGTGCGTCTCGGCGAAATACCTCAAACGGAGTGGAAAAAAAGCTGCATCGAATGGGAGAGATGGACTCAGATTTGGATGATGGTGAGAACCGGAATTACAGACGGAACAAAAATACGGAAAGAGATTTACAGGGTATTGACAGCGAAGACGCAATTCACCACATGTGCGAGCATGGCCACTGTCAGTGCGAGAAACAGGGCATTTTCCGGGCTTCGCTTCACCATACCGCGCAGACGGCTGTCTTCCTTTTCCTGATCTCTCTGGTGCTGGGCTTTGGGATGGACTGGTTTCAGGGGACGGCGTTCTCCAGAGGCATTTTTGCGGCGCCGGGCATCCAGGCCGCTCTGGCGGGGTTGATCGGCATGATTCCGAACTGTGCCGCATCGGTGCTGATTACGCAGCTTTATCTGGAGGGCGTCCTTGCGAGCGGCGCGCTCTTTGCCGGGCTGCTCTGCGGAGCCGGTACCGGGCTGCTGGTTCTGTTCCGGGAAAATGGGAACCAGAGGCAGAATCTGCTGTTTACGCTGGTTCTCTATGTGAGCGGGACGCTGGCGGGGATGCTGGCGGGGGCGATGGGTTTTCTTTAATAATGGGATAGTTTATATCAGAATACAAAAAGCGTGGTAAAAAGGTGTGGGTGTATTCAAGATGCTCCAGGCGTTGGAAGAAAAACTGAATAATCTGAATTTTAAAAAGAAGCTGATCTTTTTTTACCTCTTCTGTGTCTTAGTGCCGCTTTTTCTGACGGACGGAGTTATTCTGTTTCTTTTCCAGAGAAGTGAGAGGGCAGAGCTGCAAACCAGAATGGAGAATATAGCAAGTGCCGTGCAATATGATCTCTCGAATACGCTGGAGGAAGCGGCAAACGAGATTACCAGCGTCTACCTGAACCGCACATTAAATGAGTTTTTGGAACAGAATTATGAATCGGCGCTGGATTTCTGGGAAGCAAGCCTGGAAATTTCAGATATGGCCTATTTTGCAACTGGAAGTACAGCTTCCGGGGATGGCTGGATGGTGCTGTATGGCGACAATGACACGATCGTCAACGGCGGCCATTTTTACAGCCTGTCGGACGCGAAGGATACGCAGTGGTATCAGCAGCTGGAGGCTTCCGGGCTGGACATGGCGTTGTGTTTTTACTATGTGGGTGAGAGTGATCCTTCCGCCTCTTCGCAGAGAAGAATTTCTCTGGTGCGCTGGCTGAATTATTACAAAGATTTCCAGAGTGAAAAGCTGGCGCGGCTGGATCTGGATTACAGCACACTGGTGCGCAGCCTTACAAATATGAATTACGATCTGTCTGTCTACATTTGCTCCGGGGATACCATTTTGTACGCAAACGATGGCCATTCTGCTACAAAAGCGGATTTTGAGAGTCTCTCCGGGGAGGAACAGATCGGCTACGAGCTGGAGTACAGCGTTTATGGAATGACATTTCGCATTCTGGTGATGGAATCGGAGAAATCAATTTCAGCTTTTCTATGGGAACACTTACCGTGGATTTTGCTGATGATTGCTGTGAATCTGATGTTGCCCCTGTTTCTGACGTTCGCGATCAACCGTTCTTTGACCACTCGTATTCAGGAGCTGAGCGGGGCATTTGAACAGGTGAATTCGGACAGCTTAAAGGAAATCGAGAATGTCCGGGGGAAGGATGAGATCGGCGGCCTGATGAGAAATTATAATCGGATGGTCCGGCGGCAGCAGGAACTGATTCAGACGGTTTATAAGGATAAGCTGGAACGCCAGGAAATGGCGCTTGCCCGGCAGAGGGCAGAGCTTTTGGCTCTGCACAGCCAGATCAATCCGCATTTTCTCTTTAATGTTCTGGAGAGCATCCGAATGCACAGCATTTTGAAAAAAGAGGACGAAACGGCGGAGATGATTGAACGGCTGGCGCTTCTGCAGAGGCAAAATGTAAACTGGTCGGAGGATTCCATACCTGTGAGTGAGGAGCTTCGGTTTGTAGATGCGTATCTGAAGCTGCAGCAGTATCGTTTTGGCGAACGTTTTTCTTATGAAATCGAGATGGAAAAGGAGTGTGAAGACCCTTATATTCCGCGGCTGACGATTGCGACCTTTGTGGAGAACGCCTGCGTGCACGGGATTGAAAAGAAGCCATCCCAGGTATGGATTTACATACGTGTGTACCGAAAGGACGACTGGGTGTGCATGGAGGTGGAAGATACCGGTGTGGGGATGGAAGAGGCGCAGGTTGCTTCGATCCTGGAAAAAATGCGAATCAGCAAAATAGAGGAACTGGTGAACTGCAAACACGTCGGGATGATCAATGCCTGTCTGCGGATGCGGATGTGGACGAAAGGCATGGTGGAATTTGAACTGGAGAGTGAGAAAGGTGTGGGTACCTTTTTCCTGCTTCGGGCTCCGATTGATGCGCTGAATAAGAAAGAAGATGTTTCGAATGATGAAAGTACTGTTGGTAGATGATGAACCGGTCATTCTGCAGGGGCTGTCTGTGCTGATTGACTGGAAAGCGGAAGGGTATGAGATTGTCCGGATGTGCGCGAATGGGCAGGAGGCGCTCACGTATCTGGAAACGCATCCGGTCGATCTGATTATTGCGGATATCAAGATGCCGATTATGTCTGGACTGGAGCTTCTGAAAACCATCCGCGAGGAGCAGATTTCGGATGCGTATTTTATTATCCTGAGCGGATACAACGACTTTCACTATGCGCAGAGCGCCATCCGCTATTCCTGCCTGGACTATATCCTGAAGCCGGTTCAGAAAAGCGGGCTGCTCGAATGCCTGCGGAGCGCGGCGAGCGACCGGGCGAGATCCAAGCAACACGCGGAAGACGCGCGGAAAATGCGGCAGGCGTATCTCTCTCAGAGTCTGATCGCCTTGATCCGGGGAAAATATACGGAAAACCAGGCACAGTTCGTGCAGGAAAATATGGACTTAACCGGAGGGCTGCGTTATGTCCACATTCATATGGGGAACATCGCCATGCTGGAGGAGATGTCGGACGGAGAGGTAGCAGCGTTAAGGGAGCGCCTGGCGGAAAACTGTGAACGATTCCTGCGGGAGGGCAGGAAAGAATATTGTATTCGTGATACCACAGACTGTGAAGAAGAGAATGAGGTTGGCTTCCTCTGCTGTGATTCCATGTTTCAGAGTAAAAAGGAGACGCTGGAAGAGTTCATGGAAGAGATGCTGGGAGAAATTTCGAAAAATATGGAAATGCCGGTCTTTCTTCTCGTGGGAAAGCGGGTGGAGACGATTTCCAGGATTTCCACTTCTTATACATCTGCCTGCACCCTGCGCAATTTTGTGCGGTTTGGTACGCTTCAGAAAATTTATTATTACGAAGATGAAATTCAGATTCCGGAATCGGACTCTTTTTTCCTGTGCAAGGATAATTTAGATCGGCTGCTTCAGGCAATCGAGCAGAACGACAGGCCGGCGATCTACAGGAGTGTGGACGATTTTTACGATGAAATGAGCAAAGCGGCTTTCTCAGAAAAGATGGTAGCGATGAATATGAACTATCTTTTGTTTCAACTGATTCATCTTGCGACCCGACGGGATGAGACGGTTCGGCAGGACGAAATTATGCTGTATATGAATGAACATATCAGCCAGACGGAGCTGTCGAACGGCAGCCGGGCATATCTGCGGAAATTTGCCTGTGAGTACGCGGATTACCTGGTCCAGCTCCGGCAGAATGTTTCCTGCGGGGTACTCGCGATGGTGGAGAAGGAGATTAGCGAGCACTACGCGGAAAATCTGACTCTGCGGGAGCTGGGGCAAAAGTATTATGTAAACAGTTCCTATCTTGGACAGATTTTCCGGAAGCAATACGGGAAGTCCTTCAAGGATTATCTGTCGAATTATCGGATCTGCAAGGCGGCGGAGCTTTTGCTGAAGACCGATAAAAAAATCAGCCAGATCGCGGAGGAGGTCGGGTATCTCGACACGGATTATTTTGTCAATAAATTCATTGAGCGCAAGGGCTGTACGCCTTCGAAATATCGAAAAAACCGTGGCTGAGAGGCTGCGGCGATTATGGAACCGAATCATTTTCAGAGACCATCTACGTAACCGGATAAACTGAAGTTTGTCCGGTTTTTTTGTGGGATTCCTCCGGTTACAGAATGAATGGATGTCAGATAAAATAGGTTTATCCAAAAAAATCTGAAGGAGGATTGAAGTATGTCACAGAAAAAGATATCCAGAAAAGAATTCCTGCAGGGGACAGCAGCCAGCGCAGCGGGGATGATGGTAGCCGGCAGTCTGGGCGGCATGATGGGACAGTTTACGACGCTGACCGCGATGGCGGATGAGGAAACTGTTGAATTCAGTGCATTTTTTGCAATGTCTGGTTCAGAAATCAACAGTGATAATGAGATCGCCGCAATGATCGCGGAGCAGACGGGTGCGTCATGTGATGAGACCTGGCTGACCGGTCAGACCAGCTCAGAAGCGATCGGTACGATTGTTGCCGGCGGAGAGTATCCGGATTTCATTAATGGCAATGATGCGATGGTTTCTCTGTACGAAGCAGGCGCTTTGATTGCGTGGGATGATTATCTTGAGCAGTATCCGAACCTGAAGGAAATGTATTCAGATGAAGAGTGGGATAAATTCCGCCAGGATGACGGCAAGATTTACTGGGCGAATGTATTCCAGAACTCTTATGGCGAAGACAAAACGACGACGCACAATGATGAGGCATTCTGGATTCAGGCGAAAGTCCTTGAGTGGGCTGGCTATCCGGAGATCAAGACGTTGGATCAGTATTTTGACCTGATCGAAAGCTATGTAGCGGAGAATCCGACGATGGATGACGGTACAGAGTATATTCCTTATACCATTCTTTGCTATGACTGGTATTACTATTGCCTGGAGAACGCTCCGCAGTTCCTGGATGGATATCCAAACGATGGTTCTGTAATCGTAGATACGGATACGCTGACGATTGTTGATTACAATACGACAGATACCGCGGTTCGGTATTTCCGCAAGCTGAATGAAGAGTATAATAAGGGCATGATCGATCCGGAATTTGCGACGCAGACCACAGATGAGTATACCGCAAAGCTTTCTACGGGCCGTGTACTGGGTATGTGTGACCAGTGGTGGAACTTTGCCTATACCGTAAATGATGTGTTTACACAGACCGGACTGGCGGATGAAGGCTGCAATTTTGTTCCGCTAGGCCTTACGATTGACGAGGGAATGGAAAACCAGTGGCATTCCTACGGCGACACGCTGAACAACTCCAGCGGAATCGCGGTTACCACAAGCTGCAAGAATGTGGACGCTGCTTTTAAGTTTATGAGTGACCTTCTGGATCAGGATATTCACAACCTGCGCTTCTGGGGCGTTGAGGGTGTTGATTATCTGGTAGACGACGACGGACTGTTTTACCGGACAGATGAGATGAGAGCAAACTGGAGTGACTCCGAGTATCAGGCGTCTCATATATGCAATTATTCCTATTTCCCGCAGTGGCTGGGTACCAGCAGGGATGGAATCAACGCAATGCAGCCTAGCCAGCAGAGCTCCGAGTTCTTTAGTGATCTGGCAGAGCCGCTTGTAGCCTGCTTCGAAGCATATGGCGCAGGAAATTATGTGGATATGCTTGGCTCCGCAAAGGTAGAGACTGGCCCGTGGTATCCGATGTACTCTTATTCCAACTCGATGACGACAGCGACCGCCGGCGGCGTTGCCTGGAATAAGATGGGCGAAGTAAAGCATGAGTGGCTGCCGAAGGTTGTTATGTCGGATGACTTTGATTCGTTGTGGGAGCAGTACATGGAAGCTTATGAGGGCTGCAATCCGCAGGACTTCCTGGATGAGATGCAGGAAGAGCTGGATCGCCGGATCGCGGCAGCAGAAGGCTGATGGGCGGCTTTTCAAAACAGGTAAGCGTGCGTGTTTGAAATTGTATAGAACTTAAATGAAAAAAGGGCAGTTGCGGTGTGCATCAGTATCTGTGACTGCTCTTTTTTTTCAAAAAGTTCAGAACAGCATCGAAATGAAAAGACAGACTGTGCAGGTTTACCTGCTAAAGGCTGTATTTTCATTTCGGGATGGGCGGAACGCCCATCAAGCCTCAGACATATGACGCGTAAGCGGCATATAGCCTTCGAAGAAGGCGGTCTGTGGCCTGCTGTTCAGAACAGCATCAACAGCATCGAAATGAAAAGACAGCTGCAATAGAACAAGGAGGGGAAAATGGCTCGTAAACCCAAAAAACAAAAATCAGGCACAAAGATTACGGTAAAAGAATTAAAACGGCAAAAATTTCTCCTGATTTGGGCGGGGATTTTTGTGGTATACGGTTTTGTTTTTTACTATCTGCCTCTGGGCGGATGGATTATGGCCTTTCAGAATTATAAGCCGAAGGATGGTTTTCTGCATTCACAGTTTGTCGGACTTGCAAAGTTTCAGACGCTTTTTTCGGATAGTACTTTTATTCGTGTCATCCGAAATACGTTGGCGATGGGTGTTCTGAATCTGGTTTCCACTTTCGTCATGGCGATTTTGTTCGCGATTCTGTTAAATGAAATTCGTTCCAAATGGGGGAAAAAGATTATACAGACGATCTCTTATCTTCCGCATTTTCTGTCATGGATTATTGTTACCGGCATTTTGCATGACGCTTTATCTACGTCCGGCATTGTAAATGAAGTTTTGTTAAAACTCAATATTATCAAGACTGGCATTAACTTTTTCGCGTATCCGGCTTATTTCTGGCCGATTGTGGCATTTGCCAATGTGTGGAAGGAAACCGGCTGGAACGCGATTGTATATCTCGCCGCCATTACGGCGATTGACCCCAGTCTTTATGAGGCGGCCGCGATTGACGGCGCGGGGCGCTGGGGAAAGATTAAATATATTACGCTTCCGGGGATTCGCCCGACGATTATGATTTTGCTTTTGATGAACATCGGCAATGTGTTAAACGCCGGTTTTGAAATACAGTATTTGCTCACCAATGGCCTTGTGCAGAAGGTGTCTCAGACCATCGATATTTATGTGCTGAACTGGGGCATCAGCCAGATGGATTATTCTCTGGGTACGGCAGCCGGTATTTTTAAGAGCGTCGTCAGTATCATTCTGATTGTGGTGGCGAATGAAATTGCCAAGAGAACCGGCGAAGAACGGTTGTTCTAAGGAGGAAATACGGATGGATAAAGACAGAATAAAATCAATCGTATCAAACAGAGCTTTTGTCATATTTAATACGTTGTTCATGGTGGCGTTTGTGGTGATTACGCTCTATCCGGTATTAAATACACTGGCGATTGCGTTTAATGACGGAACGGATGCGCTCCGGGGCGGCATTTACCTGTGGCCCAGAGTATTCACACTAAAGAATTTTATCACTGTTTTACATAAAGAGAGTATTGCAACGGGTGCGTATATCACTGTTCTTAGAACGGTAATCGGTACATTTGCATCTCTTGCCACGAATGCTCTGCTTGCGTTTATTGTGAGCCGCAAACGCTTTCTGTTTCGCTCGCAGCTTTCCCTGTTTTGGGTCATTACCATGTATGTGAACGGAGGGTTGATACCGACGTTTCTTCTTTACAAAAATCTGGGATTGACAAACTCTTTCTGGGTATATGTGATTCCTGGAATGATCAGCGCCTTTAATATGCTGGTGCTTCGAACCTACATGGAAGGTCTTCCGGACGCGCTGGAGGAATCCGCGCAGCTGGACGGCGCAGGCTATATGACCATATTTGTGAAAATCATTTCTCCGCTGTGCAAGCCTGTATACGCGACAATCGCGCTGTTTGTGGCGGTTGGCCACTGGAATTCTTGGTTTGACGCCATGCTGTACAACCGCATGAGTGAACAGTATACCACCCTTCAGTATGAGCTGATGAAGCTGCTGTCATCGGTGATGTCGCAGACCACCAGCCTGGAGAGTGCAAAGAATTCCGCTACCTCCGGAGCGGTCACGCCGAACTCGATCCGTGCGGCGGCGACCATCCTTACCATGCTTCCGATCATCTGCCTGTATCCGTTCCTGCAGCGGTACTTCGTGACAGGTCTTACGATTGGCGGTGTGAAGGAATAAAGAAAGTGTAACTATTACAAATATGCACAAAAATAGGAATAAATACATCCTGGTTTTGACAGATACGGCAAAAAATGAGCAATTTCTGACAGCTATTAAGCAATAAATACGGAGAGCAATGGCGGTATTTTTTGCTATATTCTAAACAGTTCAGAACAGCATCGAAATGAAAAGACAGGTGCTGAGCGCCAGCGGCGCTCGTTTAGCACCGACCGGAGCGAAGCGGAGATGTGCAGGTTTACCTGCTAAAGGCTGTATTTTCATTTCGGGATGGGCGGGCGCTGAACGTCCAGTGGACGTTCGCTTAGCGCCGACCGAAGTGAAACGGAGACGCCCATCAAGCCTCAGACATATGACGCGCAAGCGGCATATAGCCTTCGAAGAAGGCGGTCTGTGGCCTGCTGTTTAGAACAGCATCGAAATGAAAAGACAGGTGCTGATCTAATAGAAATAATTAAGAACGAAAACAGGATGACAGGAGGCACGGGGCGATATGAAAAGAGAAGAGGCGCGAAGTAAGGCACAGGAGCTTGTTTCGAAGATGACATTAGAGGAAAAGGCCAGCCAGCTTCGCTATGACGCGCCCGCGATTGAGAGACTGGGGATTCCGGCGTATAACTGGTGGAATGAGGCGCTCCACGGAGTGGCCCGCGCAGGCCAGGCGACCGTGTTCCCGCAGGCGATCGGGCTTGGCGCGACGTTTGATACCGAACTGATCGGTGAGATCGCAGACACGATTTCGACGGAAGGGCGTGCGAAGTACAACGCGTTCTCTTCTGAAGGGGACAGAGATATTTATAAAGGGCTGACGTTCTGGTCGCCGAATGTGAATATTTTCCGCGACCCGCGGTGGGGGCGCGGACATGAGACATACGGGGAGGATCCGTACCTGACCAGCCACCTGGGCGTGGCCTTTGTAAAAGGGCTGCAGGGGGACGGCGAGACGATGAAAGCGGCGGCCTGTGCGAAGCATTTTGCGGTACATTCCGGACCGGAGGCACTCCGTCATGAGTTCGACGCGGAAGCGACGGCGAAGGATATGGAGGAGACTTATCTTCCGGCGTTTGAGGCGCTGGTGCAGGAGGCGGGCGTGGAGGCTGTGATGGGCGCGTACAACCGCGTGAACGGCGAGCCAGCCTGCGCGAGCAAAGCGCTGCAAAAGAAGCTGCGCGGCGACTGGGGATTTGAGGGACATTTTGTCTCCGACTGCTGGGCTATCCGCGATTTCCATGAGAATCATCTGGTGACAAAGAACGCGACAGAGTCTGCGGCGCTGGCGGTCAATACCGGCTGCGACCTGAACTGTGGGAATACCTACCTTTATATTATGAAAGCGTACCAGGAGGGGCTGGTAACGGAGGAGACGATTACCGAGGCGGCTGTGCACCTCTTTACAACGAGGTATCTGCTCGGCCTGTTTGACGGCAGCGAGTATGACACGATCCCCTACACGGAGGTCGAGTCGCCGGAGCATCTGGCACTGGCCCAAAAAGCAGCGGAGGAGAGCTTCGTTCTTCTGAAAAACAATGGAATCCTGCCATTACAGAAAGAAAAGATAAAAACAATCGGTCTGATCGGGCCGAATATGGACAGCCGCGTGGCGCTCGCCGGGAACTATCACGGCACAGCTTCACGCTATGTCACCATCCAGGAGGGCATTCAGGATTACCTGGGGACGAGTGTACGTGTGCTGACAAGTGCCGGCTGCCATCTGTCCAAGGACCGGACTGAGGCGCTATCGCAGGAGCAGGATCGCCTGTCCGAGGCGCGGATTGTCGCGAAGAACAGCGATGTAGTGCTTTTGTGCGTTGGCCTGGATGAGACACTTGAGGGCGAAGAGGGTGATACCGGGAACCGGTACGCATCCGGCGATAAAGAGGATTTGCAGCTTCCAAAGGCGCAGCGGGAGCTGATGGAAACCGTGGCAGCCTGCGGCAAGCCGGTCATTTTGCTTTTGACAGCAGGCAGCGACATTGACTTAAGCTACGCGGCGGAGCATTTCGATGCGATTCTCGATCTGTGGTATCCGGGCTGTGAGGGCGGACACGCGGCGGCGCGTGTGCTGTTTGGCGACGTTTCTCCGTCCGGGAAGCTGCCGGTGACCTTTTATGAGACGCTGGAAGAGCTGCCGGAATTTACCGACTACTCCATGCAGGGGCGCACGTACCGCTATATGACCGGGAAAGCGCAGTATCCGTTCGGATACGGACTGACTTATGGAGACGTAGAAGTGACTGCGGCGCGGGTAGAGACCGGGGATGCGACGGCTGAACTCCAGAGTGGGACGGATGGCGTTAGAAAGAATGCAGTCGTGGCTGAGGTTACCAATCATGGAGCCCAGGACACGCAGGATGTCGTGCAGGTCTATGTGAAAAACACGGATTCCGCGGATGCGGTGCCGAATCCGCAGCTTGCGGCCTTTGCGAAGGTCTTTGTAAAAGCGGGCGAGACAAAGCAGGTGACATTGCCGCTTGCGGCGAATGCGTTTACCGTAGTTGACGCCGGGGGCGTTCGCAGGGAAGCAGGCGGTACCTGTAAAATCTACGTGGGCTGCAGTCAGCCGGATGAAAAGAGCGTGGAGCTGACCGGGAAAAAGCCGATGGAGATTGAACTGAAAAGATAGCTTGTAACTTTAAGTTTATTAACAGCTACAAGAGTTTTTTGGTGAACGGGGGAAGACCTGTGATAAAGGCATAAGGAAAGGAATATTTCACGATGAATACCACCAGAATCAACCGCGCAGCCGACGAAATGGAAAATATTTTAAGAGAGGAGATCGCGGCCGGCGGTGTGCCGGGCGCTTCCTTCGCCGTGCTGTACCATGGCGAAACCGTTATTCGCCGGCACATCAACTACGAGCCGGATGCCATTTTCCGAGTTTATTCCATGAGCAAGCCAGTCACTGCCGTCGCCGCCCATATTCTCTGGGAGCGCGGCGAATTAGACTGGCTTACCCCTCTTTCCTGCTATCTGCCGGAGTTCGCCCATATGAAGGTACTCACCGATTCCGGACTGACAGAAGCAAACCGCCCGATTTTGCTGATAGACCTGCTGCGAATGACTTCCGGACTAGTCTACCCGGACAATGACCTTCCCGGCCAGCCAATGCAGGAGCTTTTTGACCGTATCCAGAAGGAGATTGTCAGCGGAAAACAGACTTCGACGCAGGAACTGTGCCGCCTGATCGCGCAGCAGCCGTTGGCATTCCACCCAGGCGAGCGCTGGCGTTACGGTTTGAGTTGCGATGTGATGGGCGCGGTCATTGAGAAAGTCGCCGATCAGCCGTTAAGCGAATTCATGGAGAAAGAAATCTTTGAGCCGCTCGGCATGATTGATACCGGCTTTTATGTGCCGGAAGAAAAACAGAGCCGCTTTACGACCCTGTATGAAGTGAATGCAGAAGCGCAGGCGGAAACCAACGCATCCTCAGAACCAGAAGCAGCAGACGTCCCGATTTCCAAAGCAATAACAGAAAACATCCGTCCGCTCCGCTACAAAGAGGCGACTTCCCGCCATCTTTGTCTGACAAAATGCCTGACCCCGCCCGCTTTCGAGTCCGGCGGTGCCGGTATTGTCTCTACACTGGATGACTACGCGAAATTCGCGGATATGCTGGCACACTATGGCGTTGGCAACGGTCATCGCATCCTTGGCCGCAAGACCGTCGAGTGCTTCGAACACGGCCAGTTGGACGAAGCACAGAAAAAAACCATTTATTTCGATCAGATTCGCGGCTACAGCTATGGCAATTTCATGCGCGTCTACGACGACCGCACCGAATCCGGCTGCAGCGGAGACAAAGGCGAATTTGGCTGGGACGGCTGGACCGGCCCGTATTTTCTCACAAATCCGAAAGAAGAGTTTGCGTTCGTCCTGATGCTCCAGGTCGGCGGCTACTACCACCCGGAGATGATCCGCAGGTTGCGAAATACCGCATACTCAATCATAGAATAGACGTGGCCGTTATTCTCTTTCATCAAAAAGAAGACTGTTATAAAATGCGCCGGGCGAAAGAAATTTCTCAACCCTGCGCATCTTTTTAGCTTTTCTATCAGTATACTAACCTCATAAATCTATTTTCTCCATTGCTGCCACTATCTTTGCCGCAATCGCATCCTGTAAATATACAGAGTTGAGTTTTTTCTTTGAATATTTTAAGTAATTTCCAATTGTTACCTGAACAAGCAGAGACGTAAAAAACCGTTCCCAGCTAAAACACTGACTGCTTTCAATATAGTTCTCCGGAGCAATCAGTATATCGTTTAAATTTTCCGTTTTTACTATACCAGATTTTAAAATCAACCACTCGAAAGATTCCGGCAAATACAAAACAATGTCGGGTTTTTGCTTAATCAGTTTCATGATTCGATCCATTTCTGCTCCAAAGGCAGCTCCGTCCGCTATAATCAATACGCCGGAATCAGCGTATAGCTGAGCATAGGCAAAAACATTTGATTTTCCTCCGGCACTGACTACATTGTAATCTTTACTGATCGATAATCCCTTAAAAAATTCAAAACCCGAATTAGAGTCCTCGACTAAAATTCTCGTCGGATGAATTGGCTCTCGGTTATCTAATTGGCCATATATATGATAAAACTCATTAAAAACCTGCTTTAAGCCAGCATATTTTCCTGAATAGCGAATGCCATAGATTTCCTCAACACTATATGGGAGATTCGGCAGTCCCTCTCTTGTCACCAGAACATAGTAATTATCTGAATCTCGCACTGCTTCTGCAAATTCCGTGCTATGGAGAAATACATTGCCTTCATCAATAAATATAATTGTTTCATGAAGCAAAGAAAGAATTACTTTCCAGTCTTTTCCATCAAGCGTCCGACATGGCTTGTCACATCTTAAGTCTATACCGCTGTCTGCACCGGATTCATAGAACTCACTGATCATTTCAATCAGAGTAGTTTTTCCAGTGGCGCTGTCGCCCTTGATGATAGTAATATTTCTTCTTATTATAAAATCGTATCTTATATTTGAATTAGATACAATTACCCTGTAATTTCCTTTCATAGCGGTTTCCCTCCCGTCAGCGTACAATCATCCCCGCAATTGGCACGAGTTCATCCATCGTATGAACAATCTGTTCTGTGTTCAAAATTCTTGCAGTAAATTCGTCCTCTCCAAAATCCATTAAATGCCGAAGATTGATAGTAATATTCTGTAATTCCCCAATTTTCAATATCCATTTAGCACAGTTATCTCCACAGGTAGATGCATTAAAAATTTTGGACGGAACTTTATAAATGGAAATCAGGGTTTTTACACCACCGGATAACTCCCTGGGACTGATGCCACCAAGAACCGGAGAGTCAATGACCCTTGGTCCGAGCACCGTAGACTTATCTACATCCTGGATCATGGCTCGAGATAATTCGTCTGTAATCCAGTCATCAGTGTATGAATTTTTGAAATATATGGCAGGGTTATAAATTGCTTCTGGCATATCACCATAATAGATGGATAACATTCGTATCGCCCCCTGTTCTAATCTAACAAATCAATACTTGTAACTGATGGTAACGAACAGCTACACATACTCTATTATATTCTCATTTTTTTTCTTTCTCAACCTTATCTTTATTTTTTTATTGACGCTGGGTATGGTGCAAAATATAATAGGAAAGAAATGGTCAACCGTATGTTCTGTAAAAATATACGTTAAAGCTGTAGTCCACACGTACTTTTTTATGGTAAACAAAAACAGAGTGTGGTAGAATCGTCAAAGTAAAACGACTTACGTCGTTTACTATAATTGGGTAGGAGCAGTTCATCTGGCTCCTAATGACAATGATAAGGAGAGATTGGATGGACTATATCGTAAGAGCCGTGGCGGCAGATCAGCAGATCCGCGCTTTTGCGGCGACAACAAAGGATTTGGTAGAGACGGCGCGCGGTTATCACAATACGAGCCCGGTAGCGACGGCGGCGCTCGGACGGCTTCTGACTGCGGGCGCGATGATGGGCGCTATGATGAAGGGCGAGAAGGATCTTCTGACGCTTCAGATTGGCGGGGATGGTCCGATCGGCGGGATCACGGTTACGGCGGATTCCGCGGCGAATGTGAAGGGATATGTGAACAATCCGGGTGTTTACCTGCCGGCGACGGACAAGGGAAAGCTGGACGTAGGCGGCGCGGTTGGCAATGGTGTTCTGCGCGTGATCCGCGATCTGGGGATGAAGGAGCCTTATGTCGGGCAGAGCGCGCTGCAGACCGGGGAAATCGGGGATGACCTGACCTACTATTTTGCGATGTCGGAGCAGGTGCCGTCCTCGGTAGGACTGGGCGTGCTGCTGGAGCGGAACGTCAGCCTGGAGAAACGCTCCTACACCCTTGATCAGCGGCAGGATGCGGCGGGAGAATCATCTGGTGATTCGGAATCGTTGAAAACGGATTTTACGGATGAGTCTCAGGAAGAATCTCTGTCGCTGGAAGGCGATCTGGCTGAGGTAGGTAAGGTGCGGCAGGCAGGCGGTTTTATCATTCAGCTGATGCCGTTTACGCCGGATGATGTGATTGACCGGCTGGAGCGGAAACTCGCTGAGGTACGTCCGGTTACCGCGATGCTGGACGCGGGGATGGGACCGGAGCAGATTCTGGAAGAACTGCTCGGTGAATTCCATCTGGAGATTCTGGATAAAATACCGGCACAGTACCACTGTGACTGTTCCCGGGAGAGGATTGAGCGTGTGCTGATCAGCCTGGGTAAAAAGGAACTGGAGGAAATGATTGCGGACGGAGAACCGATCGAGGTGAACTGTCAGTTCTGTGATAAAAAATACAGGGTGAGCGTGGAGGAATTGCGTGATTTATTAATGATTAGCCAGCGTGCATGAAAGAATCGCTGATTCTGGTTCGGATGGGTCAGGAACGAGAATTTTATGGTCAGATGAGTAAAAATGTCAGATGCAGGCGGTATCAAATGGCACAACAAAAACCACGATCAGAAGGAGAAAGCGATGAAGGACGGTTTTATAAAGGTAGCGGCGTTATCCCCGGATATCCGGGTGGCAGATTGTGTCTTTAATATGGAGGGCATTTGTGCCGGAATAGATGAAGCAGTGCGGGAGCATGCGAAAATTCTGGTGTTTCCGGAGCTTTGCATCACAGGGTATACCTGCGGGGATCTGTTTTGGCAGGAAACGCTGCTTTTGGCTGCGCGGCAGGCGCTGGCAGGGCTGGTCGCGTATTCCGCGGGTAAAGACGCGCTGATTTTTGCAGGGCTGCCACTGGAGGTAAATGGAAAATTATACAATGTGGCAGCGGCGTTTTCCAATGGGGAGCTGCTGGGATTTGTGCCGAAGCGGTATCTTCCAAATTACAATGAGTTTTATGAGGCGAGGCATTTTACGCCCGGAAGCGAAACGGTTACGTATGTGGAGTTTGGCGGGAAAATGGTGCCGTTTGGGATGAACCTGCTGTTTGAGTGTAAAGAACACGCGAAAAATCCGCTTTCCAAAGAATCAGGCAGAGGTTCTGGAAGTATAGATAACTGGGGAGCGCTCCGTGATTTGCCGGATTCCGGCTTTTCAAGGGAAATGGGACTGGTCGTAGCGGCGGAGCTGTGCGAGGATCTGTGGGCGCCGAAGCCGCCGAGCATCGCCCATGCGTTGGCCGGAGCCAATGTGATTGTAAATCTCTCAGCAAGCGACGAGGTGACTGGGAAAAGTGATTACCGCAGGTCGCTGGTCGAGGGACAGTCGGCACGGCTGCTGTGCGGCTATATCTACGCAAGCGCAGGTGAAGGTGAATCGACGCAGGATCTGGTCTACGGCGGCCACAGCCTGATTGCGGAGAATGGCCATATTTTGGCGCAGTCCCCGCGCTTTGAAAGCGGAATCATATACGCGGAGCTGGATATCAGCCGCCTGCGCGCGGAGCGCCGTCGGATGACGACCTTTCCTGCGGGAAATGTTGTTTCCGGTTATGGGCCAGGCGGCTGTGTAAGCGCGCCGGATGATGCAGCGGCAAGGTATTCTTCGGAATGTATGGCGGGGCGGTATGCCCCGGAGCGTTCCTCGGGGGGTTATACAAAAATTCCATTCCATTTATATATAGAAGAAACTCCTCTGACCCGCCGCTTTGATCCGGCGCCGTTTGTGCCGGCAGGAGAGACGGATCGCAGCCGCAGATGCGAGGAAATTCTGATGATTCAGGCACTTGGCCTGAAAAAACGGATGCGGCATACTGGTGCAAAGAGCCTTGTGGTCGGGATTTCCGGCGGCCTGGATTCGACGCTCGCCCTGCTGGTAATGACGAAAGCTTGTGATTTGCTCGGCCTTCCGCGCGATACGATGACAGCGGTGACGATGCCCGGATTTGGCACGACGGACCGCACGTACCAGAATGCCTGCAGCCTGACAAGAAGCCTGGGTGCGAAGCTGCTGGAGGTGGACATCCGGGAGGCTGTGAACATTCATTTCCGCGATATCGGGCAGGATCCCCAGGCGCATGACGTGACCTACGAGAATTCTCAGGCGCGGGAGCGGACGCAGATTCTGATGGATATCGCCAATAAAACGGGCGGCCTGGTGGTCGGCACGGGAGATATGTCGGAGCTGGCGCTCGGCTGGGCGACTTACAATGGCGACCACATGTCCATGTATGCGGTCAACTGCTCTGTGCCGAAGACGCTGGTGCGCCATCTGGTGCGCTATTACGCAGATACCTGCGGAGACAATACGGTGAGTGAGATTCTGTATGATGTACTGGATACGCCGGTCAGTCCAGAGCTGCTGCCTCCGGAAAATGGGGAAATTGCCCAGAAGACAGAGGATATTGTCGGGCCGTATGAGTTGCATGACTTTTTCCTTTATTACCTGCTTCGGTTCGGTTATCCGCCGGCAAAAATTTACCGTATCGCGAAGCTAGCCTTTGCGGGTGCTTATGATGGGCAGACGATTCGGAAATGGCTGAAAATCTTTTACCGGCGATTCTTTGCGCAGCAGTTCAAGCGGTCGTGTATCCCGGATGGGCCGAAAGTCGGGAGCGTAGCGCTCTCCCCGCGCGGCGATCTGCGTATGCCGAGTGATGCCTGTGCGCGGCTGTGGATGGATGAACTGGAGCGGCTGAAATAGGGGAAACGGATCAGGGCGCAACCTGTAAATGCGGTTGCAGGAAAAAGCCACAAAAACGTGTATTCGACCTTTACGGAAGATACAAATTGTAGTATACTCCATCTATGGGATCACAGGGAGTGATACCATTAGGGGAGAAGAGAAAAATGAAAAACGAGAGATTTTGTGACTGTTACGTAAAGTACCAAAGATATGTGATTCGGATTGCTTACGAGTGGGTGAAGGATTATGAAGCCGCGGAGGATATTTCACAGACGGTGTTTCTGTCTTTTTACCAGCATATGGATATCGTGATACCGGGAGCCGAAAAGTGCTGGCTGTTCCGCTGCGCGAAAAATGCTGCCATCGATTATATTCGAAAGATTTGCCGTAAACCGGAGCTTTGGATGGATGAGGATGTGCTGGAGAGAGCGGTAAACGGAGCGCAGGGCAGCGCCGGGATGATGGAAATTTCCGTAGACAATGAAGAACTGATCACGTGGATTATGGATAAGCTGAAGGAGACACATCCGCTGTGGTACGAGACGGTTTATCTGATTTGTGTGGAAGAACTGACTTACGAAGAGGCGTCCAGGCAGCTTGGGGTGAAGCCCGGTGTACTGCGCTCCCGGATTCATCGTGCCCGTGTGTTTGTGCGGGAACAGTTTGGCGGAGAGGTTTGAATAAACTTGTCAGCTTATGGCTGAACGCAGCGGTGTATCTGATATCCGCAATTAAAACAAAAGGAGCCGGGAGTAGCGATACTTCCAGTTCCTTTACTTGATACTCTTTTTAAGCATAAAAACAAATCTGGAGGTTGGAAATATCACTCTGGATGATTACAATCAATTACTGGAGCTTCTAAATAAGCTTTACCAGCAGATTATGCTGCAGTATCAGAGGAAAGGGGGCGACAGGGAGATGAAACCATTGCTTCCGGGAGCGATGGAGCTTCCTAACGATAAATACCGTTTTCGTATTGATGAATTAGAGGCAGAGAATGCGACACTTGCGGATGAGAAAGCAGTTCTTGCGGATGAAAAAGCAGCTCTTGCGGATAAGAATGCGACACTTACAGATGAGAAAGCAGCTCTTGAAGACAGAAATGCTGCTTTAGAGAATGAGGTGGAGATTCTTCGCCGTAAACTTTGTGAGATAGAGAATGGAAGCAGGAGGCAGTGAAAGAGCTGTTAATCAGACGGAGGGGTCAGACTGATGACGATATATTATACGCTTTGATAATTGCCTGCGCATTTCACGAATGGCCGATTTTGGAGCGCGAATGGTTTCCTGTGGAGAGGGGGAAAATGATATAATCAGAATATGATGCGGGCAGTGTGGGAAGAGGGCGCGAGTCCTCTTGCCCGGTCTGTGTATAAAAATTTGTAACTAACTCAGCAACCACCAGTTCAACTGGTGGTTTGATTTTGGCCCTCCAAA
>JAJPWX010000096.1 GCA_021205755.1 Lachnospiraceae bacterium | reverse complement strand
CAATCAGAATCACCCATTTATCCGGGAGATATCACCTATTTTTCCGGGAGAGCCCCGATCTGTTGTTTGTAAATAATAGGGGATACGGTTGGCCTCAGCAGGATGACGCCGCTGATGCCTTCCACGTGGATTCCCTCATTTAGTGCGTCAATGCAGTAAAGGAGCCTCAGGTGGGACGTATCGCTGTCTGCACGAAAATCATCAAATGCCTGGTCTGAGCCGGGATCGTTTGAATAAAGCGAATAAACATGTGGATGCGGATCCACCTTCGCAAACCATTCCAGGTGCCCCATCATCTCATCCATGTGCTCTTTGTTGGAACAAAAAACAATGTATTTCCCTGTCCGGTTTTTCATGTGTTTATCGAAAATTTCATCCAGCCCCTCTGACATCTCCAGGGCACGCTTCAACTCTTCCAGGCACCGTTCGGCAGTATCCCGGGAAGCCCGGTTTTTTGTTGTTTTTACGCGCTGTTCATATTTCTCCAGGCTATTCTGCCAGGAATAAACCGAAAGCACATATTTGGGCGGATTTAATATGCCCCTGACGATTGCCTCGCCAAGGGTGATCTCCGACGCGATATTCCCGCCAAAAAGCTCCTCTGCCATATCCCTGCGGTTATCAAGATAACGGATATTGGTCGCAGAAAGTCCGAGGATCGGCGTACCCGCGAAAATGGCCAACAGCTTCTGTACTCCCTGCCCCCACATCTGGGCGCCACAGCGGTGGAACTCATCCAGGATAATAAACGCCGGGGCTTTGTTCTCGCCCCTTCGGCTGCCGTCCGACATATCTCCTGAAAGCATATCCTCCGCTGACAGTGTTGCGGGTTCCTCTTCTGTACAGATTGCAGCCATCTCTTCTTCTTCCATCCACGTAAGCTTTGCGTATGTACAGAAAATAATATTATCCGGGGTTTCCCCGCCGGTAGCTGCTTTCAGGTTCTCCATCTGGGTTTTGAAAATATATTCCGAAGGGGAAAGCCAGAGAATCTTCTGCCCCGCATGGTCCGCGCAGAGCCGGAATCCGATGAACGACTTTCCTGTACCGGTCGGGTGGATGATGGCTGCTTTTCCTGTCTGCGCCATCAGCTCTACTGCCGCATCATAGGCAGCCTGATTGTGCTCATACAGCTGTACTTCCATCTCTTCCACCTCCAAAAACTCGTGAAAAAGGCATAGTTTCGCCACACCGCCCCTTCAGCGCGGATATCCGTATCCCCTATCACATCCGGAACAGGAAGCAGCGGCGATGCGACGTGTCTCCTGTAGCTGGATTTTGTATTCTGCCATAACTGGCAGGATAGATCCTGCATCGGAAGTGCCGGAGACTCCTTTAGTACGCTACTAAAGGATGCGGAGCCGCGAAGCCCTATCCGCTGCGGCTTTGCGAATTTTCCGCATTTATTCTGACCACTTTTTTGACCACGAATGAAGCTTATTCGTGGTCAGCTTTAAATGGCCGTTTTGCCTGGAAATAAGCCAGTAAAAGCGATTAAGTACCGACCACTTTTTTGACCACTTATGGAAAGGTTTTCTTTTTTTATTGTGTATGTTTGCATTGAATTGTTTTGCACATGACGAGTAAAAATCTGGTAAATTCTTTCGCCTATCTTGACATACTGAGGGTTGTGATGTAGAATTCATGCGTAATTAGCGATTATTTCCTGTTTTCGGACGAAAAAAGAAATCTCCTTTAGTAGCGTACTTAAGGAGTACCTGTGCAAATAGCCAGAGGGGATTAGTCTTCCATATCTTCTGTCAGGGAGCCACTTAATATTTCAATTTTGAGTGGAAATTACAACATTTGAGCAAAAAAGAAAGGCCCGAAAGCCTCTTTTACCACTATTTAGATATCAGTACAGAAGAGCAAAATAATGCGCTGGACAACACTAAAATCATCCAGCGCCTATTGTCAAAATACAGTGAATTTCATCGTTCCACTTTTTCTTCCTAGCTTGCTGCAAACCGATAGGTCGCGATCACCTGATGCGTAATACTATAGGAAGACAGACCATAGCAGGATGTCCACCATCCGGCAAAGCAGGCTTCCGGGTCATAGTAGCATCCATTGATTTTTACCCAGCAGTGCCTGGTGAGGCCGTCCGCTGCGCCATCCCTTGTACCTGAAACCCGCCCGACTATTACATATGAGTCATAGCCAACTTCATTGGCCAGCGCAGCGAAAGCGCAGGCAAAACTATAGCAGCTGCCGCTATGGCTGACAAGCATATTATAGGCTGTGGTAATCTGCCATCCGGAAGGAAAGCTGGATAAGCCAATTGTCCTGTATTTAAAATTTGATGAGCTGACGATGTAGTTCCAGCATTTTTTCAGCTTTTGCGATTGCGTCATATCGCTTGTAGTGATGGATTCGACAATGCTCATAGTTTTCATTTTAAGTTTTGCGGCAGTATCGTCCGTAGCATACCCCTTACTGTTGAAAGTAATTCCCTCATAGGTTGTATCTTTCTTCAGCTCTCCGTTAGCAGTGGCATAACAAAGCTTCGAGTCAACGATAATCCATCCGGAGGTAAGCGCCTTTCCGCTGCTGTCAACACAATAATATGTACCAGAGACACCTACAATTTTCTTGCTGGAGCTGTGCTCAGCCAACTTTCCGGAAGCTTTAAACACATAGATAATACCATTGATTTTGTATCCGCCCGTGGCCGCAACGCCATTGCTTTTAAAATAATACTTGGCCCCGTTCACGGTCTTCCATGTACTCTTTATCATTGTCCCGTCCGAGGCAAAATAGTATTTTTTCCCATTGTATGTGCGAAGGCCGGTTTTCATTTTTCCAGTTGAGGAAAAATAATACTTATTGTCCCCAATTTTCCAGACTCCTGTCAGTGCAGCACCTTTGGGAGTAGTGGAGGAAGCCTTTTTCTTAAAATAATATTTGCTGCCATCTATGGTTTTCCATCCTGTCTGCATTTTGCCCGAATCGGAGAAATAGTAACGAAAATCTCCAATCTTAACCAGGCCTGTAGCAGCGGAGCCCTGCGGGATTGAGCCATGTGCGGATGCATAAAAATAATATGTTTTTGACCCAATTGTTTTCCACCCCGTCTGGCGGACAGAGTTCTCATAATAGTAAATATATCCGTCGTCTTCCTTTACCAGGCCGTTCTTAGTCTCTTCCGTTGAAGACGTATCCGCCGAAGTTACTTCGGAAGCATGCACAGTTCCTCCGCAAAGGAGCTGTGACAAAGCCACAGCCAGAAAAATTATAAGAATGAATCGTTCCCTGTTTTTTATCTGCATCTTCATAGGATGTCTCCTGTCTGTAAACTGCCGGCCAAGTTGGCAAGGGCTTCTTCCTGAACCTCGATCACACGGTCACACCACGCGTCGTACTCTGGGTCAAGTACCTGGCACTCCGGATGCGACAGAATGTGATCAAACGCACGGCGCACACCCTGGTCGAAACGGACGGTCGAATGGAATCCCGGTACCAGACGTTTCAGCTTCGAATTGTCAAAAAATACCGTGTTGGACTTGTCTCCCCACAAATTTCCCCGCAAGTCCCATTCTTCCGGTGAACAGGAAATCAGAAATTCAGAGGCAACATAGTAAGGTTTCAGTTCCACATCAAGCGCATCTGCTATGATCCGGTAAATCTGGTTCCAGGTCAGTACCTCATCCCCCGTGATCTGTACGGCTTCCCCAATCGCATGGATGTTGTCCATCAGGCCGATAAAACCTTTGGCAAAATCATCGTTCCAGGTTACCGTCCAAAGCGACGAACCGTCCCCCGGAATAATGACCGGTTTCCCATCAAGCATTCTTTTTATCACCTGCCAGGATCCTTTCGAGCCATGGACACATACCGGAATATTTTCCTCATTATAGGTATGACTCGGCCTCACAATCGTTACCGGGAAGCCTTCCTCGCGATAATACCGCATTAACAGTTCCTCTCCCCGGATCTTGTCGCGCGAATATTTCCAGTACGGATTGGCAAGCGGCGTACCCTCGTTGATACGAAAATCGGAAAGCGGCTTCTGGTACGCAGATGCGGAACTGATGTAAATAAACTGCCTTGTCCTTCCGGTAAACAGCCTGTGGTCACGCTCCAGCTGTTCCGGGACAAATGCGATAAAGTCCGCCACCACATCAAAGGTCTGATCACCAAGCATTTCGGCTACGAGCGCTTCATCATTCACATCTGCCTGGATCAGATGCGCTCCCTCTGGCAAACCATTCATTCGGTTTCCACGGTTAATCAGCCACAGTTCATGTCCATCAAGAAGAAGTCTTCTTGAAATTGCTTTGCTGATCACACCGGTTCCTCCAATAAATAAAACTTTCATAAAAACAACTCCCTCCTTTTTTCGAAATTTGTCACCTAACTCCCATCGTAATTCCGGGAATCAGGATCATCTTACCATAAAAACCAGGCGGCTTCAACAATAGTCTGATTGCCATAACCGGAAATAGAAATTGTTCCAAAAAACAGATTGTCATTTTCACCGGTTTCCTTTATACTTATGTCAGTGACTAACGCAGTTGAGAGGAAATGACATATGATTGGTATTATTGACTATGACGCGGGCAACCTGAGAAGTGTGGAAAAGGCGCTCGTCTCTCTGGGCGAGGAGACCGTGATCACGCGTTCCCGCGAGGAAATTCTGCGGGCGGATAAAGTGGTACTGCCGGGAGTCGGCGCGTTTGGGGACGCGATGAGCAAGCTGCGCCAGTTTGGGCTGGTGGATGTAATCCGTGAAGTCGCGGACAGCGGGAAGCCGTTCCTTGGCATCTGCCTGGGACTGCAGCTTTTGTTTGAATCGAGTGAAGAGTCGCCGGGCGTGGACGGGCTTGGCATCTGCAAGGGGCAGATTCTGCGGATTCCGGATAAGGAAGGACTGAAGATTCCGCACATGGGATGGAATTCCCTGAGCTTTGACCACCCGGGGCGCCTGTTTGCCGGAATTCCGGAGCAGTCCTACGTGTATTTTGTACATTCCTATTATCTGAAAGCAGCGGATCCGGAGATTGTGACAGCTTCCACGCAGTATTCGGTTCCCATCCATGCTTCCATTGAGCAGGGAAACGTATTCGCCTGCCAGTTCCATCCGGAGAAAAGCAGTCAGGTCGGTCTCGCGATTCTGAAGAATTTTATTGCATTATAGAAGTGTCTCACAAAGGAGTATCAGATCAAATGTTTACAAAACGTATCATCCCCTGTCTGGATGTAAAAAATGGCCGCGTGGTGAAGGGCGTGAATTTTGTGAATCTGCAGGATGCGGGCGACCCGGTCGAGATTGCCGCCGCGTATGATAAAGCGGGGGCGGATGAGGTCGTTTTTCTGGATATCACTGCTTCTTCGGATGCGCGCAGTACCGTGGTCGATATGGTGCGCGAGGTTGCGAAAAAGGTCTTTATCCCTTTTACCGTCGGCGGCGGTATCCGAACCGTCGAGGATTTCCGGCTGCTGCTGCGGGAAGGCGCGGACAAGATTTCGATTAATTCCGCAGCGATCATGAATCCACAGCTAATTGCCGACGCGGCGGAAAAGTTCGGTCGGCAGTGCGTGGTGGTAGCGATTGACGCGCGCCGCAGGCCGGACGGGTCGGGCTGGAATATTTTCAAGAATGGCGGGCGGGTCGATATGGGAATCGACGCCGTAGAATGGGCGATGCAGGCAGACCGGCTGGGTGCGGGGGAAATCCTGCTGACCAGTATGGACTGCGACGGGACGAAGGCTGGCTATGACATCGAGCTGACGCGCACCATCGCCGAGCATGTGTCCGTACCGGTGATTGCTTCCGGCGGCGCCGGGACGATGGAGCATTTTTATGACGCCCTGACCGAAGGGAAAGCAGACGCAGCGCTGGCTGCCTCTTTGTTTCACTATAAGGAGCTGGAGATCCGCGAGGTGAAGGAATATCTGCGGGGACGCGGCGTTAGTGTGCGGCTGTAAAAAAGACAGGCAGATACCGCGTACATGAAGCTCTGTCTGACTGCACAAAAAGAAGGGAAAGGGTAATGATTCAGGACAATACTGAACAGTTACGGGAGGGGAACAATGGCACCGATTTCCAATGACTGGCTGGTTCCGCTGAAGGCGGAGTTTTCCAAGCCATATTATGCGAAGCTCTACCGACAGATCAATGAAGAATACCGCAGCCGGGTCATCTATCCGCCTGCGGATGACATTTTTAATGCCTTTGCCTTTACGCCGCTCTCCCAGGTGAAAGTTGTGATTCTCGGACAGGATCCCTACCATGAGGAGGGTCAGGCGCATGGACTCTGTTTTTCCGTCAAACCGGGGACGGAAACGCCTCCGTCGCTGGTCAACATTTACCAGGAGCTGCACGAGGACTGCGGCTGCTACATACCGAACAATGGCTATCTGACAAAGTGAGCCACGCAGGGCGTCCTTCTTCTCAATACCGTCCTGACTGTGCGCGCGCATCAGGCGAACTCACACCGGGGCATTGGCTGGGAAGAGTTTACAGACGCGGCTATCCGCGCAGTGAACGAAATCGACCGCCCGATCGTCTATATGCTCTGGGGCCGTCCGGCACAAATGAAAAAAGCCATGCTAAATAACCCCAGGCATCTGATCCTGGAGGCTCCGCATCCGAGTCCGCTCTCCGCGTACCGCGGCTTTTTCGGGTGCCGTCATTTTTCCAGAGCCAATAAATTTTTAAAGCAGAATGGCATCGAGCCAATCGACTGGCAGATTGAAAACATATAGTATGTTAGCGATTCAGTTTCGCCGCCTTGCTAAACAGCACAAACCCAATGACGAACATAACCGCCAATATGGATACGCCCGCGTTGGCGACGCCTGTAATCTGCGCCACGACGCCGACCAGGAACGTTCCCATAAAGGAAGCGCCTTTGCCGCAGATATCATAGATGCCAAAGTATTCGCCGGATTTTTCAGCCGGAATGATTTTCGCGAAATACGAACGGGAAAGCGCCTGGATGGCTCCCTGGAACATTCCGACACAGACAGCGAGCAGCCAGAATTCCCACTGTTTGTCCAACTGAATGGCAAAAAGCGCGATTAACGTATACGCTCCGATGCAGAAGCGGATCAGCTGGTCAGTGCGGAACTGTTTGGAAAGCCGTCCGAAAAGCAGGGCAAATGGAAAAGCGACAATCTGCGTGACCAGAAGCGCCAGCAGAAGTCCTGTGGTGTCCAGTCCCAGCGCGCTGCCGTAAGCGGTCGCCATATCAATAATAGTATACACGCCGTCAATGAAGAAAAAGAACGCCAGCAGGTAATAAAAGATATTTTTCTGATGATAAATCTCCACAAATGTATGCCCCAGCCGGGAAAAGCTGGTTTTCACCAGAGAAGAGACAGAAGAACCGCCCGCGGCACCGGACTCGGCGGCGACAAAGTGGGTCTGCTTATAGTTTTTCAGAAGAGGCAGGGTGACGAGCAGCCACCAGGCCGCATTCAGGAAAAACGCGATCGTCATCGCCGTCTGGAAGGTAATGCCGATGGTATCATAGAGCAGCACAAACACCAGCGATACCACAAATGGCACGCAGCTGCCGATATAGCCCCAGGCATAGCCGGCAGAAGAAACGGTGTCCAGCCGGTCGTCCGTTGTGATGTCTGTGAGCATGGAATCATAGAAAATCAGACTGGCATTGAAACCGATTTTGGCAATCACAAAAACAGCCAGAAAGACAATCCAGGAAGTCGGAATCGAAAGCGCGGCGCAGCCGATGACGCCGATCATCATGCATACGGTAAAGAGCGGCTTCTTATAATTCTGTGTATCCGCGATACTCCCAAGTACCGGGCCGATCAGAGCCACCGCGACGGTCGCCACGGAAGCTGCGTAGCCCCAGTAAGCCAGATAATCCACCTCACTGATACCGGCCGAGCTTGCCAGATAGTTAAAATAGATCGGAAGGATCGTAGCGACAAGCAAAACAAAGGCGGAATTGCCTACATCATAAAGAATCCAGTATTTTTCAAGTCTGGTCAATTTTGTATTCATAACTTCTCCCATTCATTTCAATGCTGTTCTGAACAGCAGGCCACAGTTTGTCTTTTCATTTCGATGCTGTTCTGAACTGGTTATTCAAAGTTTCGGTGGAAACGTTCCGGAAGTTTTTGACCCGTGCGCAAACACTGGTC
>JAJPWX010000005.1 GCA_021205755.1 Lachnospiraceae bacterium | reverse complement strand
ACGAGACAGACAGCGACTGTCCTGTCGGCAAAAATATCTATCAGCTCCTGTACCCTCACATGCTTTCCGCCGTCGATGCGATGAAAGAAAGTATGGAACAGGTCACATTACAAACGCTTTTGAATGAGCTGAAAAGCCTGCTGCCTGATATACAGAAAAATGAACCCCCAGTCCAGTCAATCGAGTAGGGAGATTTTCTCCCTGCTCGTCCGCGTCGGCCGCTTGTAACGTCATATGGGCCGCAGCCGTAATCAGCTTATGGACATCATTTTCTCTTTCTGAAACGAAGCCAGCAGACCAATGCTAAAAAATTTACCGCTATCCTGATCAGAATTTTCCTGCAAAACCCGGTTTTCTCTCCTTTGTCTTTCACAATCCGCATCCTTCATGTCTCGTTTTCCTTCAAGCCAAATTTCTATTTCATCTCTGTATCAGGCGCGTGTGCTGGTTCATAATATATCCGCATAGTACAACTGCCTTTTAATTTTGTTATATGAAAAATAACACAATCGTTTATACCCGTCAACGAGTGGAACAGTTTTTTAATGCTTTTAATAATTATTTTATCGATTTCCCTGTCATGTGAAATTATTTTTTCCGTGGAAGTAATGAATGATTAGACATACGACAAGCAGAATTGCCAGCCCATACCCGATTGCTGCAATCACGGGCATCCCCAAAATCCGGGGTTGAATGTCTGTCGTGCAGATGATGCTTGCACTAATCAGGAGAGCCGTGATCAGCAGTCCTCCGACAAGTCCGTAAACAAGGTTGTAAAGGAGCCTGGAAAACTGATCCGTAGCATGAAGGTCAAATTTCATCCTGGCTTCCCCGCTTCGAAACTCCCGGAGTGCATCTGACAGAGAGGAAGGGATATCCTGACCCTTGCGAAGAGAGAGGAGAAGATTTTTCCCGCTATCCTCTAATTCCTTTGAGATATTAGCCGGTTTCAAAAAACTCTCCACAATTTTTGTACGGGCAATTTCCACGATATTAATATCTGGTGACAGCTCAGCCAATACGCCTTCCATATGCGTCAGGCCGCGGACAAGCATAGTCAGACTGTGCGGCATTTTTAATCGGTTGTCCCGCATAATATCCATCAGATCCGCAAGGAAATCCACAAGTTTCAGGTTTCCCATACCAATCCGGCCATACCGATTCAGTATAGTTTCGATATCGTCCTGCAGCTTTTTGTGGTCCGGCTTCTGCGTGTATTCACAAAGCGATAAAACAGCTTCTTCGATTCTGCCTGTATCATTCATTGCAATCCCCTGTAAGCCAAGGGTCAGCATTCGACGGTCGTTTTCTGTCAACCGTCCCATCATTCCCATATCAATCCAGATTATTTTTCCATCGCGTATCCGGATATTTCCGACATGAGGATCCGCATGAAAGAACCCATCATCAATAACCTGCCGGAGGTAATTCTCAGACAACTTTTCCGCAATTTCCCGCAGATCATACCCGTTTTCCTGCAAAGCCTCCCTGTCATCTACAGCGTAACCATCGATGTATTCCATGACGAGCATATACATGGAAGTATATTTTTCATATAGTCTCGGCGAACCAATATAAGCGATTCCTTTGTTTCTGCGGGAAAATTCCTGCATATTTGCCGCTTCCATCACAAAGTTCATCTCTTCTCTTGTGGCAGCCCATATATCATCCAGCATTTGATCCAGATCAACCATATTTTTTACGGCTCCTGTCGGAAGAAACCGCAGCAGCCGATGCAGCAGGCGAATGTCCCGTGTCATAATTTCACAGATCCCGCGCCGTTGTATCTTGACTACCACCTGTTCTCCCGAGCGCAGCTTTGCTCTGTGAACCTGAGCAATAGAAGCAGAGCCCTGCGGCGTCTTTTGAATCCAGGAAAATACCTGATTCCACGGACATCCGCAGGACTCTTCAATAATAGAAATCACTTCATCATAAGGCATAGGGGCTACATCACTGCAAAGCTTTGAAAGCTCTTCGCAATACGCCTGCGGCAAAACATCCGGATGCATGGAGGCAATCTGCCCGAGCTTAATAAAAGTAGGCCCCAGGTCTTCTAAAATGAGCCTGAGTTTTTCCGGGTTTATTCCTTCTTTAATACGATGTCTGCGTAAAACGGAAACAATTTCCCGTACCCTTGAACCGGATTTCTGCACAATTACTCCTTCTGTCGTTCCCAGCCTTTTCTGGACTGACACAATTTACTCTTCTACACAGTTTCCGTATGTGATTCGGTTTCCGGCTGATCGTTCTGCCTGATGTCACCCGGTTCTTCACATTCCTCTTCTGAAGATTCTCTTTGGAGAATTTTTCCCTTTAATTCCTCCATTTGTTCCGGCGTCATATTATCGAGGAAATCATCCAGATCCTTCAACTTCCTGTTATGCTTCAATTCTTCATTCAAAGCTTTACCCTGTTCCACCGTCAACGCGCCTTTTTCTGCCAGTTGATCCAATAATTCTTTGGATTTTTCCGCAGTAATGGCTGCTGCGCCAATACCAGCCAGCAGAATTTTTTTAACAGAATCTCCAAACTGATCCGTATTCGCCATATTATTTCCCCCTTTTGTTCTGCTTCATATTGCAATATTTCTGGGCTGTAGTACGATTACCTGTGGTCCTGAAGCATTCGTTGATCCGATTTCGATCTCACTTCCGGATAATGTTTTAACGTTATCCATAATCTCAGTAAACTCGTCAACTGTTCCAATCACATCATATCCAAAATTGTGCTTCATGCTCCTGTAATGCATCGGTATCACAATTCCGGGCTTCAATGAGCAGACAAGATCTGCCGCCTGTCTCGCATCTATCGTAAAATAACCTCCGACAGGAACCATAGCCGCATTGAGATTCTGCAGTTTTTCCATCTGCTCTGGCGTAAGCTCACACCCTAAATCTCCAAAATGAGCAACGCGGTTTTCTCCATCATCAATAATGAAAATCTTATTCGGACCTCGCTTTTTTCCACACACTTCATCGTGGTAAGTTTCAATCACCTCCACATGAAACAGAAGTCCAGGCCGCTCGATCAGCTCAACTCCATCACGAAAGTTGTGATCCGCATGTTCATGACTGCAAAATACCATATCTGCTCTCTCGCGTACCGGAGTGTATCCAGGAACACTTCCATCTGCATACGGGTCAGTAATAATCGTATAGCCATCCTTCTCCAATTTGAAACACGAATGTCCTATCCATGTTATTTTCAACATAATCCCTCCATCTGTATCATGTATGATTTTGACTCCCTTCGTTCGCTTTCATCTGTCTCTCAATCCACGCCATCAAAACATCTACAACGTATTTCTGCTGTTCTTCCGACAACTCTTTCCCTTTCGGTATTTTATGCCATTTCTCCAAGCAGCCTCTGCAGCAGCATCCGGTCGCGTGCTGAGCGATGAAAACGGGATGTCCTTTCATTGGAGTCTGCTTTCCATCATTCTTTGGCTCTGCGGGAGCCAGTCGCTGGCAGATAAAATCGCAGGCATGTGAGTGAATCGTATCCATCCCTTTATTCCTGACATATGCGATATCGGCTGATTTCAGAAAAAAGCTGCTGCGGAATTTGGAACGTGACAGCCGCTCAAATAAGTCAGCAAAAGGCTCTGCAGATTGATCTGAGAAGCTATCTGAGACAATATCCGGAACCCCATTTGAAAATCCGATTTTGGAATTATCGGATTTTCTTCCATAAGGCGCTATCTGCTCGGCTACCATCGGCAAATCTTCTGCATCCTGATTATTCTGATCGTGACTGTAAGACTCAGCGGCATCTTTCTGCATCATTCCTGCTTTGGCTGCATCTTTCCATCCGTTCGCAATCCGTTCTGCGAGCTTTGTATTTCTGGATGTTGTCGTTTCGTTGTGCGTAGCATAGGCGATCGCTTTTTTCTCGCCAATCAGCACAAGTATCTTTTTTGCGCGTGTCACGCCAGTATATAACAGATTTCTCTGCAACATTACGTAATGGCTCATGGTAAACGGCATGACTACAATCGGGTATTCAGACCCCTGCGCTTTATGAATCGTCGTCGCATAAGCAAGCGTCAATTCATCCAGCTCCGTCACATCATAGGTGATACTCCGCCCATCAAAGTCTACGGTTAACTCACTTTCTTCCGTATCTACATTTGAAATAATGCCAATGTCACCATTAAACACTTCCTTGTCGTAATTATTGCGCTGCTGCATCACCTTATCGTGCAGCCGGTACTGCGTACCGCCACGCTTCAGGAAGATTGTCCCGGGGTTCAGAGCCTCCTGTAAAACCTGATTCAGATTTGCTGCTCCGCAAACGCCGCGCTGCATCGGCGTCAATACCTGTATATCCGAAAATGCGTTCACATGATAGTAAGAAGGCAGATTCTTCGTACAGTATTTTACGAGCAGATCAACAACTTCTTCATTCGTCTCTTTTGCAGCAAAAAAGAAATCGGAATCCCGACCGCCACGCAGATCCGGCATTTCGCCTTTGTTAATTCGATGCGCGTTCATGATAATCCGGCTGCCCTGCGCCTGTCGGAAAATACGGGTGAGGCGGACAACCGGAATACTCCCGGATGCAATAATGTCCTTCAGTACATTTCCGGCTCCTACACTCGGAAGCTGGTCGGTATCGCCGACCAGTATCAGCGTCATTTCTTCCGGAAGCGCTTTCAGAAGATTGTACATGAGCATAATGTCGATCATCGAGCACTCATCCAGAATCAGAACATCACCCTCCAATGGCTGATCCTCATTCTTCTGGTAACCTTCCGGCGGTTTATATTCCAGGAGCCGATGAATCGTTTTCGCTTCCATTCCAGTTGCTTCCGACATCCGCTTCGCTGCGCGTCCGGTCGGAGCCGCAAGGATAATCCTGCAGCCTGCTTTCCGATAAGCAGAGATAATCCCCAGCGTAGTCGTTGTTTTTCCCGTGCCGGGACCACCGGTTAATACCATCACTTTTGATGATATCGCTTCTCGAATCGCCTGCAACTGAATCTCGTCATAGCGAATCCTGGAATCTGATTCGATCTCCCGCATGACTTTTTCCACATTCAGTGATACACGCCGTTCACCCTTCATCAGGCGTATCAGACGTTTCGCGCAGCCGGTCTCTGAAAAATAGAATGGCGGCAGATAAATCGCGTCATCATCTTTAATCACATCAGAGGTACGCATCATTTCATCCAGCGTCATCTCCAGCTCAGGAGCCTCTACATCCAAAAGCTTCACAGCCGCATCAATCAGTTGTTCCCGAGCCGCATAGCAATGTCCACTCTCCGAAAGCTTGTTAAGCGTATACATGATGCCGCTCCGCAGACGAATAAAGCGGTCTTTTTCAATCCCAAGCTTTGATGCAATCGTGTCCGCCGTTTTAAAACCGATGCCCCATATATCGTCCGCCAGCTTGTATGGATTTTCTTTGACAATTTTGATGCTTTCATTTCCATAGGTACGGTAAATCTTCGCGGCGTGGGCAGTACTGACATCATTGCTCTGTAAGAATAACATAATGTTCTTGATCTCTTTCTGTTCCTGCCAGCTTTTCTTAACCTGATTCACGCGCTTCTGCCCAATACCAGCCACTTCAAGCAGCCGATCCGGCTCCGTCTCGATGATCTCCAACGTATTCTTTCCGAACTGCTGAACAATCCTTTTCGCAAACTTCGGGCCAACACCTTTAATCAGACCGCTGCCCAGATATTTTTCAATCCCGTAAGTTGTAGCCGGCAATGTTTCTTCCCACTTTTCTGCAGAGAACTGCCGCCCATACTTGCCGTCAATTTTCCACTGCCCCTGCATAGACAGTACCGAGCCGACATGGACATCTGGCATGTTTCCGACCACTGTCACCAGGTCACTGTAGCCCTTTGCGCGGCATTTGTTCACAGAGAAACCATTTTCCGCATTCTGATATGTAATTCGTTCCACCACACAGCGAAGATTATCCATGATATAGCCATCCTGCATCATCTTTTTGAAATCCAAACCATCTTATCATAAAAAAAGGGCAGCTTCAACAAAGAAGCCACCTATTTGAAATTTTATAATTCTGACATACTTTGGTCAAAAATCAGTGTTAAACAGTATATAGATGTTGGATTCATTCCAACGTCATTTCATAACTCACGCCTGGCAGCCCCCACTCGCTGCCAGGCACTCCCTCGAATCCTAATACACATCCAGCACTGACTTCTTTGAATAATCCTCCGTTAAAACAGAAAAATAGTCTCGAAAGGTGAAAAAAGCGGTGTAACCACTTTGGTCACACCGCAGGAAAAGGGAAACAACAACATTTGCAGCTTATCTGCCGCATCTTCTATTATTCAATAGCAATATACTTATTCTCTTCTACCACTGGCTGCTGGACTTTCTTCGGCACGGTAAGGATCAGGGTGCCGTTCTCGAACTTCGCCTTGATGTCTTCTTGCTTTACATCTTCTCCCACATAGAATGATCTACTGAAAGATCCGGCATAGCGTTCACGGCGGACATACCGGCCATTGCTGTCTTTCTGATCATTATTTGTATTCGTGGATGCCTGGATCGTCAGATATCCATCCTTCAGCTCGGCCTTTACATCCTCTTTCTTGATACCCGGAAGATTCATCGTCAGCTCATAATCGCTGTCGCTCTCTTTCACATCCGTTCTCATCAGGTCTGTCTGCCCTCTGGATGCGCTTGTACGGTAAAACGGTTCATGAAAGAAATCATCAAAAAACTCATCCCACAAATTTTCTCTGTAAATACTCGGTCTCAACATATGTCATCTCTCCTTTTATCATACACAACAATTTTGTTATTATCTGTATTGGAACCGGAGTCAAAATGGAATCTGTTTTTATTTTTCCATCTCTCTTCCTTTGTTCTGCGAGAGTTATAACACATTTTGTTAGCCACGTCAAGGGTTGAGTGCTAAATTTGTGTGAAAAAACTGTGAATTTTCTGATTATTTGTATTTTTTACAATTTTTGCCGCAACGGACAAGCCGAGTGAGTCACTTTCTCAGCCAGTTTTTCATAACCCATATCTCTCAGATAATCCTGCAGAATGGGTACAGACTGCGTGGATTCCGGTCCGACAATCAGTTCTGTAATGACATTCTCCATTTGTGTATCTGCTATCTGACATAGTTTCTGCAGATCCACCGGATAATACTTCTTAATGCGTTCGTTTGAAATATGATACCTTGGCTGAACGTTGAAAAAACCCTGCTCAAATGGAGAAACGACCAGGCGCACTTCTTTTTCGCTCTGGAAGGAGGGATGCTTGAAAGCTGCTGAGGCAGCCCAAGCATGATTCAATGCTGCCCGAATCGCCGGCGATGTGTCCCAGGGAGCCTTGTGACGGCGTATCAGGCGATATATAATCTCGACCAGTTCGTGCTCACCTACGTCATCCCGATAGAATACCGTCTGAAGCGATAACGGCTCAACAGCCATCTTTTGTAATAAATCATACTGAAATGCCATGCAGACTCCACGTCCATGATTCGCGTAGCGTTCCCACTGCGCGGCATCGTCCCGAAAGCAGGAAAAACAGGCTGCGTAAGCAGAATAGATGAATTCCTTTTCTTTTTCCGCAGCAAAAAGCTTTTCTGTCCATCGTGCCCGGATCAGATCGCCGTCATTCTGAAAACGTTCTACAACCGCTTTACAAAGACTGCTCATAAAAAGCGTCATTTCTGAAGCATCGTTCATATTCAATACGTTATTCAGGCGAAGCTCCGCATTGCTCAGGATGCCATCCAGTGCACCAAAATCCGTGTAATGATAGAGAATCTTTTCCTTTTCAGACTGTTCCATATCCCCGCCACCTCATAAAGTTCTTAGATTATTTTTCACGCAAACGAATCGTCTATTGTGCGGAACATCGCACCGTTTAGTTCCGCAATCTCCTCAACCGGAATAATGGTGCCGTCCATCATAATAAGTATCCGTTGAAACTCATCCAGTTTTTTCACAATACCTGTCACAGTACTGTACTCACCGCCGTTCTTCCGTTCGTCCGGCACGAAATAAGTGATCTCGACTATCGGTGAGTCGTTCAGGTGTGATCTGAGCAGATTGAGCCGCTCCGAAAGCTTCTGTTGTTCGCTTTCGTCCAGTTCGAGGCGCTGATCTGTCAGGCGTTCGGTTTCTTTAACAGCAGCATCGTAACCGGTGAGTGCCGCGAACGGCGAAAACTGTGCTGCTCTGTCTGTCATGGACATATGAGGATGATGCTCCGATACATGGTGGGGCAGGTCGATGATGTCCTGATAATCTTCTATTTTTCTGTCAGCCATCGTCCCTGCATCACCTCCTCCACTTTTT
>JAJPWX010000093.1 GCA_021205755.1 Lachnospiraceae bacterium | reverse complement strand
AGTTTAGACCTTTGTCTTCATCTCTAAAAAGTCTGGCCGGGGTGTGACCTGTAACAAGTAAGGACGCCGGTTGAAAAAAAGAATTTCTTGATACAGGCTGGAAAGTGTGTTATCGTAACTATTTGAGACAGTACCTCGCGCTTGCCGCGAGGCACGTATTGTTATCTTTCTGTTAGAAAGACAGACGCCAGTGCATCATCAGACACTTCGAAAGAGAGGATCATTGAAGAAATGACGCAATCTGCGAAAACCTTGTTGAAACGTATCGTTGCTATTCTAATGCTTGTAACCGGAGTGATTTTAATTTATCTCACCCTTCATTCTGATCCGTCAGGCGATCTGGAATATCAATCCAAGGCATACGCTACCATCTTTTCTGTTGTGCCGCCTGTGCTTGCCATCGTGCTGGCATTGATCACAAAGGAAGTATACAGCTCGCTGCTTGCGGGAATCATAGTGGGCGCACTGCTTTATGCGAATGGGAATCTGGAAATCGCCTTACAGACCATGCTGTATGATGAAACGGGCGGCCTGGTTCCGAATGTAGCTACCACAGGGCACGCGGGTATTTTGATTTTCTGTGGTATGCTGTTTATGCTTGTTTACATATTGAACCAATCAGGCAGTGCGGAAGCATTTGGAAACTGGGCCAGCAAGCGGGTAAAAACGAGGACAGGTGCGCAGCTGGCAACCATTTTGCTGGGATTGCTGATTTTTGTGGATGATGGTTTCAATTGTATGACGGTAGGTTCCGTTATGCGTCCGCTTACAGACAGAGAGAAGATTTCCAGAGCAAAACTGGCTTATATCATTGATTCCACAGCAGCACCCATCTGTATCATCGCGCCAGTCTCGAGTTGGGCAGCGGCAGTCACAACTTCTGTGCCGGAAGGGATGGATATCAACGGCTTTCAGATGTTTATCCGCCTGATACCGTTAAACCTGTATCCGCTGGTTACTTTACTGATGCTTTTCCTTATAGTATTCTTTCGGCTGGATTATGGTCCCATGGAAAAATATGAAGCGAATGCCAGGAAAGGAGATCTGTTTACGGTTCCGACCGGAACGGAAGAGAAGGCGCAGGAATGCGGCAAAAACGGCAGAGTAAGCAACACGATCCTGCCGCTTTTGGTTCTGATTGGTTTCAGCATTCTGGGAATGCTTTATACGGGCGGCTTCTTTCAGGGGGCGGGCCTGATGGAGACTTTTGCGGATTGTGACGCAGTGAAGACCCTGGTAACAGGGGCTTTTGTTGCTCTGTTATTTACGTTTGTGCTGTATATGATGCGCGATGTGATGGGATTCCGAAGCTTTATGGAATGTATTCCGAATGGCCTGAAGACCATGTGCGGTCCGATGATTATCCTGATACTTGCATGGAACCTTTCCGGAATGACACAGCTGCTTGGGATTGGAACGTATATTCACGATCTGGTAGAGGCGACTGCAGGTGTATTTCAGATGCTGCTTCCATTTATCATTTTTCTGATATCGGTTGGGCTTTCTTTTGCATCTGGCACAAGCTGGGGAACTTTCACAATTCTGATTCCTATTATCTGCGTGGTGTTTGAAAGCAACGAGTCAATGCTTATGATATCCATGGCAGCGTGCTTGTCCGGATCTGTATGCGGAGATCATTGCTCGCCAATTTCAGATACGACGATCATGTCATCGGCCGGAGCCGGCTGTGACCACATCAGTCATGTAATCACACAGATTCCATACGCTCTGACTGCCGCAGGGGTAAGTGCTGCGGGCTTCCTTTTGGCTGGTATTTTAGGAGCAACGAAAGGAGTGGGCGCAGCAATGGCAGCTACTCCGGTTACCCTCGTGCTGCTGATCCTTGTGCTGCTGGGCATTCGGCGGTGGAAACAAACATCTCGCGGATGAGATTTTAATAATCTTACGGAAATCGCATAAAAGCGGGTCCCTTGTAACGCTGACTTGTCGATAAGAAAAGATTATGTTATAATTCTTCGCGAAATGCAATGAATAATCGTTATAAAAAACCTGGAGCGTAATGATGGAAAATATGGAACTTATAAAACCGGATACCAAAAGCAGAGTCCTTTTGGATGAGATAGACACGTCGGCCATCCCGCCGATAGAGGAACCGCAGCGCCAGTATTATTATATGGCAAAATGCAGGGAGATCATAAAAGAAAGAGAACTGGAATACGGGCGGTATCTGAACGCCAATGTTACCACTTTCGGATGCCAGATGAACGCTAAGGATTCCGAAAAGCTGCGCGGTATTCTCGAAGAAATCGGTTATCAGCAGACCGAGATCGAGGAGGCGGATCTGGTTCTTTATAATACCTGCACGGTCCGCGAAAACGCGAATCTGAAGGTTTACGGACACTTAGGTCTGTTATCGAATCTGAAAAAGAAAAATCCGCATATGATCATTGGTCTTTGCGGCTGCATGATGCAGGAGCCGGACGTGGTGGAGAAGCTTCGCAAGAACTATCGCTTTGTTAATCTGGTCTTCGGTACACACAATATTTATAAATTCGCAGAACTGCTCTATGAGGTTCTGGAACGACAGCTTCGCGCGGAGCAGATGCAGCAGTCTCCCGCGAAAACAGATATGGTGGTTGATATCTGGAAGGATACGGATCAGATTGTTGAGGATTTACCGGCGGACCGTACATACTCGTTTAAGTGTGGCGTAAATATTATGTACGGCTGTAATAATTTCTGCACTTACTGTATCGTGCCCTATGTACGCGGACGGGAGCGCAGCCGCAGGCCGGAGGATATTCTTTGTGAAGTGGAAAGGCTGGCAAGAGACGGCGTAAAAGAAGTCATGCTGCTCGGACAAAATGTCAATTCCTACGGGAAGACTCTCAGAAAACAATTTTCTGCGGATGACAGTGCTCAAAATGCTGCTTCTGCTGGAACAGAGGAGCTGGTTTCCTTCGCGGAGCTTCTGCAGATGGTGGAGCAGGTGCAGGGGATTGAACGTATCCGCTTTATGACCTCCCACCCGAAGGATTTATCAGATGAGCTGATTGATGTGATGAAGCATTCAAAGAAAATCTGTAATCATCTGCATCTGCCGCTGCAGTCCGGCAGCAGCCGCATTCTGAAAAAAATGAACCGTCGTTATACGAAGGAACAGTACCTGGAGCTGTCCGCGAAGCTGCGGCGGGAGATTCCGGATCTCTCTATCACGACGGATATTATTGTTGGATTTCCGGGGGAGACGGAAGAAGATTTTCAGGAGACCCTTGATGTCGTGTGCCAGGTGCGTTTCGACAGCGCGTTTACCTTTATTTACTCAAAACGAACCGGGACGCCTGCCGCCGCGATGGAGGATCAGGTGCCGGAGGATGTCGTAAAAGACCGCTTCAACCGGCTGCTTGACCTGGTACAGACCATCTCACAGGAGATGGCGATGAAGGTGGAAGGCCAGACGCTTCCGGTACTTGTGGAATCAGTGAATGACCATGACGACTCTCTGGTTACCGGTCGCCTTTCGAATAATCTGCTTGTACATTTTCCGGGTACAGAAGATCTGGTCGGGAAGATTGTCGATGTGCACCTGACGGAGTGCAAGGGATTTTATTATATGGGGGAAATGGCTTTATGACAGAAGAGAAGATTCGGGAGCTGATGCCGCAGCTGACTCCGATGATGCAGCAGTATTTGCAGACAAAACTGCAATACCTGGACTGCATCCTTTTTTACCGACTCGGTGATTTTTATGAGATGTTCTTTGACGACGCACAGATTGTATCGAAGGAGCTGGAACTGACGCTGACCGGGAAGGATTGCGGAATGGCGGAGCGTGCGCCGATGTGCGGGGTACCCTATCACGCGGTAGACGGTTATCTGAATAAGCTGGTCTCCAGAGGCTATAAGGTCGCGATCGGAGAACAGATGGAGGATCCGAAGCTGGCCAAGGGGCTTGTGAAGCGGGAAGTCATCCGGATTGTTACGCCGGGAACGAATCTGGATTCACAGGCGCTGGACGAAACCAGGAACAATTATCTGATGTGCGTCTTCTATATGGCAGACCGCTATGGGGTCTCGATTGCGGACATCACGACAGGGGAATACCTGATGACGGAGCTGGACAGTGAGCGGAAGCTGTTCGATGAGATTATTAAATTTTCCCCAAAAGAGATCATCTGCAACCAGGCCTTCTATGTCAGCGGCATTGACCTGGAGGATATGCGGGAGCGGCTTGGCATCACAATCTTTTCCCTGGATGCCTGGTATTTTGACGATGAGCTTTGCGCCCGGGTACTGAAGGAGCATTTTCATGTATCCGCGCTGGAAGGGCTGGGCATCGCGGACTATAGCTGCGGTGTGATCGCGGCGGGGGCGCTTTTGAAATACCTGATGGAGACGCAGAAGACGTCCATCGCAAATCTGACGCGGCTGGTACCGTATTCCATCGGCAAATATATGGTGCTTGACAGCTCAACCAGACGAAATCTGGAGCTGTGCGAGACGCTGCGGGAGAAGAAAAAGCGCGGATCGCTTTTGTGGGTACTCGATAAGACCCGGACAGCGATGGGCGCGCGCCTGCTGCGCAAATATGTGGAGCAGCCGCTGATTGAGAAAGAGGAGATCACAGCACGGCTGGATGCAGTCGAAGAACTGAAGGATAATGCGATTACCAGAGAAGAGCTGCGGGAGTATCTGAACCCGATCTATGACCTGGAGCGTCTGATCAGCCGCATCAGCTACCAGACGGCCAATCCGCGGGATATGATTGCGTTTAAAACCTCGCTGGCGATGCTGCCGCACATCAAATATATCATGAAAAGCCTGCAGGCGCCCCTGCTCCACACCCTGGAGGAGCAGATTGATGAACTACAGGATGTTCATGACCTGATCGAGCGGGCGATTCTTGATGAGCCGCCAATCATTATCCGCGAAGGCGGAATCATAAAGGACGGCTACAATGAAGAGGTTGACCGGCTTCGCAGCGCGAAAAATGATGGAAAAAGCTGGCTGGCAAAGCTGGAGGCCGAGGAGCGGGAAAAGACCGGCATCAAAAATCTCAAAGTAAAATACAACAAAGTATTTGGCTATTATCTGGAGGTCACCAATTCCTATAAGGATATGGTGCCGGATTATTTTATGCGCAAGCAGACGCTGACCAATGCGGAGCGCTATATAACGCCGGAGCTGAAGGAGCTGGAGGATACGATTCTCGGCGCGGAGGACCGGCTGGTTTCCCTGGAGTACGCGCTCTATGTCGAGGTACGCAGCCAGGTGGCGGAGCAGATTGTGCGCATTCAGGAGACCGCGAAGGCCATCGCCGGACTGGATGTATTCGCTTCCCTTGCCCTGGTCGCGGAGCGCAATAATTACGTAAAGCCGCAGATCAATGAGCGTGGCACGATTGATATCAAAAACGGCCGCCATCCGGTGGTAGAACAGACGATTCCCAACGATATGTTTATCGCCAACGATACGCATCTGGACAATGGAAAGAATCTGGTTTCTATCATCACCGGGCCGAATATGGCCGGAAAGTCAACTTATATGCGGCAGAGCGCGCTGATCGTTCTGCTTGCGCAGATTGGCAGCTTTGTCCCGGCGGACAGTGCCAAAATCGGGCTGGTTGACCGTATTTTCACGCGTGTCGGTGCCTCCGATGATCTGGCAAGCGGCCAGAGTACCTTTATGGTCGAGATGACTGAGGTGGCAAATATTCTGCGCAACGCAACAAAGAACAGCTTGTTGATTTTGGATGAGATCGGGCGCGGCACCAGTACCTTTGACGGCTTAAGCATCGCCTGGGCGGTGATCGAGCACATCAGCAACCCAAAGCTGCTCGGGGCGAAGACGCTGTTTGCGACACATTATCACGAGCTGACCGAGCTGGAAGGAAAGATTCCCGGTGTGAACAATTACTGTATCGCGGTCAAAGAACAGGGGGACGACATTGTCTTTCTGCGGAAGATCATTCCCGGCGGCGCAGACAAAAGCTACGGCATCCAGGTTGCTCGCCTGGCTGGAGTGCCCGCCAGTGTCACAGACCGCGCAAAGGAGCTCGCGGAGGAGCTCTCAAATGCAGACATCACGGTTCATGTGCAGGAGGGCGCAAACCAGACGACAAAAAGCAAAAAGACGCGTACGAAAAAACCAGATCCGGTCGAGCTGAACCAGATGACAATCTTTGATACCGTCAGTGACGCGGATGTACTCAAAGAACTGCAGGAGCTCGATGTGCCGAACATGACGCCGATGGACGCAATGAATACGCTGTATCGGCTGCAGAGCAAGTTAAAAAACCGATGGGAGCAATAAAGAAAAAGTTATATTTGACAGGAAGAAAAGAGCGTGTTATTATAATTATAAAAAGGTGCTACCGATAGACGGCTAGTCCAGATTTATTCTTTTGTATAAAAATAACCGCTTAGTTTTCCAGACAGGGGCGGTTATTTTTGCGTCTTATCTCTATTTCCAAGTGTGTAACCAAGACCGAATGAGGTTAAGCAGAGACTAAGTACTGCAATCAGGTCACTAATGGTGAGCATAAGCAAACCCTCCTTTTAGCAGATTTCTCGAATGGGAGATTTCTATGTAATCAGAGGTCACAGTCCTCTGTTGAAGGACTAACCGCCTACCGTTATGGTAGCACCCTGTATATTATAGCAAATGAAAATAAGCAAAACAATAATACAAATATTAAATTTAAAATTTAATATTTGTTCAGAGAAAGGCTGCAAATATGAATACGATTTCACTGCTCAGCCAGGACACTATAGATAAGATCGCCGCCGGTGAGGTGGTGGAACGTCCGGCTTCGGTCGTAAAGGAGCTGGTCGAGAATGCGGTAGATGCGGGTGCGAATGCTGTCACGGTCGAGATCAAGGACGGCGGTATCTCCCTGATCCGCATCACAGACAACGGCTGCGGCATCCCTAAGGATCAGGTGCAGGCTGCGTTCCTTCGCCACGCGACCAGTAAAATACGCACGGTGGAGGATCTTCTCACGTCCGGAACACTGGGGTTCCGGGGGGAGGCTCTCTCCAGTATCGCTGCCGTCTGCCAGGTGGAAATGATCACTAAGACGCCAGGCAGCCTGCTTGGTGTGCGGTATGTGATTGAGGGCGGCGTAGAGAAGTCTCTGGAGGAAATCGGTGCTCCAGAAGGAACGACGTTTTTGGTGCGGAATTTGTTTTACCACACACCCGCCCGCCGCAAATTTTTAAAGAGCGCCACAACGGAAGCCGGATATGTCAGCGACCTGATGGAGCGGCTGGCGCTTTCGCATCCGAATATTGCCTTTAAATTTATCAACAATCAGGATACGAAGCTGCATACCTCCGGCAACGGTAAGATGAAGGATATCATCTATGGTGTGTATGGCCGGGAGATTACTTCAAATATTGTGAAAATTGAGGAAGAAAACGGTCCTGTCCGCATCAGCGGTTATATTGGAAAACCGGTGATTTCACGGGGAAACCGGAATTATGAAAACTATTTTGTCAACGGCAGATACGTCCGCAGCTCGATTATTGCCCGCGCGATAGAGGATGCCTATAAGCCCTTTATGATGAGCCACCGTTACCCGCTCACGGTATTGATGCTGGAGATTGACACGGATCAGGTGGATGTCAACGTCCATCCGACCAAGATGGAGGTGCGCTTTGCCGACCAGAGCTTTGTTTACGAGCAGGTGTACAACGCGGTCAAAGAAGGGCTGATTCACCGGGAACTGATTCCGGAATTCACGATTGAGAATAAAACAAAGTCTGTGAAGCGGATGGACGCTGATATTCCTGCATCATCAAATTCAGGCAAAGATACAAAGAAGACGGACGATTCCTTAAATCAGACAGTGACTGCCGGAGGCGGATTATCGCAGGGGCAGAGCCAGGAAAACGCAAATGAAAATCATACATCCATTGAAGATGGGTTCGCCCAGAAGCAGAATACCAGAGCTGAGAAAGCGCAGCAGAACACCAAACATTTCCGCTATCCGGAGCCGTTTGAGAAAGTGCGCAGCCAGTTGTTAGCAGAATCGACAAGTCCTTATGAACCGAAGTACCCGGGACATTCTGCGGCCACCACTGATTTTCATATGCCAGAAAAAAAGCCTGGCGTTTTAAAACCTGTCACAGGAACTATTTTGAACGGTACGACAGAAGCCTCTGCTTCGTCCGATTCTGTTTCGGAGCAGCCGAAAAATGACGAGAACACTGGTATGGGGACGGATTCGGATGCTCCCTTGGCGGAACATCCAGAGCAAAATGCAGGCGCTCCAGGGGGAAACCCCGTACAGATGGAGCTCTTTGACGATAAGCTTTTAAGTGAGCAGAATATCAAACGCCACAAGCTGGTCGGCCAGGTGTTCGACACCTACTGGATTGTGGAGTTTCAGGATAACATGTATATCATTGACCAGCATGCTGCGCATGAGAAAGTGCTTTATGAGCGTTTTATGAAAAATCTTGCCGAAAAAAAACAGACCTCTCAGATGATTACGCCGCCCATCATCGTTTCCCTTTCCATGCAGGAGGAGGAAATGCTGAAAAAGCACATGGATCGTTTTACCGAGGTTGGCTTTGAAGTGGAGCCCTTTGGCGGAAGAGAGTATGCAATCTGCGCGGTTCCTGGAAATCTCTATGGTATCGCGGAGGGATCACTGTTTCTGGAAATGCTGGACGGGCTTACCGATGTCTCGGAGCGTGCTTCAGATCAGTCGATTCGGGAAAAAATAGCCTCTATGTCCTGTAAGGCAGCGGTAAAAGGGAATCATCGCCTTTCCACGGCGGAGGTGGACGCACTGATCAGCGAGCTGCTTTCTCTGGAGAATCCTTATAATTGTCCGCACGGGCGGCCGACGATTATCATGATGTCAAAATATGAGCTGGAAAAGAAATTTAAGAGGATTGTGTAAAAAGTGGAAACCAGGAATCAGGAAAAACAGCCATTGATCATACTTACCGGCCCGACGGCTGTCGGCAAGACGCATTTGTCGGTGGAGCTGGCGAAGCGCATAAACGGAGAGATTGTCTCTGCGGACTCCATGCAAGTCTACCGGGGCATGGATATTGGCTCCGCCAAAGTCACCCAGGAGGAAATGCAGGGAATTCCGCACCACCTGATTGATGAGCTGGAGCCCTGGGAAGAGTTCCATGTCGTGAAGTTTCAGGAGCTTGCGCAAAAATACATCGGTGAGATTCAGGAGCGCGGCCGGATTCCCATTCTGACAGGCGGCACCGGTTTTTATATTCAGGCAGTTTTGTATGGCATAGATTTTACGGAGCATGGCTCTGATCTGGCATACCGGGAAAAGCTGGAGGCGCTCGCGGCCGAGCAGAATCCTCAGGTACTTCATGATATGCTGCGCTCTGTCGATCCGGAATCTGCGGACGCGATTCACGCGAATAATGTAAAACGCGTCATCCGCGCACTGGAATTCTATCACGCGACAGGAGAGAAGATTTCAGAGCACAATGCAGAAGAACGACAGAAAGAATCGCCCTATAATTTCGTCTATTTCGTATTGAACGATGAACGTGCCCGGCTCTATGAGCGGATTGACCGCCGCGTTGACCAGATGATGGAGGATGGGCTGCTGGAGGAAGTGAAACGGCTGCAGGCAGCTGGCTGCACGCGTGAAATGGTTTCCATGCAGGGGCTGGGATATAAGGAGCTGCTCGATTATCTGGCAGGGGTGTATTCCCTTGAAGAAGCGGTGCGCGTCCTCAAACGGGATACGCGGCATTTTGCAAAACGCCAGCTCACCTGGTTCCGCCGGGAGCGGGATGTCACATGGGTGAATAAAAATGAGTTCGCATATGAGGAAGAGCGGATGCTGGAGTATATGCTTAACTGTTTGGCACAAAAGGGAATAACAGCAGGCCGCAGGTCTACGCTTCGGTTCTGAACTGTTACAAAATAATAAGGTTATAAATTACAAAAAATAAATTTGGAAAGAAGATTTGACAAGCTATGAATACGATGTATGAATCCCTCGGCGTCAGCCGGGAAGTATCTGATTTTGCTGAGACAATTTTAGCGGGATTGGAAGAGCGCTTCCATGAAATTGATGAGACTGCAGAGTACAATCAGCTGAAGGTGATCAAAGCGATGCAGGATGCCCGCGTAAGCGCCGAATGCTTTGAAACCTCCAGCGGATACGGTTATAACGACCGGGGGCGCGATACCCTGGAAGAGGTTTATGCGAATGTGTTTCAGACAGAGGCGGCTCTGGTGCGGCCGCAGATTACCTGCGGCACACACGCGCTTGCCATCGCGCTGTCCGCAAATCTGCGGCCGGGGGATGAAATGCTCTCTATCTCCGGCAAGCCTTATGATACTCTGGAGGAAGTGATCGGTATCCGTCTTTCGCGAGGTTCCCTCGCGGAGTATGGTGTGACCTACGCGCAGATAGACCTGCTCCCGGATGGAAGCTTTGATTATGAGGGAATCCGCCGGGCGCTCCGCCCGCAGACGAAGCTGGTGGAGATTCAGCGCTCGAAAGGCTATCAGACCCGTCCGACGCTTTCTGTTGCTCAGATCGGGGAAGCAATCGCCTTTGTCAAACAGCTCCGCCCGGATATCATCTGCATGGTGGATAACTGTTACGGCGAGTTTGTAGAACGCATCGAACCGGGAGAACTGGGGGCGGACATGGTGGTTGGTTCCCTGATTAAAAATCCAGGCGGCGGCCTTGCTCCGGCCGGAGGCTACATCGCGGGTACGCTTGCCTGCGTAGAACAGTGCGCATTCCGTCTGACTTCACCTGGTCTTGGCCGGGAGGTCGGCGCCAATTTTGGTGTGATGCAGTCCTTCTATCAGGGACTTTTCCTTGCCCCGACCGTGACAGCAGCTGCCTTGAAAGGCGCGATTTTTGCCGCAAATGTTTATGAAAAGCTTGGCTTTTCCGTCGTTCCAAATGGGACGGAGGAGCGGCATGACATTATCCAGGCCGTAGAATTCGGTTTTCCGGAAGGCGTAATTGCATTCTGTGAGGGGATTCAGTCGGCGGCACCGGTAGACAGCTATGTGACGCCGGAGCCCTGGGCGATGCCTGGCTATGACAGCGACGTGATCATGGCGGCTGGAGCATTTGTACAGGGCTCCTCGATCGAGCTGAGCGCGGATGGACCAATTAAGCCGCCCTACGCGGTTTATTTCCAGGGAGGACTGACCTGGCCGCACGCGAAGCTGGGAATTCTGAAATCCCTGCAGAGATTAGTGGAAAAGAAACTTGTGCGGTTACCATAATCAGAGAGGAAATGCAGATGGGAAAAACAGTGATCGTGATCGGTGCCGGTGCGGCTGGCCTTATGGCGGGTATCTCTGCCGCCCGCTGCGGCGCAGAGGTCACCATACTGGAGGCACAGGAGCTTCCGGGCCGCAAGCTTCTTGTCACAGGCAACGGCCGCTGTAATCTGACCAATACAGCGAAAAATCTTCCCCAAAAATATCATGGAACCGGCGCTGCGCTTGCCCAAAAGCTGACGGAAGAATTTGGTTCCGATGATACGCTGCGTCTTTTTGGAGAGCTGGGGCTGCTCACGCAAAGCAAAGAGGGACTGATTTATCCATATTCATCGCAGGCGTCCTCGGTTCTGGATGTCCTGCTCGCAGAGCTCCGCCGCTGGAATTGCAAGCTTAAGTTTTCCCAAAAGATCGAGCGAATCATTGATCATCAAACGGAAAAAAATAATGCAAATCGGACAACCGCCGCAAACAACACCCGTTTTTCTGTCATTACACCTACCTGGACCTATTCCGCAGACGCGCTGATCCTGGCCTGCGGTTCAAAAGCAGCGCCCCAGGCAGGGGCGATTGACAGCGGATATTCTCTCGCAAAAAGTCTTGGGCATACCATTATCCCCCTGCGGCCGGCGCTGGTGCCTTTCGTTTGCTCCAGATATTTTACGGAACAGGAGTTTGCGGGGGTGCGCTGCCACGCTAAGGTTACACTGCTGCACAGCGAGAGCGGATTATGGACGGATACGACTGCAAAAGTCCTTTCCTCCGATACAGGGGAACTGCAGTGGACGCAATACGGGGTTTCCGGGATTGTGATCTTCCAGCTTTCCCGTTATTTCACAGATGCGCCGGAGTTAGATTCGAAAAAGGCATCTAATGATTCAAAACAGGCCAGAAAACGATGCAATCATACAGATCCGGTTAATTATGTCTTGCGTATTGATTTTTTACCGGATTACACAAGAAAACGGCTGAAAGAAATCCTTCTTCGAAGGGCTGCCGAGCTGGCAAAAGAAGCACCTTCCGTCCTTCTGCGGGGCTTGTTAAATGGGAAAATGATTCCGCGTATTCTCTCCCGGGCCGGGCAGGGAAGGGTTCCCAAAACCTGCGGGGAATTAGAGGAAGCATTTATCGACGAGCTCATTCAGACAATGAAAGTGTATATGCTGCCTGTCACAGGCACAAAATCCTTTGACCAGGCTCAGATCTGTGCGGGCGGGGTGGATTGCCGGGAGCTTACCAGCCGGTTGGAATCAAAGCTTCATGAGGGACTTTATTTTGCCGGGGAAATGCTGGACGTGGACGGCCCGTGCGGCGGATACAATCTGCAATGGGCCTGGACAAGCGGATATCTGGCAGGTCAATATGCGGCAGAGGAAATGCCAAGTGGAAATTGATCGGAAGGCTGGGTTCAAAATAGAGTGAGGATAATCGGCATGACTAGAAAAGAATTGATTGAAACAATTCTCCTGGAGCATCCCATCTGTGAATATTATTTTGGGACAAAAGAGGAGATGATATTTTCAGACAAGGCCTGGGTAATCTGTGAGCGGGACTGTGAGCGATATGGTCATTGCTGGACCTGCCCGCCCTACTGCGGGACGATAGAAGAAAAAATCGCCAAATGTCGGCAATATGATTCCTTCTGCCTTTATTCGACCGTCACAGAGACCCCGAATGCCTGGGAAAAGGCAGCGAATCTGCGGGTAAAGCGTCAGCATGACGACCTGACTTTGGCGATTCGGGATGAGCTGGTAAAAGAGTTTCAGGACTTTTATATCCTTTCGACCGGCTGTACAGAATGTCAGGTCTGTACCTGCCCGGACGCGCCCTGCCGTTTTCCGGAGAAACGATTTTTTTCTATGGAAAGCCATGGCGTCATTGTCATAGAGATGCTGGATCAGATCGGAATGTGTTCCAATTACGGCCAAGATACCGTTGTCTATTTCACCATGATTTTGTTTAATGAGGTTCAAGATGGCAGTCAGAATCAATGAGCTAAAACTTCGTGTTGGCCACAGCTGTGAAGAGCTGGAACAGGAAATATGCAAAATACTGCGTATTCGGCGGGTTGTGCCGAGAGAATCTTCCCGGCGGATTTCTTCTTTGCAGAAAAAGAAGGGCGAACAAGCGAGTAGCGATCGAGCGAAAGATTTCAGAACACTTGAAAAAAAACAAAAACCGGATTTCACTCCGGAATACGAAATTATCCGCCGTTCTCTAGATGCGCGGAAAAAGCCGGATTTATTTTTTGTGTATACCATTGATGTAGATCTGCCGCATGCGCAGGCAGTCGTGAAAAAGCTGCGTAACCGCCATGTAACAGCAATTGAGCCAAAGACCTATGTTTTTCCGTACACAATTCGAGCAGAGGGCAGCCATATTCAGACTGCCGACCGGCCAGTCATTGTCGGCAGCGGTCCGGCAGGGCTTTTCTGTGCGCTGATGCTCGCCAGAGCCGGGCTTGAGCCAATCGTTCTGGAGCGGGGCGAGGCGGTTGAAAAGAGAACCAGAAGCGTACAGCATTTCTGGGAGACAGGGGAGTTGAACCCGTCTTCCAACGTGCAGTTCGGAGAGGGCGGTGCCGGCACCTTTTCAGATGGAAAGCTCAATACATTAATCAAAGATCCGGATGGGCGGATTCGTTTTGTACTTCATGAGTTTGTAAAGGCTGGCGCGGATGCTTCGATTCTTTGGGAGCAGAAGCCGCATATCGGCACGGATGTGCTCGCAAAAGTCGTCAAAGAGATACGGGAGGAGATTATCAGGCTTGGTGGGGAAGTACGGTTTGAAACCCAGCTGACTGACATTTGCGTGGAAACACAGAAAATGGAAGCGGTATTGGATTCAAACCGGCAAAATCCAGTATCCGGCACATATCTTCTCGAATTGAATCACGGGGAAGCTTATCTTACGGCTAGTCAGGTGGTTTTTGCGATCGGCCACAGTGCGCGCGATACTTTCCGGATGCTGCAGGCCAAAGAGTTTTCCATGGAGGCGAAAGCATTTGCGGTGGGACTGCGCGTGGAACACAGACAGAGTCAGATCAATCGGGCAATGTACGGCACAGAAAACGTAAACAGCTTGGGCGCCGCACCTTATAAGCTGACACACAAATGTGAAAATGGACGGGGTGTCTATTCTTTCTGTATGTGTCCGGGCGGTTACGTTGTAAATGCGTCCTCTGTTCCCGGCATGACAGCGGTCAACGGTATGAGCTACAGCGGGCGGAATGGAAAGAATGCCAACAGCGCCATTGTCGTGACCGTAACACCGGAGGATTATCGGACTTTTGCTGCTGATACAGGCTCCGAGAGTAGTTATGGGGACGGAAATAACGGGAATCCCCTTGCGGGAATTCTTTTTCAGGAAAAACTCGAACGAGCCGCCTGGAATTGCGCGAATGGACAGATTCCCATCCAACGGTTTGAGGATTTCAGCAAGAGGCAGCCTTCGGCCGCACCGGGGAGGCTGTTTCCTGCAAATAAGGGACTGTGGAAGATGACGAATATCAGTTCCATTTTTCCGGAAGAGTTAAATGTTTCCTTTATAGAGGGAATGCATGCATTCGGGCGCACGATTCCGGGATTTGACGACCCCGATGTACTGCTCTCTGGCGTGGAAAGCCGCACGTCCTCACCGGTACGCATTTTACGGGGAGACGGCTGCCAGAGCATTTCGCATCCAGGTATTTACCCCTGTGGGGAAGGCGCCGGATATGCGGGCGGAATTACATCCGCAGCGGTTGACGGCATCCGTGTCGCAGAGGCGATCTGCCGGCTGAAGCTGGGGATTTGACGAAATTGAAATGGAACACAAAGTCCATATTGTGTATTATAAAAGCTGAAAGGAGTAGCTACCGATGGAATTTATAAAGGGAATTACTTTTGCCGCCTTTTCCCCGAAAGGCAGCCTGGAAACGCCGGAAGCAGAGCAAAGCCTTCGCAATCTTGCGGAGCGGACAAATGCCAATTTCATGATTCTCGTTCCGGTTGGACTGCAGGATACGCCCCAGTCAGAAGAGATCGACTACCGATCAGAAGCGACGGTAAGTGATAAGGAACTGGCCATGACCATTCGAAACGCCAGGGCTCTTGGACTGCGGGTAGCATTGAAGCCGACTGTGAACTGCCGCAACGGTGTCTGGCGGGCGCATATCAATTTTTTTGATGAGGATGTGCCCTGCGAGCCGAAGTGGAGCAACTGGTTCCCGGCTTACACGGATTTTCAGCTGCATTACGCGGAGATTGCGCAGCGGGAGGGCTGCGAGATGTTTCTTCCGGGCTGTGAAATGGTACAGAGTGAGCGTCGGGAGCAGGAGTGGCGGCAGCTGATTGAGAAGATTCGCGGAGAATTTGGCGGTCTGGTTTCCTATAATACGGATAAGTATCAGGAGCACAATGTGAAATGGTGGGATGCGGTGGATGTGATTGCGTCGAGCGGCTATTACCCGATAAATGACTGGGAACGCCAGCTAGATCGGATTGAGGCAGTCGTCCGGAAATTCAATAAGCCATTTTTCTTTGCGGAGTGCGGATGCATGTCCACGGAAGGCTCCAAAATGGTGCCGAACGACTGGAATATGAAAGGAGCAGTAGACCTGGAAGGCCAGGCCGACTGGTACCGCACGATGTTTACAGCCGGCAGTAAGCGGGACTGGGTCGGCGGCTACGCGCTCTGGGACTGGAGTTGGAGACAGTATCCCCTTGCGGAAGCGGCAATGGATAAAAAATATGATATCTATGGAAAACCGGCAGAGCAGGTAGTGGCGGAATTTTACGGTCGTAAATAAGAGAAAAACGGATTGCCGTGAGGTACGGTAAAAGCAAAACATATGTACAGCAGGGAAGCACGGATTGAAACAGGGAAAAGGAGAAAGGGGAACCATGAGAAACAGAATGAGTTATCAAAACTTTAATGTTGCGGTGTACTGTCCGGTGGGGGATGTCAATCGTATAACGAATTTTACGAAATTTGAAGAGAAATTCCGCCTGCTTTCAGATCATGTGAAGATCGGACGGGTCTATCTGGAATGTTATCGGAGTGAAGAATGGTGTACGAAGGAACATCTGCTGGAAGTGAAAGACTATTTTGAAAGCAGAGGAATCGCCACATCCGGCGGGATTACGACCTGTGCCGACAGCAGCAAGGAAGGCTTTGCCTCTCTGTGTTATTCTACTCCAAAAGACGAGGAAACCCTGCGGAAAGCTGTCGCTCTCAACGCGGAGGTTTTTGACGAATTTATTTTTGATGATTTTTATTTTCTCAATTGCCGCTGTCCGGCGTGCATTGAAAAGAAGGGGGATCGTACCTGGTCCGAGTTCCGCTTGGCAGAGAAAAAGAGAATCACGGAAGAGATTGTGATGAAGACCGCGAAAGCGATCAATCCGGCAGTCAATGTCATCGTAAAGTATCCGCAGTGGTATGACAGCTTTAATGAGGAAGGATACGACCTGGAGATGGAACCGGCCATGGTTGACTCCATTTACACCGGAACGGAGACGCGAAACCCAGGATACACGCAGCAGCACATTCCGAAATATCTGAGCTATTTTATCATGCGCTATTTTGAAAGTGCCGCACCGGGGCGGAACCTGGGAGGCTGGTTCGACCCCTACGAGTGTACCTACAACCTGACCTCCTATCTGGAACAGGGCTATCTGACACTGTTTGGAAAAGCGAAAGAGGTCACTTTATTCAGCCTTGGCTCCCTGTTAAATGATCCCGCTTATCGAACCTTCTGCGCCGCCCTGGAGCAGATGTTTGCAGACGCGGATGCTTTTTTAGGCAAGCTTGGGAACCCGGCCGGCGTAGCTGCTTACCGTCCGGCAAACGCGCGCGGCGAGAGCAACATCCACAATTACCTCGGTATGTGTGGCATCCCCTTTGAACCCTGTCTTCGGTATCCCAAACAGGCAGAGGTGATTTTCCTAAGCGAAGGCGCCGCTGATGATAAAGATATCGTGAAAAAGATGCAAAAAAGCCTTCTTGACGGGGCACAGGTGATTGTAACCAGTGGCTTTGTTCGTAAGCTTGGCTCTGCGTTTGGGGAATTCGTAAATGTAGCATACAGTGCAAGGAAAGCGCTTGTGACCAGATATGCGGACAGTAAAGATAATGGCATCAACATCTGCGGCTGTTACAGTGGAGACGCGCCGGTACTGATTCCGCAGATGGAATACTGCACGAACGATGTCTGGGAACTGGCGGCAGGATACGGCACAGAGAGCGCTTTTCCGATTGTTCTTCAGTGCAGCTACGGAAATGGAAAGGTCAGCATTGTCACAATTCCGGATGATACGGGGGATCTGTATCACTATCCGGCGGAAGTGTTGAATGTGATCCGGCGGACGGTATGCTCCAAAATGCCGGCAGTGCTGGAAGGGCCTGCGGGAATCCAGATGTTTGTTTACGACAACAACCGTATCATACTCCGCTCTGATCTGGACTATACCTGTGTAGTAACGCTTCGTTTAGCGGAAAACATTCGAACCGTGCGGGAGCTTAGAAGCGGGAGAGAACTCCCCGTTACAGATAATACCGTGACACTGCCTCTGAGATCGGCTGTGAATGTGATTCTTGAATTAGCATAATCAAATGAAAAACGGAACTGTTCTGACTTGTCAGAAGGTTCCGTTTTTCTTTACTACAATTTGTAGGAAAAGCACTTGAATTTTCCTCAGAATTAACACTGTTGAAAGAACTGTGCAAATGATACAATAGACTCATCAAATCTGACGGTGCGGACGTCGTTTTGACTACGGCAAATCGAGCCCCAGCCTTAACAGGGAGAAACGCTGGGCTTCACCCACGTTGCGTTTCTGGACTGCAGCACATTAGAGCTGCGCGAGGAAGTACGCCAGATGTGTGAAGCGAATATCTGCCATATGTATGGAAAATGCTGAAGCTGTCCGCCTGGGTGCGGCTCTCTGGAACAATGCCTGGAAAAGATCGGACAGTACCAGGAAGGAATCATCGTACAGACTGTCGGGGAACTGGAGGACGAGCTGGACGGGGAAACTATGATGGAGACAGAACAGCGCCACAAGGAGACTTTTTACGCATTTGAGAAAACACTGCGGAAACAGTATCTGGGAATGCTTGCGATTGGCGCGGGCTGCTGCACGAAATGTAAAACATGCACTTATCCAGATCAGCCCTGTCGTTTTCCGAATGAAGCCTTCTCTTCGATGGAAGCGTATGGTATGCTGGTCACACAGGTCTGTCAGGCCAATCATCTGGACTATTATTATGGCCCCTGTACGATAGCCTATACAAGCTGTTATTTATTAACATAAGAATATTATGTTAATCTGAGAAATGGTGATGACGGAACAATCAGAAGCGAAGGATTCTGTTTCTGACATATTGGGGGATATTTATGACGGTATTAGAAGAATTGCGGCAATCCATAGAAGCCGAACATCCAAAAGAGACGGAAAAGCTGGTAGAGGAAGCCCTGGAACAACGGGTAGACTCCATGCGCATTGTGGAAGAGGCCATGATGCCGGCGATGCGCACAATGGGGGAGCGCTATAAGGAGCAGGAGACAGATATTCCTTCCATCCTCGCGGCAGCCCGCTGCGTCCGTTCCGGTTTCGCATTGATTGAAAAAAAAGACGCTTCCTTTGAGGAGCAAAACATCGGCACTGTGATTGTTGGCACTGTCGAAGGCGACCTCCATGACATCGGGAAAAACCTGGTTGCGCTGATGTTCCGCAGCGCGGGGTTCAAAGTCATTGACCTTGGCGTGGATATCTCAGAAAAACAGTTTCTGAAAGCAGTCCGTGAGAATCCGGATGTGCAAATCGTGTGCATCTCCTCTCTGCTAAGCACCTCTTTGCCTGAAATGGAACAGGTGGTAAAGGTTCTGCGGCGCAACGATCCGGAGAAAAAATACAAAATCATGGTAGGCGGCGGCGCGGTGACCAAGCAGCTTGCCGAGGATATGGGTGCCGGATGCCTACACGGAAAACTGCGTAGAGGCGGCAGAAGTTGCGAAGACATTTATTGTCTAAATAGATTCCATTACAACACAGGAAATGTCTGCTTTGGTACGTTTCGAACAAAATGCAGGGTAGGTGCAATCCCGCATACCGCTTGGGGAACAGATATAGGTGCCAATGGTTCAACTCCTAAAGGTTCAAAATGAACCTTTGGAAATGAAAATTAAGAGGATTCTTGCTGCCAGACCGAAAACAACATATTCAGATCTGGAAGAGGAATTTGATTTTCAAATCTTTAAAATAATACTTGCATTCCTGACATATCTGTGCTATCATCACTAACAGTTGTTAGAAATATCTAATAAAAATTTTAAGTAACTTACCGGATAGCAGTCCACTATACTCTATAGTGGCTATTTTTTTGCCTTTTTACGGAGGTTTACATGAAAAAAGGAGTCTTGAAAGAACATATGAGCACCATCATTCTTGCCGGGGCACTGCTTTTGCTTTCATTTTTTTCACTTTTTGTCGGAGTGATCGATGTGAATCTCGCGGGTCTGGCTGCGGGAGATTCTGAGCAGTGGCTGATTTTTATGGCTTCGAGACTGCCAAGGCTGCTGGCAATTTTGTGTACGGGTATGGGCATGAGTGTGGCGGGCCTGATTATGCAGCAGCTTTGTATGAATAAGTTTGTGTCGCCTACGACCGGCGCGACGATCTCCTCTGCTGAGATGGGTATTCTGCTGGCGCTTCTTTTTATGCCGAACTCGACGATTTGGAGCCGGGCGCTGTTTTCGTTTACGACCGCGATCCTGGGTACCTGGATCTTTGTCTGGTTTATTCAGCGCATTCAGTTTAAGGATGTAGTGATGGTGCCGTTGGTGGGCATTATGTTTGGCAACGTGATTACGGGAATCACAAATTATTTTGCTTACCGCTATGAGATGACGCAGGCACTTTCCACTTGGACAGTTGGGCATTTTTCCATGGTCATCCGCGGGAGGTACGAGCTGGTATATCTGGTCGTGCCGATGCTGATTCTGGCTTTCATCTTCGCAAACCATTTTAACATTGTAGGTATGGGAAAGGATTTTTCCAATAACCTGGGAATCCATTACAATCTGGTATTGTTTGGCGGGCTGACCATTGCCGCGCTGATTACGGCGAGCGTGGTGGTAGTAGTAGGCTCTATCTCTTATATTGGCCTGATTGTACCCAATCTGGTCGCGATGTTTAAGGGAGACAAGATTCGGGGAACATTGCCGGATGTTGCGCTGTTCGGAGCAATCTTCGTGCTGATATGTGATATGATCGGTCGGGTCGTGATTGCACCTTATGAGCTGCCGATCGAGCTGATTATTGGCATTCTTGGCAGCATTCTGTTCATCGGACTTCTGATGTATCGCTTGAAGCATGGGCGAAAAGCGGTTCGTGTTGGGGAATTTCTTAGAAAGCAATTTGGTATACGGAAAATGGCTGAGGAAGGAGACGGTGCGAAATGAAAGTAAAGTCAACTGCAGCGCGGCGCGCGAATACCCGGAAGCTGGTCATTTTGGCCGTTTTGGTGCTTCTCGCGGCGATCCTTTATATGACGGTTGGTGTAAAATTTGCCAATCCGAAGCTCTTTCGTTATTCTATGAAAATTCGTACGCCGAAGCTGGCCGCAATGTTGATTACCGCGTTTGCTATTGGCAGCGCCTCTATTGTGTTTCAGTCAATTATAAACAATACGATTGTGACGCCTTGTCTTTTGGGCATGAATTCGCTGTACACACTGATCCATACGGCGGTAGTTTTTGTCTTTGGCACGACCAGCTTTATTATGACAAAATCAAATCTGGCGTTTGGTATTGATCTGGTGCTGATGGGGATCACGGCGACGATCATCTACAGCTACCTGTTTAAAAAGACCGGGCATAATGTTCTTTATGTTTTGTTGGTCGGCACAGTGCTGAGTTCCTTTTTTTCCAGCATTCAGTCCACACTGACGCGCGTTATGGATCCGAATGAATATGATACCCTCCTGGCAACGCTGGTCGCGAGCTTCAGCAATATTAATACGGAGATTATTATCTTTTCCGTAATCGTGCTTGCGGCGCTGGCTCTTCTTTTCCGAAAAGATCTGTCTTTGCTGGATGTGATTACACTTGGGAAAAATCAGGCAATTAATCTGGGCGTGGACTATGACAGCTGCATCCGCAGGCTCCTGCTGTGTGTGACCCTCTACATAGCGGTGGCGACAGCGATGGTCGGGCCAATTTCATTTCTCGGCCTGATTATTGCAAACCTGTCGAGACAGCTTTTGAAGACCTATCGGCATTTGGAACTGATCATCGGCTCCACTCTGTTCGGTATGCTGGTGCTGGTCGCGGGGCAGCTGGTTGTAGAGCGGGTGTTCGTATATTCCGTGCCAGTCAGTGTGTTCATTACCCTATGGGGCGGAATCTATTTCCTGTATCTGATATTGAGAAATTCCAGAAGGTGAATGCGGTTGTTTGCGGGGTATTCCTGACGTCGGCCATGCGAATTTTAATCGGGCAGAAAAAGGTTTTGTGCATAAAAAAGAAAGGAGCAGACCATGTTTGCAAAAAAACTGACAAAGCAATACGACGGTAAAACGGTAGTCGATGGAGTCAGCTTCGAGATTCCGAAGCGGGCAGTCATTTCCATGATCGGACCGAACGGTGCCGGCAAGTCGACCGTTTTGAACATATTGTCCAGGCTGATTGCACGGGACGGCGGTGCAGTGGATTTTGAAGGGAAAGATATTACGCAGTGGAAAAGTCGTGATCTGGCAAAGCGTCTGGCAATTCTCACCCAGACAAATAACATTCAGATGAAACTGACAGTCCGGGAACTGGTGACCTTTGGACGCTTTCCCTATTCCGGGAACCACACGACAAAGGAGGATGAGGAGATTATCAGCCAGGCGATCGCTTATATGGAACTGGAGGAATTTGAGGATCGGTTTATTGATGAGCTTTCAGGCGGACAGCGCCAGAGAGCATATATCGCAATGGTAATTGCTCAGGATACGGAGTACATCCTGCTGGATGAGCCGACGAATAATCTGGATATTTACCACGCCACCAATATGATGAAAATTGTCCGTCGCCTCTGCGATGAGCTTGGGAAGACGGTGATTTTAGTGCTGCATGAAATTAATTACGCAGCATTTTACTCGGACTACATCTGTGCGTTCAAGGACGGGAAGATCGAAAAATTCGGTACCGTAAAGGAGGTGATGACGAAAGAGACCCTGGCGCGCATTTACAACGTAGATTTCGAGATCATGGAGATCGAGGGAAAACCATTGTCGATCTACTATTAAGAAAAACAGGAACTGCAGAGAGTTCCACAATTACTACAGATTTTATTATTTCAGTACTTTATAAAAGGAGATTGTGAAAATGAAAAGACTTATTTTCGCTGCGCTTGTCGCGGCAATGACAATCAGTACAGCCTGCTGTGCGGAAGAAGCAGAAACGATTACCATTACTGCATTGAATGCGGATGGTGAAGAAGCGGAGGTAGAGGTTCCATATGACCCGGAGCGCATCGCGATCCTGGATCTGGCTTCTCTGGACATCCTGGATAATCTTGGCTTGGGCGACCGGGTAGTAGGTACCGCCAGCACTTCGATCGAATACCTTTCCTCCTATGCGGAAGATGAAAATATTTTGAACCTCGGTAATATCAAAGAAGCGGATCTGGAAGCGGTTATGGAGTGCGAGCCGGATATTATTTTCATCGGCGGCCGGTTGAGTTCTATTTATGACGACCTGAGCGAGATCGCACCGGTCGTATATTTGGCGACGGACAGCGAGATCGGCCTGGTAGAGAGTGTCCGCAAGAACGCGACAACAATCGCCTCCATCTTTGGCCTGGAAGATCAGATTGATGAAAAAATGACAGCCTTTGATGATCGCATCGCGGCACTTCGGGAGATAGCTGAGGGCAAGACCGCGCTGGTAGGTATGTGCACCAGCGGCAGCTTCAATCTGCTTGGGAATGATGGCCGCTGCTCCATCATCGGCGTGGAGATTGGATTTGAGAATCTCACTGCGGCGGACTCAACTTCAACACATGGTAATGAGTCTTCTTTTGAGACAATTCTGGAGCAGAACCCAGATTATATTTTTGTGATGGATCGCGACGCGGCGATTCAGACAGAAGGAGCGCAGCTGGCACAGGAGATTATGGAAAATGAACTGGTGATGCAGACGGATGCTTACCAGAACGGCAACATCGTGTATCTGGAGCATCCTGCCGTGTGGTACACAGCAGAAGGCGGAATTACCGCACTGGATACGATGCTCGCTGATCTGGAGAGCGTACTGCTCGCAGAAGAATAATCGTATAAATATAATAAGGAAAGCCGCGTTATGAAAATCACATCGCAAGCGCCACTCAAATGCGAAGCGTTTCTATGATTGGCAACGTGGTGCTGGACGGTCCTGGGTGCCAGTGGCACGCGATTAGGGCGGAACGGAGCGAAGTGGAGACCCGGTGGACGTCGGTTAAGCACCGATCGGAGTGGAACGGAGATTGCCCCCTCGCTTTGTGAGGGGGCGTTTCCATATTGACGCGTTTCGTTCATATTCGCAAGCAAGTACGTACATATGGTGTTCTGGCGTGAAAGAATGCTGCGGTAGACTCAATCTTTCCTTAATCAGAAGGGCAGATGAAAAGGGAGATAATATTGTGACAGAATTTTTCTTTCAATACGACAGGCTGTATCTGAATGCGGCTTACCATGAACCGGAAAAACACAGGCACCTATTGTCGCATATCATAATCGGGGTTTCTCATAAAATCAGGTGCAGCGTGAATCAGTATGAATTTGAAGCTGAGGGAGTATGCATTGATTCCGATGTTCTGCATACAGCTTGCGCGGAAAAGGGGGAACTGCTCATCTGCCTGTTCGATAAAACTTCTTTATTTGCCAATGAACTGTCCTGTCGTTATCTGAAGGGGCAGAACTATGCTGTCCTGGATGGTGAGACTGTACAGAAAATAAGAAATGTATGGCTTGATGCCCGCTCGCTTCCAGCTGTGGACGAGGCGATCACCGATATGCTGGGGATAGAAGATTTCTCTCTTTCCATGGACGAGCGGATACAGAATGCTCTTGAGACGCTTAAAAGCCTTGAGAGCATTGAAGCTGATACGATAAGCAAACTGGCGGCGGAAGCCGGAATTTCTGTCAGCCGTTTTTCCCATCTATTTAAAGAAAATGTGGGGATCGCCCTGCGCCGATATCTGGCACTGGAAAAAATAAGAAAGAGCTATATTCATTTGTTGAAATCGGGGAATATTACGGATGCGGCAATGATGGCAGGTTTCGACTCCCCGTCCCATCTAGCGGCGACCTGTAAGAGAATGTTTGGGATTTCCCTGAGCGATTTTATGAAAAGTTAATGTGACTATTCGGAACAAGTCTTTGCGCTTGCTGCGAACGCAGTATGAAAAAATATAGCATGTTAGCGTGTAATTGAAAGCGGAGAGCTTCCTTGTATGATAAAACGGTATCAACAAGGAGGCTTTTATTGTCCATACTCGCTTGCGAGTATGGACGTAGGCCGCGCCTTGCGCGAAGCGCAACTTTAAATGCGCGGCTTTCATTTTATCTATGAAAAAATATGATATTTCGCAGCCGATAGCTCTGAAAAAAGGCGTGTATAAGCTGAATGATGAGGCGAATTTTAATTATCAACTCAACCGCACTATCAATTGGGACGGCGGGCGTCTGGAGGATATTCAGAAAATCAGCGGGAGAATTAAAAACAGCGCCGACTGGAAACGTGAACTGATTGCGCTCGGAGACGAGGCAATGGAGAAGAAACGGTTTGAGAACGCGATCGCTTATTACCGTATGAGCGAATTTTTTATGTATGACGGCGATCCCGACAAGAAAAAATATTATGAAAAGGCCACAGTTCTTTTTTATGAATATTACGCGGATTATTTCGAAGGAGAAAATCCCCGCATCAGAAGGTATGAAGTGCCGTATGAGGGCGTGAAACTGCCTGTTATGCATGTGAAGCCGGAAGGGGAAAGCAGAGGAACGCTGCTCTTTCATGGCGGAAATGACAGCTATTTTGAGGAATTTTTGTTCTCCCTGCTGTATTTGCAGGAAAAAGGCTTTGAAGTCTATTTGTTTGAGGGGCCGGGGCAGGGCGGTGTGATCCGCACACAGGGAATGCACTTCACACATGAATGGGAAAAGCCAGTGAAAGCGGTGCTTGATTTTTTCAAGCTCTCCGATGTGACGATCATTGGCGTATCGTTGGGCGGCTATCTTGCACCGAGGGCGGCCGCGTTTGACAAACGCATCACTAAAGTCGTTGCGTGGTCTGTATTCCCGTCCTTTTTGGATGTGATTATCGGCGGACAGCCGTCGGCTCTGCGGAAGATTTTTTATTTGCTTATGAAACTTCATGCAAAAAGGCTGGTCAATCTGATTTTTAATGCGAAAGCCAAAAAGGAGCCAATGATCGACTGGGGCTTAAAGCATGGGATGTATGCTTATGAAGCAGACAGCGCATATGGATATGCAACGAAGCTGGCAGATTACTGTCTGGAGCCGGTCGCGGATAAGGTCACCCAGGATCTTCTGATTCTTGGAGCGAGCAGGGATCACTTTATCGACTACCATATGATCGGCAGGGAAATTGATATGTTTACGAATGTGAGAAGCCTTACCTTCCGCCTTTTTACGGAAAAAGAAGAAGCAGAAAACCATTGTAATGTGGGAAATGGAAAGCTGGCTCTTGACACGATCTGTAGCTGGTTGGAGAGCCTGGAACAATGATGAAGATTATTTATTACCTGACGATGACAAGAAGCAGGAAAATGATTGTACAGATGTATGGAAAGAGTTTTTATGTACAATTTAAAAAGAGGTCCGATTCCTGGTTTAAGAGAGTCCTTAAGGAAACTCCAGATATCGGGGAAAGCATATTTTCCTTTAACTACGCTTATGCGCCTTCTTATGTTGGCTGGTACAAGGCGATGATGGAATCGGGAATGGATCAGGAGCAGGCGGATGAGCTTATGTGGCATATGAATGAGAAAATGCTGCTGACTGTTCCGAAGCCGCTGCTGCACATGGTCGGTAAGACCTATTTGAACGGTTTCAGGAAAAAAGCGAAGCAGCATATGCTCCGGCAGGAAAGCGGAAAGCTGCATCCCTTTGACTGGGAAATAGAGTATAGGGATATCAACGAGAATGAATTCATGATCAATATCAGGAAATGCGGATTCATTGCTTATGCGGAGAAGTTTGATGCAAAGGGCATCCTGCCGGGAATTTGTGCGGTTGATTACATCGTTGCTTATTACATGAAAAATGGATTTCACCGGACAAAAACGCTGGGGTACGGGGATGACTGTTGCGATTGTCAGTATGCGTTGAACGGAAGCTGTTCCCTGAGACCTGGGAAGGGGCAGAAATAGTGTTTTTATCTTTATATCCAGACTGCGGAAAAAAATCTTATATTTTTCTCTTGCGCTTCCTGTTAGTATCTGCTACAATACAAAAGGTTAGAAATAACTAACTGCTCGTGAATAAACCATGGTCACTCCTTTCTGCCCTGTAACTGCTGGACAGGGAGGAAGGAACCCATGGAAAACCCGAAGGAGGACAGTGAGATGGACTATTTAAAAATTGAAAAAGTAATTGGAAGAGAGATCATTGATTCCAGAGGAAATCCAACCGTGGAGGCGGAGGTGACTCTCGTAGATGGGACTGTCGCGAGGGGAGCGGCTCCGAGCGGCGCGTCAACGGGCGAGTTTGAAGCACTGGAATTAAGAGATGGCGACAAATCCAGATTCGGCGGCAAGGGTGTTGAAAAGGCGGTCGCAAATATCAATGGGACAATCAATGATGTGCTTGTCGGAATGGACGCAAGCGATATTTATGCGGTTGATGCGGCAATGATCCGCGCGGATGGCACGAAGGACAAATCGAACCTTGGCGCGAACGCGATCCTTGCGGTGTCAATTGCCTGTGCAAGAGCTGCGGCGACAGCACTGGAGCTTCCGCTGTATCGCTTCCTTGGCGGTATCAGCGGCAATCGTCTGCCCGTTCCGATGATGAATATTTTAAATGGCGGCGCCCATGCGGCAAACACCGTGGATGTGCAGGAATTTATGATCATGCCGGCGGGTGCACCGAGTTTCCGGGAAGGATTAAGATGGTGTACAGAAGTATTCCATGCGCTGGCTGCCCTTCTGAAAGCGAAAGGACTGGCGACATCTGTCGGGGATGAGGGCGGCTTTGCCCCGGACCTGGCCAGCGACGAAGAAGCGATTCAATATATTATTGAGGCGATCCGGAAAGCCGGATATGAGCCGGGCAGGGACTTCGTGCTTGCAATGGATGCCGCTTCCAGTGAGTGGAAGGGCAGTGCGAAAGGTGAGTATATTCTTCCAAAATGTGGGAAGAAATTCACTTCAGCAGAACTGGTAGAGCACTGGAAAGGGCTGGTAGATAAGTATCCGATCTACTCCATCGAGGACGGCCTGGATGAGGAAGACTGGGAAGGCTGGCAGATCATGACAAAAGAACTCGGCGGCAGAGTGCAGCTTGTCGGCGACGACCTGTTTGTGACCAACACAGAGCGTCTGCAGAAGGGAATCCGTATGGGGTGCGGCAATTCCATTCTGATCAAGTTAAACCAGATCGGTTCCGTATCAGAAACACTGGAAGCAATTAAGATGGCTCACAAGGCGGGCTATACGGCAATCGCTTCCCACCGTTCTGGAGAGACAGAGGACACCACAATCGCGGATCTTGCAGTTGCTTTAAACACCTGCCAGATCAAGACTGGAGCACCGAGCAGGAGCGAGCGTGTGGCAAAATATAACCAGCTTCTGCGCATTGAGGAGGAACTGGGAGAGAGTGCCGTATATCCGGGATTTGCCGCATTCAATTTTGAAAAATAAAAATATGGCAGCATTTGGCCGAAGGTTCTATGTTACTTTCGGCCGTTTTTTATCACCAGGAAATGACATTTGCATCATAATAATGAGGAAAAAATCCAGACGCAGGCCGGCATCCTCACGGAGAAGTTTCTACGAAATCGGAAACCTGAAGATTTCAAGGATTGTGAAAGAGAGCATAGAAGAGGAAATAAAACTGTAAACGAGTTTGCCGGGTTATTCTGCCAGAAACTGCCTGTAATTATTTTAAACTAAACGACGTAAGTCGCTTTTCAGGCGGTTTCAGGCAGTAATCTGTTTCAGGAAAAAAATTCCTGCAATTTTACAATTCCGACTTCATCCAAAAGATATTGTTCCTGTACCCGTCCATCCTCGATATGGATCACACTGTCGCAGACAGAAGCAATCATTTCGTAATCATGGGTAATAATAAACAGAAAGACATCTTCTTTCTGGAGCTGCTTTAACAGCTGGCAGGTTTCCATCATGTGGCTGAAATCAAGGCCGGATGTAGGTTCGTCAAAATACAAAATCTTTTTTCCACAAACACAGGCAGAGGCAATGACCACCCGCTGCTTCTGTCCGCCGGATAAGGTCATGGGATGGCGGTCGGCAAGGTCTGAAATATCCAGAGACTTCATGATTTCCTGCAAGCTCTTTTCGGATGGGGCACGATTTCCCAGTACAATTTCTTCGCGGACACTGTCGGAAAAAAGCTGGTGGCCTGTCTCCTGCATGACAAGATAGCTTTGCTTCACCCGTTTTTTTGCCGTTTGCTTTTTCCCATCCAGCAGAATCGTTCCTTTCACCTTCTTCAAAAGCCCGCACATGCAGGAGACAAACGTGGATTTTCCCGCTCCGTTGTTGCCGATGATCGCGGTGATCTGGCCGGAATTAATCGACAGCTCTGGGATAGAAAGTGCCTCCGTTTTTCCATAGAAGCAGTGAATATCCTGAAGCTTTATTGTATGGTTGGAAGGAGCAGCCGTGCAGGGGGTGATCGGATAGGAGAGAAGATCCACCGTCCGAATCCCGCTCTGAAACTGTTCTTCAATCGTGAACTGTGCTAATTCCGCCATCGTATATTCCCGGACGATTTTCCCGTCCTCCATATAGATCGCCCGGTCTACAAGATTTTTGAGATACCATGTGCGGTGTTCTGCAATGATGATGGTCTTGCCTTGCTGCTTTAGAAGCGTCAATATCTTTTGCAGTTTTTCAATTGCCTGAACATCCAGGTTGGAGGATGGCTCGTCCAGTACATAGACCGATGGGAACATGGCATAAATGCTGGCAAGGGCGATGATCTGCTTTTCGCCTCCCGACAGATGGAAGATGTTTCGATCAAGCAGAGATTCAATTTCCAGATCCCTGACCGTCTGTCTGACACGGGCAGCGATAGATTCGCCCATCGCGAAGCGATTTTGCATGGGCGAATCGTCCTGCCGCTGAGCGGAGCGAGGGGGCGTTTCCATTTCCGGTTCCATGCCAAGATTCTCGCAGCCGAAGGCGATCTCACTGGTGGTGTTGACGGTATAGAACTGCGTCCGGGGATTCTGGAATACACTGCCGACCTGTTTTGAGATTTCATACATGGGAAGGTCGCAAAGATTCTTCCCGTCCAGCAATACGGCACCCTGCAGATTTCCTTCATAGAAGTTGGGGATCAGGCCGCCCAGCAGGCGGGTCATCGTTGTTTTCCCACATCCGCTTTTCCCGCAGAGCAGGATACACTCTCCATCCTTTACTTCCAGATGGATGGAATCCAGGCTTTTACTTTCGCCGTCTTCCTGATAGGACCAGGTCACATTCTGAAAAGAAATCATAAAATCCCCACCCCTTTCAAAAACAATGCTGACACTGCCAAAACTCCGGTTATCACCCAGACGGCATAATCGTGATAGCCGAACTTCACCTGCACAAGACTGGTATGAACACCGGGATTATCTAAGCCCCGGCAAAGAGCTGCCGCCGACAGCTCTTCGCTGATATTCACCGCAGACATCAAAAGAGGAACCATGATGTGTTCCAGAGAAACATGGATGCCGCGCATCTTCATAGCCGCCCGGATAGAGATCCATTCTTCTTTAATCGTAGGAAAATAGCGGAAGATCACAGACAGCGGAATGATTGCGGTCTGCGGAAGGCGCAGCTTCCACATGACTGCAACAAATTCGCTGACTTCTGTTTTTGTTAAGATCCATTTCCCCAGGATAAAACAGGGAAGGAATTTTCGCAGAGATACCACAAGGAAGGATACCAGTGTAAAGGCAAACCCATTCATGTGAGGCGTGGCAAGCTGGTCGATTCCAAGCATGATGAAAAAAGCAGTCAAAAAATGCAGGGCACTTTTCGGCTGTCCGTCTATGGTAATGAGCAGCAGACAGCCGAATACCAGAACCAGTTCAAAGATAAAGGCATGGCTGAGAAGTAAAAAGAGATTCACAACCAATAGCAGCATCAGTTTTGTCCGCAGATCAAATTTTGCTTCTCGTGTATCCATCATACCATTCCAGCCTTTTCAAAGTGCTTCTTAAACATTCTTTTGCCGATCACGCACCCGATCAGGGCAAAGAGTACCGTTCCGGCGATCATCAGATATAGTACCCATATGGGCGTCATTGCCTCCAGCGTGTTGCAGAAATCCGCACTCATACCACGCTCCAGCGTATCGGCAAAATAATAGTCACGCATAATCCAGATTGGAAGGAATCCGCCCAGCAGATTCTGTGAAAAGAACACATAGCTTAAAACATTCAGCTTGTTATTGCGAAATTTCCCCGCACCGGCGATGATCTCAGCCAGGATACCTGCCACAATGCCGGTTACTGCTACGACCCAGATGTTTCCCTGGAGCAGCAGGAACAGGCAGGGCAGCATGGCTGCAATGAAGACAGGACCGTGCATGGGAGCCTTTGCAAGCAGCATCAGATAAACCGGAGCGGCTACAAGGGCAATCAGGCTGGACATACAAAGATAGAGGGGCGGCAGAGGCATACAGCAGCACCCAATGACCAGAAACACAACAAAGTACAGGGCGATGAATACGCCCGCAGATACAAGGTTTTTTGATTTTTTTGTATTCGTCTTATTACTCATTTTATGTACCTCCAAAAAGAACAAATAGATAATTTGCAATTATTCAAAACAGTGCTTCGCACTTGCTGCGAAGTACGTATGATAATTGAGAGAGAATCGAACATTTACAATCCGTCAAATTCCGCACCGGCTCTGACGCCGGTACTCCAATGGGGTCTCCCCCAAAAAGCTCTTAAACGCCGCAGAGAACTTGCTGGCGTTCTCGTACCCAACGCTGGCTGCGATCTCAGCCACAGGTTGATTCCCTTCCCGCAGTGCAGTGGAAGCTGCCGACATTCTGGCTTCCCGCAGCCAGGTCGAAATATTTTTTCCGTAAACACCCTGAAAGTAGTTTTTCAGCGAGGATGGGCTGACCCCAAACGGAGCAGCCAGATTTTCTATAGAATAATGTCTGCTCAAATCAGCACTGATAATTTCCATCACCTGTTTTGCGATTTGTACCTGCCCCATGGTCATAAAAGACCGGTCGTCACTTTTCTCCGGCATATCTGACAAGCAGAGCAAAAGCAATAGTTCTGCTACCTTCATTTGCAAATAAGGAACCCGGCACTTCTGCGGTGCATTACCCATATCTTCAAACAGCCTTTTTATCTGTTCATCCGCCCGAGTGAAATAGCTCTGAGCGTCCTGACAAAAACGGTTCTGTACCTGTCTGCCGTTTACGCCAAGAATTTTTAACAGCTCGGGAGCATCCCGGCTTAATGTGGAAGAATGAAATAAAAGCTCTATGCGCCAGTCGAAGACCATCACACAAATGCAGATCAGCGTACAGGAAATAGCGTTGGCCATCAGAGGCGGCACAATATGGCTCAGCGAGTGTTCAATGCTGGCGCAGTCTCCCATCATGTTGGTGGTCAGTTCTGTCAGGTCTTTATCGTTGAACACGCTCATAGGGAACTTCCGGACCATCTCTGCGATACGAATGCGGGAGTCCTCCGCTGCCGTGTAGCAGGACATATAGGTCTTTCGGTAATCGTTTTTGCAGCAGAAGAAATGGAGAACTACCGCAATAACACCGGTTCCAAACAGCATCCACATTTTATTCCAGGAAACTTCTTCGTCAGTCAGTGGCTTTAAGATTTCCAGGAAAATCTGGACAGTGACAACCACAGAGAGCATCAGGGAAAGGTTTGTCAGTGTGCAGGCGAAAATGCCTTTTTTCAGATCACTTGCTCCCCGGTCTGAGAGCTGAAACATTTCTTTCAGATTCATCATGGCTTATGCCTCCTTTCCTGCGCTGAATTTCCACGTCAGGGCTTTCGTATAATTGCTCCACAAATCCTGATACCAGCCTTCTTTCGACACTAATTCATCATGATCGCCGGATTGTACGATTTTGCCGTGATCTACGACAAGAATCTGATCCGCATTTCGGACAGTAGAGAGACGATGCGCAATCATAATCACCGTTTTCCCTTTTACCAATTCTGAAAGAGCCTGCTGAATGAAATACTCGTTCTCCGGATCACTGAAGGAAGTGGCTTCGTCCAGTACCAGAACCGGCGCATTTTTCACAATGGCCCTTGCTATGGCAATGCGCTGAATCTGGCCGCTGGAGAGCTTCACCCCATTTTTGCCGAATACGGTCTGGTACCCCTGCGGCAGCTCTGTGATAAACTCGTGGCACCTTGCTGCTTTAGCAGCGGCAACGACTTCCTCCTTAGTTGCGCCGGGACGTCCCATGCGGATATTCTCCAGAATACTTTGTTTGAACAGGAAATTGTCCTGGAACACAAAGCTGACCGTATCCATCAGATCGCCGGTACTCATATTCCGGATGTCTGTTCCGCCAATACGGATCGCGCCCTGTTCTACATCATAAAAACGGGGAAGCAGGCTGGCAATGGTGCTTTTCCCTCCGCCGGACGGGCCGACAATCGCAGTAAGTTTTCCCTGCGGTGCTGTAAAAGACACCGATTGCAGCGCCGCAGCCACATTGACCTTTTCCTGCTGTGATTGAAAGGATTCCGTCTGTGGCTTTGCAGTTGTGCAATCCTCCGCATAGGAGAAGGTAACATGATCATAAACGACGTCATATACGGACGGTTTTGGGAAAGTGTTCTTTTCCGGAATTTCCGGCTCTGCCAGGATCTGATCGAACCGTTCCACGGCGTTTCCAACCTGCATAGCATTGACGGAAGCATAAATCATTTTCATCAGGACGGAGGCAATCACAGGCACAAAAATCAGATAAAAAATAAAGGATGCAGCAAATGCCGGATAATCGTTTGTGGAACTGCCGATCCATATCCCTACAGGAATAAGAAACAGATAGATGCCGTTCAGCGCCGCGGACAGCGCTGCGGTCATCAGCTCCTGGCTTAAGGAATACGGAATGACGGTTTTGGTGTAATTTTTGATAGAATCATACAGCCGCTTAAAGGAAAACGTAGTCTGCCGGAATGCCTTCACCACGGCGATCCCCCGGATGTACTCTACAGAAGCATTGCTCATATCCTCCAGGGAAGTCTGATAGTCCTCCATCAGCTTTTTCGTCTTGTCCCCGCCGGAGGTAACGCCATATATAAGGAAGGAAAAAATAATTCCCACAAAGGCCGCCAGACCAAAACGCCAGTCTACCGCAAACACCAGCACCAGCATGACGACCGGCGCTACAAATGCGGAAATCATGTTGGGAAGGTCGTGAGCAATGAATCCTTCCAGACTTTCAATATTATCGTCCATAATCTTACGCAGCCTGCCGCTGCCCATTTTCAGATGATAACCCAGCGGGAGCTTTGTAATGTGGGACACATAATTGATTTTGCATTGATACAAAGTGCCATAGGCCGCAATGTGCGAAAGTGCCACAGACGCAGTGTAAAGCAGTACATTCAGTAAAACCCCGCCGAGAGCCAGCCCCCCGAATCCCAGCACTTTCGGAACATCCAGAGCATCAAAATCCGGGTAAGCTCCCACAATTTCCTGAATGATAAAATAAATGGCCAGATAGGGCAGGAATGACGCAATCGTTGCCAGAACGGAAAGTATCATACCGCCCACCATAGGCGCTTTTTGTGTCATGGCCAGCTCCATAAGACGGGGCAGCCCCTTTTTGGGCTTGATTCCCTGGCTTTCTATTTTTTCCATAAAGATTTTCCTCGCTTTCCTCAAAAGATGGTTAGATATGGCTAACCTCATACTATTATATCAATGCGCAGATTCTTCGCCAACTCTCAAAGAGTAAAAATACTCCATTTGACAATGAGTTTCACAGGATGGCCCGCCGGTATCTCCCCAGTCTTTCGTGGAGCTAGTGCGGGGCGAATGCTGCCCGTGCATTTGCTCCGTTTTTTGTGGTATGTTATCGTTCGGTGGTTTCTGCTTTGGTCTGCAATCGCTCAGGTTCTGTATTGATTTCTCCATTGATATCTGTTACAATGCGAGTTAGTAACTGCTAACAACTGGTAGAAAGAGTGAACGTTATGAGTAAACACGAGGAAATCAAATCCGCATATCGCGCATTGGGTAAAGAAGCAACTTTATATGATGGTATGATTACCTGTTCTACCCTGCTGGGCAAAGCCGTGTGCAGACTGGTGTGGGATATGGGACAGACGGAAAACATTGAATATCTGTCCCGTGCGCTTTCCGGTATTCCGGAGGATTTTTCCGGTTCGCTGCTGGAGGTGCCGGTAGGTACCGGCGTGCTGACCATGCCGGTCTATCAAAGGCTGCCTGATGCAAGCATCACTTGTCTGGACTATTCTGAGGACATGATGTCCCGTGCGCAAAAAAGGGCGAAACGGGACGGGCTGACCCATGTCCGCTTTCAGCAGGGGGATGTGGGAAATTTGCCCTTCCCGGACGGCAGCTTTGACATCGTACTCTCCCTCAATGGATTTCATGCTTTTCCCGATAAAGAAGCGGCTTACCGGGAGGTATTTCGAGTCTTAAAGCCCGGCGGCTGTTTCTGCGGTTGTTTTTACGTTTCCGGGGAAACTGCCCGGACAGATTGGTTTATCCGGCATCTCTATGAGCCGAAGGGGTTCTTCACTCCACCCTATGAAACAGCGGACAGTCTGAAACAGCGGCTGGAGAGGCAGTATGAGACAGTAGAGTTTAGCACTGTGAAATCCGTGGCTTGTTTCACTTGCCGGAAAGGGGCGTATAACCAATGAGCGTTTCCGTCTATGTTCTTGAGTGCGTTGTGATGTGCGCCGTGTTCGGCGTCGAGAGTATCACCAGAAATGGTTCCACGTGAGGGTTATGCTGCCCATGCTGCCGGTGTTTGCCGTGGGAGGAGTCATCATTTCCCTGATGATGACGTGGATTTGGTAAAGTGACGAGAAAAGAGAGATGAAAAATGTCAAACGATAAAAAGATCACCCTCGCCTTTCTCTGCGGCCTGTTGGGCTGTTTGTGTTTTGGCGTTGGAGATTGGCTTATGCCGGACAGTGCGTTTCGTCTGGCATTTACGAACGGCCTGATGAGTGAGAGCATGGTGCTGTGGTTCGGAAGTATATTGATATGGTCGTACTTACATCGAAACAGCAAATAGCTTATAGCGTGGGTCAATTACGGGGAGGGCGAAACATGAGTTTCTTTCAAAATACCTGCAAGGAAGGAGCATCGGCATGAAATACACAGGGCAATACTGGATCATGATTGCTCCCTTTATGAAAAGGCTGTTGGCGAAACAGTATGGGAGAAAGGCTGTGAAGGAATACATCAGGAAAGCAAAGCCAATCTACCGGCAAATGCTGGCCCAGGCGGAGGACATCGGTGCAAAAAATCCCATGGCGCACAACGTCTATATGTCCTTTGTGTTCATGGCTATTTGGAAAGCCGCTGACGGAGCCATTACGCCGGATGATATGCGGGACATGACCAGGGAGCTGTTGGATATGAAAATCGTCCGAACGGTTATGGGCGGCGGCCTGAATGTCAACAAGCCAGGGGATATGGACAGGCTGAACGAGAAATTCCATAAATGCGCAGCGTGGGTGGAAGAATATCCGGAGTACCGAGATAGAACCTGGGATTTCCATTTTGACGACACGCTTCACAAGTCCGGCATATACTATCATTTCACGAGATGCCCGTTAAACGATTACGCGAGAGCCTACGGTTATCTGGAGATTCTTCCGGTGATGTGCGAGTTGGATCACCTGCTGGCAGGGCTGTACCACGCCAGGCTCTATCGCGAGCAGACGCTGGCAGGCGGCGGGACTGTTTGCGACTACTGGTTTGTGGGAGATCAGGAGCAGGAACAAACGTAGAGGAGGTACTATGATTCGACTGGCAAACCTCACCGACGAAGAATTAAAAACAATCGGCAGGCGCATTGGCCGGGCATTCTATGATGAGGGTGAAGGCTTATTTACACGCCTTGACCGTGAGGATGCAATAACGGCCCTGGAGATCATGACGGAGTGCTACTACCGTCTCGGTGTCCTCTATGCAACCTCCGAACAGCAGGAGGGCTATCTTGCTTATTGGCGAAAGGGCGAAGCGAAGGAATGGGGCGTGATAATGGTGCGTGTATCCTTCCATATGGCATGGCGGTTCCTGCGGGAGATTCCCTTTGGGTCACTGAAAAAGCTGCTTCTGCTGATGAACAATCCATATGAGAAACTATATCAGAAAGAGCCGGACTATGAGGTTATTTCCATGGTCGCTGTCCGACGGGATTTTCAGGGTCAGGGATATTTGCGTGTACTGCTGGAAGAACCGTTTCGCATCGCCCGAGAGCGGAAGATCCCTTGTGTCCTGGACACGGACACAGGGCTGAAAGTGAAAAAGTACGTCTCCTGCGGCATGAAGAAAACGGCGGAAACGCCAATAAAGGGCGGCGGAACGATGTACACGATGGAGAGAGATTACAGAGATGAATAAAAAACTATGGGACCTCTACGCCCCGATTTATGAAAAGGCCATGCGGGGAGACCGGAAGGCATATGGCCTGATGTACGAGCGCATCCCCCAGGTCATTCAGGGTATGGACGTGCTGGAGGTTGCCACAGGCCCCGGTCTGCTGGCAAAGCACGTCGCCCATGCCGCACATAAAATGATTGCCACGGATTACTCGGATGGGATGATAAGGGAAGCAAAGAAGGGCAGATGCCCAGAAAACCTGCGCTTTGAGGTGGCAGACGCAGAACATCTTCCCTACGAAGACGATTCCTTTGACGTAGTGATTATCGCCAACGCCCTGCACATTGTTCCGAACCCGGAGAATGCACTGCGGGAAATAAGCCGGGTTTTGAAGGATGACGGGCTGCTGATCGCGCCGAACTTCGTGAACCATAAAAAAAGAGCCGTTAGCGTCGTATGGTCGAAGATCATCAGCATTGCCGGTGTCAAATTGGAACATCAGTGGAGCGTTGCGGAGTACCGAGCCTTCCTGGAGGCAAATGGCTGGAAGGTGGTGATGCTGGAGGAAATGCCTGCCCGTATCACGCTGGCCTATGCGGAGTGCGTAAAACAGCGATGAGCGGGAAACGCTGCTTGGAACCCCTAATCAGGCACTGCAAGTGCATTTCTCAAAGAAACAGCACCCGGTAGTTAGCTAACACAAATTATTTTAAAAGGAGACAGGAAACAATGAAACAGCAAAAACAGATTTCACAGTCCACTATCCACCTCGGCACCCACGGAGAGAATTACGGAACGTGGATGTCGCATCCCGTATTTTACATGATGGGCGGCTTTGCGCTTGCGGCATTGATCCTTGCCGTTTTGTCGTTTACGGTTTTCCACATCACTGTACTTGGCATCATCTTTATTGTCGTCCTGGCAGTATTGATCGCCTTTATTGGCTGGATGGAATGGATACGCAGGCAGTATGCTTTTGGCGGCGGCGGAATGATGG
>JAJPWX010000033.1 GCA_021205755.1 Lachnospiraceae bacterium | reverse complement strand
AAACCAAGGATTTCTGCTCTTTTTTTATTCAAAAAGTGTTTAAGACCGGACTATATCATAGAGCTTTTTTTTTTTCAACCTTTTTTGGGACTATTTTGTTTACATGAGTAAATAGATGTGTTATATTTCCCTGGAGTCTCATAAACAGAGGAGGGACAAGCATGTCAGTATCAGATGCAATGGTAAAAATGATTCAGTTCTATGCGCAGAGATCGGGCGCGAAGAGCCACCATGACATTAATCATTTCCAGAAGGTATGGGCATTTGCGAAAACGATTGGTGAATTGGAAGGTCTGGATGCATACACGCAGGAAACACTGGAGCTTGCGGCGATTGTGCATGATATTGCCTGTCCGCTTTGCAGAGAGAAATATGGCGATGCGGATGGAATGCATCAGGAGTTGGAAGGCCCCTCAATGGCCAGAGATTTCTATTCGGAAATGGGATTGCCGGAGACACAGCTGGAACGGATTTGTTATCTGGTAGGGCATCATCACACACTGGATCAGGTAGATGGAATGGATTATCAGATTCTCCTGGAGGCTGATTTTCTGGTGAATGCGGATGAGAGTCAGGCACGAAAGGATCAGATTGTGCGATTTCGCGACAGAGTCTATCGGACAAAGACGGGAACGGAGCTGTTGAATGTTATTTATGGGTTATGAGCCTGTTTATTCAGGGAAAACAATCGCATTTACTGCTTCATATTGTCTTGAATAGTTATAAATAACCAGTTATTTGAAAGCAGGGAAATTAGTCTGTGCAGACAATATTCTTTAGAATTGGGTAGGGAGAAGCTATGCGAGTTGCTGTGATTTCAGATACGCATGATGTACTTCGGGCAGAGGTTCTTGAACAGATTCGCCTGGCGGATGCAGTGATTCATGCCGGTGATATCAGCAAACCAGAGATTGTTGATCAGATAAAAGCAAATCTGTCAGAAAACAGCATTTTGTATCTGGTACGAGGCAATGCGGACGGGGATTGGGCAGTGCGAATTCCGGAGGCGCTGGAGTTTGAACTGGAGCAGCTACATTTCTTTGTGGTACATAACAGGAAGAAAGCCGTGATTCCGGAGGACTGTGATATTGTTATTTTCGGGCATACACACAGATTTCAGGAGGACATAATGGATGGGCGCTTGTGGCTGAATCCGGGTGCCTGCGGGCGAAGGCGTTTTCGTTCGGAATTGTCCATGGCTGTTCTGCAAATCAAAGGAAAACGCTGGCAGATAGAAAAAATAACGATCGGGGCGGAAGAGACGTCTTCCGGAAAGAATGAGCATCCGATTGCCACGGCAGATGCACGCCGCGGTGGAGCATATAGTGATCCGATGGAATTATCATCGGGAGCGCTTCTTCTTCTGATCTCCGGGATTCTGAAAAGAATGAACAGGGGAAAGACAATTTCACAGATTGCGGGGGAACTGAATTTAGAGGAATCTTTTGTAGAGGAAATCTGCAGGATTTCTGTCACGCATCCGGGAGTTACCGCGAATGGAATATTGGATAAGCTGGAAGTAAACCGGCATATTGGAGCGTAAGGAAGCAGTTCGTGAGTATGAACGATGTGCAGATACGAAATTAGGCAGGCTCATTGCTAAAAGAGAATTACCAGTTTTGCAGTACGCGAAAAAGGTGATAGATGGCGGTGCTTGTAATGATTCTGAACGGTTACGAAAAGAGATTTGGGAGCAGAAATGACATCGATACGGAGCAGGCTTTTTGAGTTACAAGATATCAAATATGCGGATTTTCAGAGCAATCTGACGCCGACGATTTCCAGGGAAAGATTCATTGGTGTGCGGACGCCTGTTCTTCGTGCGCTTGCGAAGGAGTATGCGAAAGAGGTGAAGGCAGTAAAAGCAGTGAAGGCAGTAAAAGCGGATACAGATTCAGCAGCTGATACAGCAAATGGAATTCTTGCGTTTATGAAAGAACTGCCGCATGATTATTTTGAGGAGAATCAGCTGCACGCATTTCTGATTGCGGAGGAAAAGGATTTTTCTGTCTGTCTGACGGAGCTGGAACTGTTTTTACCTTATATCGATAACTGGGCGACCTGCGACCAGCTTTCTCCGGGCGTTTTTAAAAAGAATCCGGAAAAACTGCTTTCCTATATTGAGCGTTGGCTTGCTTCTTCCCATATTTATACCGTACGCTTTGGAATTGGCATGCTGATGCGTTATTTCCTCGATGACCGGTTTGCAGTAAAATATGCGGAGCAAGTGGCAGCGATCCCTTCAGGCAGAGCGTACTTTCGCAGCATGGATCAGGCAGGACGCTCAGACGAAAATCAACCATCGTGTTCAGATGAGGAAGAGCCGATGGCTGGCGATCGGCCGTATTATATCAGTATGATGGTGGCCTGGTACTTCGCTACGGCCCTGGCAAAGCAGTATGATTTGATTCTCCCTCTTATCGAAGAGAGGCGTCTTGATCCGTGGACGCACAATAAGACGATACAGAAAGCAGTAGAGAGTTACCGGATCACGCCGGAGCGGAAGGCATACCTGAAAACACTCAGGCTCCGGATGATACAGGCTGCTGTGTTTCACTGATATGGAGGGCATTTCAAATGACTTTGAGCATCTATTTATCCTTTGTGGCCTACGCGTGCGCGACTACGGTTCTGCCGGGTCCGAACAATGTCCTTCTGCTGGCGGCTGCCGGACAGTTTGGATTTCGCCGCTGTATAAAGCTACTTCTGGGCATCTGGAGCGGCCTGGTGACCGTGATGCTGATCGCGGGCGGGTTTTGCAGCGCCCTGGGGACGCTGATTCCGGCTATAGCGCCTGTTTTTAAATATGTGGGAGCCGCCTATATTCTGTATCTTGCGTACAAGACCTTTCGGCGCAGCCCGGTCGAGACGGAAGGGAAGAGCGTTGAACGGCCGTTGACTTACTGGAATGGATTTCTGCTTCAGTTCCTCAATGTTAAGGTTATCATGTTGGGACTGGCGTCCTATCTGGGATATTTTCTGCCCTATGGACACAGCGTCTGGCTGGTGGTCCTGTTTGCACTGACCATGACTGCCTGCTGTGGTCTGGGCAATCTGATTTGGGCGGCGGCCGGCAGCCTGCTTTGCCCGCTTTACAACAGGTATTATAAAGTCGTAAATGGTGTGATGGCGCTGCTGCTCGTTTACTGCGCGGCGAAAATTATCTTCCTGTAATGTTTTCTTTTTTTGTAAGAATAGCTCTTTTGTTGTAACGAAAAAACACAATTTTTTTCAAAAATTTTTATTTTTACCAAAAAAACTTGACGAAGCCATTTTTCCTGTTTATAATGGAAAAAGTTTTGAAAAGTACGATAAAATGTTGCTGATGGGAAGAGTACATGAGGAGGAATCACTCAGAGAGCTGTCGGGTGCTGCGAGACAGTGTGTATCCCTTATGGAAGATCAGCCCGGAGAAGCAGATGCGAAAGCCAGTGTGCGATAAGGTGATCAAATATAAATTGCCTGGCAGAGGGAAAGTAGTGTCTGACGGAGTGGTTCCCCGTTATCGGAGCTAGAGAGATGTCGCATTTTTTTGCGAAAACAGGGTGGTACCGCGGATAGTCTGTTCGTCCCTTGCCGGGATGGATGGGCTTTTTTTATCGTAAAAGCGTCCTCAATGTCCAGTCTCGTGCCATGCTTGCATGGCTAAGAGACTGGACATTAGAGGACCAAACCGGTATGAGTAAGTAGCCATTTTTCGAAGAAAAATGAGCGGATTACGAATACTGGTGGCGATTGCGTGAGTGCGAAGCACGGAGCAATCGGCTTTTACGTTGTTTATAATATCGAAATTACAAACAGGAGGCGTCTAATGAAGGTTTATCGGAAGATTATGGATGTGCTGACGATGATTGAGAACATTGTTCTGACACTGGCATTTGTTCTGATCCTGGGGCTGACATTCGGAAATGTGGTTGCGAGAAAGGTGTTCCAGCATTCGTGGGGCTTTACGGAGGAGATTGTTATTGCAGTCTTTGTACTGCTCTCGCTGCTGGCCGCAGGCGTGGCGGCCAGAAGGCCGGGCGGACTGACCAGTCTGTCTCTGGTGCCGGATATGGTTGGACCGCGCGGGAAAAAGGTACTGAATGTTCTTTCCACCATTGCGTGTGTGGCATATTCCCTGATCCTTGCGTATGAGGGGTGGGGGCGAATGAAAGCGGACAAGACGCTGAGCCCGATTCTGCACATTCCAAAGGTGATTTTCTGGTCATTTGTATTGATCGGCGGAATTTCGCTGGCGCTTCATTTTATTGAGAATTGTATTGTTTACTGCAGCCAGGATCTGACAGAGAAGGATCCTGAGAATGGTTCCGGACAGGCAACGGCAGAGGAGGGGACAGAGAAATGATCACAGCGGTTTTATTTATTTCCTTTTTTATCCTGTTGTTTATCGGGGTACCGATCGGCATCTGTCTGGGACTGAGCTCCGTGTTCACGATTCTGTTTGCGTCGAGCACACAGCTTATGTACTCCAACCTGAACCTGAGTATCATTGCCACAAACACCTATACGGGAATTTCGAAATTCCTGCTGCTGGCGATACCGTTCTTTGTATTATCGGGTAATATTATGGCAAAAGCGGGCATTTCGACGCATCTGGTTCGTTTCATTGACGATTGCATCGGCCACCGGAAGGGCGGTATGGCGATTGTGTGTGTCATTGTGGCCTGCTTCTTCGGCGCGATTTCGGGTTCTGGCCCTGCGACAGTGGCCGCGCTTGGCGCTGTGCTGATTCCGGCGATGATTGAGTCTGGCTTCACGGTATCATTTGCGGAAGCGCTGATGGCTACGTCAAGCTCGATTGCGATTGTCATTCCGCCGTCAATTGCCTTTGTCGTGTATGCATCGATTTCCGGCGAGAGTGTAGGTGATCTGTTTATGGCAGGTATCATCCCGGGAATAATGATGGGCGTCGCGCTGGCGATTGTCGTTATGATTGAGGCAAAGAAAAAGAATATCCAGCCGCCCCATGAAAAGCGCAGCTGGAAGGAACGCTGGAATAGCTTTAAGGATGCGGTCTGGGGACTGCTGATGCCGGTGATTATCCTTGGCGGTATTTACGGAGGTATTTTTACACCGACAGAGGCCGCGGCGGTGGCTGTGGTATATGGCCTGATTGTAGGTATTTTTATTTACCGGCAGGTTCGTCTTAAGGAGCTGTTTGAGATTTTCGTGGATTCAGCAAAGACGAGCGGCAGCATCATGCTGATTGTTGCCTCGGCTTCCTTGTTTTCCTATTGTTGTACGCTGTTTGGCATTTCTTCCGCCGCGCAGGCGCTGCTGACCAGTGTGTCCACGAACCGTGTGGTGTTCCTCATCATTGTCAATATTATTCTGCTCATTGCGGGCTGCTTTATTGACGCAAACTCCGCGATGTACATATTCGTTCCGGTGATGCTGCCCGTGGCGAAGTCGCTGGGGTACGATCCGGTGGCATTTGGCATTATGATCACGGTCAACCTGGCTATCGGGCAGGTAACGCCTCCGGTTGGCGTCAACCTCTTTGTCGCCATGGGGCTGCGGATCAAAAACGCGGCTGCCTCGCTGGTCTCCGGCAAGGAAGAATACTACCATGTGACGCTGCCCATGATTTCAAAGGCTGTCATCCCGATGATCATCGCCTGCCTGATCGTGCTGCTGCTGCTCACCTATATTCCACAGATCAGTCTGCTGTTGTTGTAGGCGCCGGGTGTTTTGTCTGACACTGCGGCATACGCAATTGCAGAACATAATTTATGATTGATGTTTATGGCCGACAGAGCTGTATACATATATTTCATATAACAGTTCAGAGCAGCATGGAAATGAAAAGGTGCTGTTTTGAATCGTTACTATTTTACAGGAAACGACATGAGTCGTATTCTTTTGTATCAAATTATTTCATTCACAGGAGGAAGAATCATGAAGAACTGGAAAAAAGCACTTTCCTTATGCCTCGCTGCTGCAATCCTCTCGCCGAGCGCACTCGCTGCGGCAGACTATGCGGACTATGAGGCCTCAGACGTGTATGTGGCTTCTGAGGAAGCAGCTGTCTACACAGGCACAGACGAGTGGCCTGTTACCGTGTGGAACTACACCTGCTCCACAGGCGATACATCGACCTGGGCTCAGGCAGGCTATTACTTTAACGCATTGATGCAGGAATCCACAGACGGTGCGGTTATGGTCAATGTGTATGCCGCTGACCAGCTTACCAATGGCTCTCAGACCGACGGCATCCAGGCGCTGATGGACGGAGCGACGATTCAGGTATCCATGCACTCGAACCTGATCTATGCAAACTTCGACACCCGCTTCAATGTAGTTTCTCTGCCGTATCTCTTTGAAGATTATGATGACGTGGACGCGGCAATGGCTGGCGAAGGCGGCGAAGCTCTGAAGGAAGTGCTCGCTGAGTATGGTCTGGTTTGCGAAGGCATCGGCGAAAATGGTTTCCGTCAGATCACCAACTCCAAGAAAGCTATCACCACTGTATCAGACCTGGCTGATATCAAGATGCGCATATGCTCCAACGACTTGTGTGCGGAGGTTTACAGTGAGTGGGGCTGTGACGCAACCGTTATGAACTGGTCTGAGACCTACACGGCGCTGCAGCAGGGTACGGTAGACGGCGAGGAGAATCCGGAGACGGCCATCGCTTCGAACTCTGTACAGGATGTGCAGGATTACATTTCTCTGTGGAATGCTTACTATGACTGCCTGTTCTTCTGCATCAACCAGTCTGCGTATGACCAGTTCACAGACGAGCAGAAGGCTGTCATTGATGAAAATGCTGCCAAGGCAGTTGCTTATCAGATCGCGATCAACCGTGAGAACGTAGAAGAGCTGGTTGCAGAGTGGACCGAGTCCGGCGCGATGGAAGTTACTACACTGGACGAGATCGATTCTGATTCTTTCAAAGAGGCATGCTCTGGAGCGGAAGACTGGTATATCAGCCAGCTGACAGCAAACGGCATGAGTGAGGATGAAGCACAGGCTTACATCAACGCGTTCAAGGTGGCAGAGTAATTATAGCGTGACTGGTAATAAGTAATAGATAGTAGAAATAAGTCAGGCGCATGGCAGATTTGATCTGCTTCATGCGCCTGTTTTGTATCATTTGATTTCGCCTTTTTTCTCTTGCAAAGCTTTTGGATATGCTACTCTTCAGAAGAAGCAGAAATAGAGGAAATGCCTTCTATCCGAGATGCATCACCTGGATCAGCAAAATCCAGCTCAGCCCGTAGTAGGTAATCACGGCAACGAGGTCGTTCATGGTGGTGATCAGCGGACCGGACGCAACAGCCGGGTCGACGTGGATTTTGTTGAAAAACAGAGGGATGCAGGTGCCGACCATTCCGGAGATTAGCATGGCGACCATCAGGGAAATGCCGACGCAGAAAGATACGGCAAAGGCAAATCCGGCCGCGGTCCCTTTAAACAGGTAAATGTAAAGTCCGACGATGAGGACGGATACGCTTCCCAGAAGAAGTCCGTTGCAGAGCCCGACACTCATCTCTTTTTTTACAAGTGATAGCTTCTGGCGGCCGCTGAGGTTCTCATCCATCAGTACGCGGATGGTAACGGCCAGGGACTGTGTGCCGACGTTACCGGCCATGTCCAGAATCAGGGACTGGAAGGCCATGATGATGGTCAGCTGGCTCACGACTGCTTCAAACGCGCCTACCACGGAGGAGACCAGCATACCAAGCACCAGGAGAACGGAAAGCCAGGGAAGACGTTTTTTCATGCTGTCCTTCAGAGGCTCGTTCAAATCCTCCTCTGCGGACAGACCAGCCAGCTTCGCGTAATCCTCGCCCATCTCGGTGTCGACCAGTTCAACGATGTTCTGGGAGGTGATGACGCCCAGCAGCTGATTGTCGTCGCTGAGGACGGGGATCGAGTCCTCGGAATAATCCTTCAGCTTCTCAATACAGTCGTCGATGGAGGTGTGGCCGTATACGTAAGGATAAGAGGTCGCGATCAGCTCCTCCAGGGGAGTGTCCCGGCGGGCGATGATCAGGTCTTTGAGGTCGATCGCTCCGTAGAAGGTGCCGTCCTCTGCTACAGTAAAGAGAGTAGTGATATTGTCATTTTTCTCCGCCTGTTCAATCAGGGCGCTCATGGCCTGCTTGATGGTCAGGTTTTCACGGAAGCTGATGTAATTGGTCGTCATGCAGCTGCCGATCTCATCCTCGTCAAAAACGGAAATGATGGAGATATCGTTTCGCGCTTCCTCGTCCATCAGTCCGACAAGCAGCTGCCTTTTTTCACGGGAGAGCGCTTTCAGAATCTCAACGGCGGTGTCTGTCTCCATTTTTGATAAAATGCCGGCAGCCTTTTTAACTTCCATCTCATCGAGATAGCGGATGGCCTCATCCTCGTCTGTGTGTTCGAAAATATCGGAGAGCAGCTCTTGGCTCAGAATGCGGAACAGCTTCTTCTGCTCAACCGAGGAGAGGTCAGAGAGCGCCTCTGCCAGGTCATTCTCATGATAATCGCCAAGCTTGCCGCGCAGCAGCCCCGGCGAGATATTACTTCTGATAATTGCAATGATTTCTGACTTATAATCCTGTACTTTTGGCTCCATAGCAGATTCCTCCTTTCAATCCGACGCGGGCGCAGCATCACAGACCGAACCACGTGTGGATGTTCGATCGAGCGGCACTTTTCGTATTGTCGGGTGCAAAATGTAACTGTTCCCTTCCTTCGCGGCTAGCGCAAGGTACTGTTCTGAACGGTTACCAAAAGACAACAAAAAAGAATGAAGAATGTGGATTCTTCAAGAAATGTAAATAATGCAAACGGTAATCTGTCTGGGTACAGGATAGAAATCAGATATGCGCGGACTGGAATGAACAGAACAGACCAGAGCGGAATTTCCATCCTGTGCCGGTACTTCGACCTCGACCGTCACAATTATCCATTCTGTTCACCTGCCTTTCGAAATTATCTTTTCTTATTCTAGCAAAAGAATCCGGAAGATGCAAGAGATTTTCGAATTTTCTATGTAAAATACCGGTAAATCCAGAAAGGGGATTGCCTTTTTCTCTATTGCAAAGAATTTGCATTCGTGTATAATGAGGTGCAGAGTGTAATTTTGAACGATGAAGAAAGGAATGGATGTATGAAAAAAGTAGAGTCAAGCCAATATTTACAGAGTGTGAAGCCGCTGCTGAAAGAATTACTTGACCGGGTACTGGATGTGTATCCGTACGCGTCGATTCTGGCGGTGGACGCTCAGGCAGTCCGCTATCAGGTATCTTCGATGGTGACCACGATGGGGGAGGATGCGACCCTTTCGAACCGCGGTTTTGTGATCAAGGTCTATGACGGGGCGGCTTATGGGGAATATTCGTTTAATGAGATCTCGGAAGAAAAGCTGGATGACATCATGGCGCATCTTCAGAACGTGGTGGCACTGCGGGAGTGTGATGGCGTAGAAGCTTTAAGCCAGTATCGGATGCTTGCCGATGAACCCTGTGTACTGGCGGAGAGTACGGAATATGAGACGGGAGCGGAGGAACTGGGCGATGAGGAGATTCTGCGCCGGTTGACGGTGCTGAAGGATCAGTGTATGGCCTATGATGAGCGCGTGATTAATTGTGCTGCGGCTCTGAATTACCAGAAGTATTCGAAGCTGTTTCTGTCGCCGCACCGTGATATGGAGCAGAATGTTCTGTGGACGAACGGTGCTCTGCAGATTGTAGTGCAAAAGGACAGCCAGGTGAAGTACAGCTATGAGGGTTTTTCGAACCTGGGCGGCGTAGAATTGATGGAGAAGATGGAAGCCGGCATTGCCAGAGTGGGCAAAAATGCGATCGACCTTCTGGATGCGGAACCCATGATTCCGGGTGAATACGATTGTATCTGTACGCCTCCGGTGACTGGGATGATTGCCCATGAGGCATTTGGCCATGGCGTAGAGATGGATATGTTTGTAAAGGACAGAGCGCTTGCCAAATCTTATGTGGGCGAGTACGTAGCGGCGTCGATGCTGACGATGCATGACGGTGCTTCCTTAAGCGGGAGACCGGAGACTGCCAGCTATTTCTTTGACGATGAAGGAGTCCTTTCAACGGACACAGTGATCATCCGGGACGGTGTTTTGCAGACGGGCATCTCGGATGCGCAGTCTGCGATGTACCTTGGCGCGGAGCCGACCGGTAATGGCCGGCGTGAGAGCTATATGCGCAAAGCCTATACTCGCATGACGAACACCTGGTTTGAGCCGGGCCAGGATAAGGTAGAGGATATGATTGCCTCCATTGACTATGGATTTTTGCTGGACGATGCGGCGAGCGGTATGGAGGATCCGAAAAACTGGGGCATTCAGATGATGGTGAATATCGCGCGTGAAATCAAAGACGGAAAGCTGACCGGGAAAATTTATTCCCCGGTGGTTCTCACCGGCTATGTGCCGGATCTGCTGAAGTCGATTACCATGATGTCTGACGAAGCAAAGCTGTGCGGATCCGGATACTGCGGAAAGGGCTATAAGGAATGGGTCAAGGTCTCTGACGGCGGCCCGTATATCAAGGCGAGAATTCGGCTGGGATGACGATAAATTACGTGAGCAATAAGGAGATATTTATGATAGAGAAAATTTTAAACGCATTAGAGGAACAGCAGATCGGGGAATATCTGCTGCTGGAGGTTCAGAAAGAGATAACGGAGCTGTTCTTTATCAAAAAGAATCTGGATATGAGGCGGGCGGAAAATGTGCGCACCTGCCAGGTCACGGTTTACCGCGATTTTGAGAAGGATGGGCAGCCCTGTAAGGGGGAGTCTGCTTTCGTGGTGGAGCCGTCCGCTACCAAAGAAGAAATTTCAGAAAAATGCCGGAGGGCCTATCTGGCAGCCGGTTTTGTGGCGAACCCTCACTATGAGCTTTTCGCCGGCACGCATGAGGAGACTGTGACGGTAGAGAGCTCCCTGGTACAGATGTCAGCGGAAGAAGCAGCGGGAGCGATGACAAAAGCTTTGTTTGCGGCGGATGACAGGGAAAAAAGTTTTTTGAATTCCGCAGAGCTGTTTATCGAAAAAAAGAATGTTCACATCCGCAATTCGAAAGGGGTGGATGTCAGTTATGTCAAATACCACGCGAGCGGGGAGATTGTGGCGCAGTGTAAGGAACCGCAGGATGTAGAAACATTTAAGAATTTTTCTTATGATGAACTGAATACGGACGCGCTGACCGACCTGGTGCGCCAGACCCTGAAAATGACCGAAGACCGCGCGATGGCGCAGGCAGCTCCGGTGACCGGAACATACGATGTAGTCCTTTCGGATGAATACGCAGCAACGATTTTTGATTTCTACCGGGCGCGAGGCGGCGGAGACAGCATTTATCAGCATTATTCGGACTATAAGGTGGGCGATTTTGTGCAGGGAAAGCCGGAAGAGGTGACCGGCGAGCTGCTTTTCCTGGACTATGTTCCCACCGTCCCGTTCAGTGATGACGGGGTTCCGATGAAGAAGCTGCCCTGTATCTCGAAGGGTGTTTTTCAGAACATCCAGGCCAATGTACGGTACGCGCATTACCTGAATGTACCGGCGACCGGCTGGTATCGGAAACTCTCCTGTGCGCCGGGAGGGACGGATTTTGAGAAGATGAAGAAGCAGCCGGGGCTCTATGTAGTCAATTTCTCGGATTTTCAGATGGATGAGTGGAGCGGCCATTTTGGCGGAGAAATCCGTCTCGCTTACCTCAACGACGGAGAGACGATCACGCCTGTGACCGGCGGCTCCATCAATGGCAGTATTTTCGAAGCGCAGAAATCTTTCGTATTTTCAAAAGAGACGCAGGATATTTCGAAATTCTGCGGGCCGAAAGCAGTGCTGCTGAAAAACGTCAGTGTGGCAGGGAGAACGGCAGAGTAGACGATGAGACTGATTATTGGCGGTGCGTACCAGGGAAAGCTGGATTACGCGAAAAAGACATATGGAATAGAGGACGGATGGATCGATGGACGGGACTGCGGGTGGATGGAGATCACCACTTGCCGGGGAATTCATCATTTCCACGAATATGTAAAACGGATGACGCAGGCGGAACCGGAGATGCGCGTTGGCGGACAGCAAATGACTGAAGCAGAACCTGACGCGGGGTGGGCAGGCATTTTTCGAATCGCGGCAGATGACCTCACCCTGCTGGAAGAACAGGCACATGATTTTTCTGCCTGGCTGTTTCAGAGAAATCCGGGGATAACCATTGTTTCGAATGAGTTGGGTTATGGGATTGTGCCGATGGAAAAGACGGACCGTCTCTGGCGGGAGGCGGTTGGGCGAATCTGCACCTGCCTTGCTGCAGAAGCAGATGAGGTCGTGCGCGTTGTCTGCGGGATCGGGGTGCGGTTGAAATGAATATGTTTACTTATCTGACCGGATCGCTGATAGCGGTTCTGGCCGGCTTTGTGCTGGATTTCATTTTCGGGGATCCATCCACTCCTCTGCATCCGATTTGCCTGATTGGAAATCTGATTGCAAAGCTGGAAAAGAAGATCCGTCCACTGTGCAGGACGGGTTCGGAGGGGGATGCAGGGAAAGGTTTGAGGAGTGCATCGCGTTCTGATGAGGATGCAGGAGAAGCTTCGGCGGCGGTTGTGCACCGCGGGTTCTGCGGCGAATTTGCTGGCGGCGTGCTGATGGCGGTTCTGGTTATCGCGATTTCAACTGGAATTCCGGCGCTGCTGCTGTTTGTGTGCTACCATATCCATTATTGGCTGGGCGTGGCCGTGGAAGCGGTGATGTGCTTTTTCCTCTTGGCGGTAAAATCACTGAAAAAAGAGAGCATGAATGTTAAACGTACGCTGGAGACGGACGGCCTGGAAGCAGGACGAAAGGCCGTGGCACGGATTGTCGGCCGCGACACGCAGGCGCTTACGGAAACCGGGGTAGTGAAAGCTGCGGTCGAGACGGTGGCGGAAAATTTTTCCGATGGCGTTTTTGCGCCGATGGTCTATATGATGCTTGGCGGCGGCGTGCTGGGATTTTTTTACAAAAGCATCAATACGATGGATTCCATGGTTGGCTATAAGAATGAAAAATACCTGTATTTTGGCCGCTTTGCGGCAAAACTGGACGATGTAGTGAACTATATACCGGCCAGACTGGCAGCTCTGATGCTGGTTTTGGCAGCACCTCTGGCGGGACTGGATGGGAAAAATGCGTGGAAAATCTGGCGGCGCGACCGCCGAAACCATGCAAGCCCGAATTCTGCGCAGACCGAATCTGCGGCTGCTGGAGCGCTGCATGTGCAGCTTGCCGGTGATGCGTACTATTTTGGGAAACTGTATAAAAAGCCTTATATTGGAGATGACGACCGCCCCATTGAGCGGGAGGATATTGTGCGGGTGAACCGGCTGATGGTGACGGCTTCCATACTGTCTCTGGCTGTTTTGAGCGTGGCAAAGGCTGTACTTTTGTGGGCTATGGCCGGAGTTTTCGCATAGAACTGTGCTGACAGAAAGCAGGGTTTTCGGAATGCCATTTCCGGAGCAATGGAATGTGTGGTGGGAAAGCTTCCCGTGGAGGATGGAGTATGTACTTCCCCTTATTTCTGGATTTGTCAGAAAAAGAGATTTTAGTGGTCGGAGCGGGCACGATTGCGTCCCGCAGAATTCGTGCACTGTGCGGATTTGCTGGGCAGATAACGGTAGTGGCGTTGAAGGTTCCGATGGAATTTGGCAGCAGAGTTTCTCCGGATGGCCTGGATTTCAGAAAAAAATCAGGCAGGGAACGGGAAAATACTGGCGAGATCGCGGAATACGGAATACCCATAGGAGATATGGAGATTGCCGGTACCCGCCTTATCGTTTTTGAAAAACCGTTCGCGGAATCCGATTTAAACCAAAAGGATTTTGTGCTTGCAGCAACCGATGACGCCGGATTGAATGCCCGCATCGGCGCACTCTGTCAGGCGCGGGAGATTCCGGTGAATGTCTGTACGGATGCGAAGCAATGTGACTTTCAGTTTCCTTCGATTGTAGAGGATGGGGCAGTAGTGATCGGAATCAATGCCTCTGGAACGGATCATCGCCTGGTGAAAGAGACGCGTCAAAGGATTGAAAGACTGTTTGAAGATGACGATTTCAGAAGCAGATATGAAAATGGGTAGCTTTTTTGTGGGAAATAAGGTATAATCGACCACGGTGGGTAAAAATGTGACAAGTCATATATGCAGCGGTCGAGAACGCTTTCCGCTTGATTCGTGTATGACCCCGAAAGAAAGATGTTGATGTATGGCGCATAAGCATGGCGGAGATGTCTATACATACAGTGGAGTCAGAGATTTTTCCGCAAATATTAATTTTCAGGGGATGCCCGGCAAGGTGCGCGAGGCAGCAATCCGTGCGGTGGATTTATCGGTGCATTACCCGGATCCGGATTGCCGCGCACTGCGGCAGACACTGGCAGATTATGAGAATGAGTGTCCGCAGGCAGCGGAGATGACAGGAAAGAAACACGCTGCTAAGGCTGTCAGCGCAGTGATGGGGGACGACCGGGGGGGTTTTGACAGACAGAAGCTGAACCCCGAACAGATTATCTGTGGGAACGGGGCGGCTGAGCTGATGTTTGCACTTGCGGGCGCCTATCGTCCGCAGAGGGCACTGCTGGCAATTCCATCTTTTTACGAGTATGAGCAGGCATTGGAGACATGCGGCTGTTTGATTACCCGGTACGCGCTGCGGGCCAGACAGAAGTTTGTTCTGGGCAAAGATTTCCTGGATGCTGCTGCGAGGTTTGCAGAAGATGCGGAACCGCTGCAGGTTTCTGATACGGACAATTTTCCGCAAGGGGCAATACCAGGGCGGGAAAGAGCTGACTGTGACAATGAGCGGAAGATGATCATTCTTGGCAATCCGAACAACCCGACAGGCTGCGTGATTGCGTGTGAGATATTGCGGGCATTGATAGAATTGTGTGCCAAAAAGCAGATTCTTCTGGTGTTGGATGAGAGTTTTCTGGACTTCCTCAGTGAAGAAGATCAGGCGCATACATTTTCGGGAGCCTGTGTGGTTCCGGAAATGCCAGGTATATTTGTCATTCGATCATTTACGAAAATATACGCGCTTCCTGGGATCCGTTTTGGCTATGGTTTGTGCAGCAATCGGCAGCTGCTTGCTCAGATGCGGCGGCTTCTGCAGCCATGGAATGTATCCCTGGTGGCGCAGGAGACAGCGCGCGCGGCGACCCGTGAACGTGAATTTGCCAGAGAAAGTGCGCGGCTTGTGGCGGTCAATCGCGGGCAGATGGCAGCAGTACTGAAAGAAGCGGGCTACGAAGTGTTTCCGTCAAGTGTCAATTTCCTGTTGCTTCGGGGGCCGGAGAATCTGGCGGAGTATTGCCTGAAGCAGGGGTTTCTGATCCGGGATTGCAGTAATTTTCCGGGATTGGAGCGCACCGGAGACGGGAAAGCGTATTTTCGTGTTTGCGTGAGGAGTCAGGCTGAAAACGAAGCACTGCTGGAAGCAATGGTGCAGGGAAGCAAAAGAGAGGGGCGAACAGCGGATGGCGAAAGCAATTATGATTCAGGGCACGATGTCAAACGTTGGTAAAAGTGTGGTAGCAGCAGGACTCTGCCGGATTTTCCGTCAGGATGGATATCGTGTGGCTCCTTTTAAATCACAGAACATGGCGTTGAATTCGTTCATTACAAAGGAAGGCCTGGAAATGGGGCGCGCACAGGTGATGCAGGCTGAGGCAGCTGGTGTGGAGCCGGTGGTCGCAATGAACCCGATTCTTCTGAAGCCGACCAATGACATTGGCTCGCAGGTCATTGTGAATGGTGAGGTGCTTGGCACCATGAATGCGCGCGATTATTTTAAAATGAAGAAAAGCCTGATTCCGGAAATCAGGAAAGCATATGATACACTGGACCGGGCATACGATATCATTGTGATTGAAGGCGCGGGCAGCCCCGCTGAGATCAATCTGAAGCAGGATGATATTGTCAATATGGGAATGGCGAAGCTGGCAAAAGCGCCTGTCCTGCTGGTGGGAGATATTGACCGCGGCGGCGTATTTGCGCAGCTTTACGGGACGACGGAGCTTCTGGAAAAAGAAGAAAAGGATCTGATCAAAGGGCTGATTATTAATAAATTCCGCGGAGATAAGACGATTCTGGATCCGGGTGTGGAGATGCTTGAACAGTTGACCGGGATTCCGGTGGTCGGAGTGACGCCCTATCTGCATGTCAGTCTGGAGGATGAAGATTCCCTGAGCGAGAGACTGGAAAACAATGGAACTGCGCAGATGAGCGGCACAGAAGGTGTACCGCTCATCGACCTGGCGGTGATTCGTTTTCCGCGTATTTCTAATTTTACAGATTTTAATGTATTTGAGAGTGTGGAGAATGTTTCTGTGCGTTATGTTTCGTCTGTCCGCCAGCTTGGGCAGCCGGATATGATTCTTCTGCCGGGAACGAAAAATACGATGCGGGATCTGCTGTGGATGAGACAGAATGGGCTGGAAGCGGCAATTCTCAAGGCGCAGAAGGCAGGCACTGTGATTTTTGGCGTTTGCGGCGGCTATCAGATGCTTGGCCGTACAATCACCGATGCGGAAGGCGTTGAGGAAGGCGGGACGATTCGCGGCATGGGGCTGCTTGACATGGACACCGCTTTTGAAAGTGAAAAAGCGCGGACCCGTGTGGAAGGGAGATTCCTTTCTCCGGGAGGTGTCCTTTCCGAATTGTCCGGGATTCCTCTATATGGATATGAAATTCATATGGGGCGCTCCTGGCCAGCGAATCCTTCTGACAGCGGAGCGCAGGAGCTTAGCGGGATGCCAGTCCGGACCGCGCCCGCCTCACTTACTTCCATTGAGAATGTTCTTACCGGTGAGAGAAAACAGGAAGGCGCATGGCAGGGCAATGTTTATGGTACTTATGTACATGGCATTTTTGACCGGGAAGAGGTGGCGACCGCAGTCGTGCGTTCTCTGGCAAAGGCGAAGGGAGTTGCCGAACAGATGGGGAAAGCCGTGGATTTCGCGGCATTTAAAGAGACACAGTATGATTTGCTCGCGGACGGGCTGCGCTCCAACCTGGATATGAATACGATTTATGGGATTCTTGAGGCAGGGGTATAGGGCAAAGGAAAAAGAAAACTTGAGAGCTGCAAAAATACGAATAGTAAGAGGAGAAAATGACAGATGAAAGAGAGATCAAAACTGATAGAATACCGCGAAAGTGTGCGGGTAGTAGATGCAACCTTGCGCGATGGCGGGCTGGTGAATGATTTTTATTTTACAGATGACTTTGTACGTGCACTGTATCAGGCAAATATCCGGGCGGGAGTCGACTATATGGAGTTTGGCTACAAGGCTTCCCGCGAGATGTTCGATCCAAACAAGTTCGGGAAGTGGAAATTCAGCAGTGACGATGACATTCGTGCTATTGTAGGAGAGAACAATACGGATTTGAAGATTTCGGTAATGGCGGATGTTGGACGCTGTGATTATAGGACGGATATCATCAATCGCTCCGACAGCCCGATTGATCTGATTCGTGTTGCTACTTATTTAAATACCATGCCTGGCGCAATTGATATGATTGAAGACGCATACGCGAAAGGATATGAGACCAGCTGTAACATTATGGCAATCTCAAATGCGCAGGAGGGGGATCTGGAAGTAGCTCTTGATTTGCTTGGGAAAACGCCTGTGGATGTCTGCTATATCGTGGACAGCTATGGATCTCTTTATCCGGAACAGATTGCAAGGATCGCAGACATTTATATGAATTTTGCCGCGAAATACGGAAAGAAAGTCGGCATACATGCTCACAACAATCAGCAGCTGGCGTTTGCGAACACGATCGAGGCGGTTGGTGACGGTGCGGATTGGCTGGATGGTACCTATGCGGGGATGGGACGAGGAGCAGGTAACTGTGCGATGGAGCTTTTGCTCGGCTTTTTGCGCAATCCGAAATATAAGGTGTTCCCGGCCATCCAGTTTGTCGATGAATGGATTGGAAAATTAAAAAAAGAGGGGGTTGTCTGGGGCTATGATCTGCAGTACCTGATGACCGGCCTTTTGAACCAGCATCCGCGTACTGCAATTGCATTCACCAAGGAAGGACGGAGCGATTACGCAGAGTTTTACCGTGAGGTAGTGGCTCAGGATTGAGACGTATATGTGCGGGAATGGAGGAAATGGCATGGACAGGGCAGATAAGCTGGCGACACCGTCGGAATTTGGGGGAAATAAGGTTTCCCTGGATGACATCGAACGTCTTAGCCCGATGGAGATTGAGCGCCGCAGCTTTGCGATTATCTCACGGGAAGCCGGGGATCGGATTCCGGATGATAATCGGGCGATGATCATCAAACGCGTGATACATACTTCGGCAGATTTTGATTATCTGGACACCCTTTGCTTTTCGGACGGCGCGGTTGAAGCAGCTCTGGAAGCGCTGAGAGGCGGCGCCTGGATTATTACTGACACGAACATGGCTCTTTCCGGCATCAACAAGCCCAGCCTGAAAAAGGCTGGCTGTGAGGCACACTGCTTTATGGCGGACGAGGATGTGGCGAGGGAGGCTAAAGCACGCGGTGTGACAAGAGCTTCCGTCTGTGTGGAGAAAGCGGCAGCGCTGACGCATCCGCTGATCTACGCGGTTGGCAATGCGCCTACCGCTCTGATTCGCCTGTATGAACTGATCCGGGACGGCAGGATTCATCCAAAGCTGGTTATTGGCGTGCCGGTCGGATTCGTCAATGTTGTGCAGTCCAAGGAATTGATTATGCAGACGGATGTTCCGTATATTGTGGCGCGGGGACGGAAAGGCGGGAGTAATGTTGCTGCCTGTATCTGTAACGCGCTGTTATATGAGCTGGACGGAAGCAGATAGTTTGTTGATTGGAACGGCTGGGGTTTTTAAGGAAAGGAAAAGGATATGTGTGGAATTGTTGGTTACACAGGCGGACAGCAGGCTGCCCCGATACTTTTAGATGGCCTTTCAAAACTGGAGTACCGCGGATATGACTCGTCCGGCATTGCAATTCGAAATGGAGAAAAGGATCCGGAAATTGTCAAAGCCAAGGGACGTCTGCGAGTTCTGGAGGAGAAGACGAATGGGGGGAATGCCATATATGGCACCTGCGGATTGGGACATACGCGATGGGCGACACACGGAGAACCTTCAGAAATCAATGCGCATCCGCATGCTTCCGATCATATGGACGTTGTGGCAGTACACAATGGGATTATTGAAAATTATCAGGAATTAAAAGATAAGCTGCTCCGGAAAGGCTATACGTTTTATTCTGAGACAGATACGGAAGTCGCGGTGAAGCTGATTGATTATTATTACAAAAAATATCAGGTTGGACCGATTGATGCTCTTGCGAAGTCCATGGTTCGTATTCGCGGTTCTTATGCCCTGGCGGTCATGTTCAAAGACTATCCGGGTGAAATCTACGCGGCGAGAAAAGATAGCCCCATGGTCATCGGTGTGACGGATGGCGAGACATTTCTGGCGTCAGATGTGCCGGCTATTTTAAAGTATACTCGCCAGATTCATTACATTGAAAATCTGGAGATGGCCAGACTCACAGAAGGCGCAGTGGAGTTTTATGACCTGAACGGTGATATGGTGGAAAATCCTGCCGTGGAGATTCACTGGGACGCCGAAGCGGCGGAAAAAGGCGGCTTTGAGCATTTTATGATGAAAGAGATCCATGAGCAGCCAAAGGCGGTGGAAGATACACTTCACTCGGTGGTAAAGGATGGGATGATTGATTTTGAATCGATCGGCCTTACTGATGAGATTATACAGGGAGTCCGCCAGATTTATATTGTGGCCTGTGGTTCTGCTTATCATGTAGGGATGGCGGCGCAGTATGTGATTGAAGATCTGGCCCGTGTCCCGGTACATGTAGACCTGGCGAGCGAATTCCGCTATCGGAATCAGATTCTGGATCCGGACGGTCTGGTGATTATCATCAGCCAAAGCGGTGAGACAGCGGACAGCCTGGCTGCCCTGCGTAAAGCAAAGGAAAACCATCTGCGCACTCTCGCAATTGTCAACGTGGTTGGCAGTTCGATTGCGCGTGAGGCAGATCATGTTTTCTATACAATGGCTGGACCAGAGATAGCGGTGGCGACGACCAAGGCTTACAGCACACAGCTGATTGCCTGCGATCTGCTGGCCATCCAGTTTGGCGTAGTCCGCGAGACTCTATCGAAAGAGCAGTGTGCTTCCATGCTTGCAGAGCTGGAAACATTGCCGGCAAAGATTATTCGTATCCTGGATGATAAAGAACGCCTGCAGTGGTTCGCGGCAAAATACGCGAACGCAAAAGATATCTTTTTCATTGGCAGGGGGCTTGACTACGCGATTTCTCTGGAAGGCAGCCTCAAAATGAAAGAGATCAGCTACATCCATTCCGAGGCATATGCGGCAGGGGAACTGAAGCATGGCACAATTTCTCTGATTGAGGATGGCACACTGGTGATTGGCCTGCTCACACAGAATGATCTTTATGAAAAGACGGTCAGCAATATGGTCGAGGTGCAAAGCCGAGGCGCGTATCTCCTTGGCCTGACCAGCTATGGCAATTACGCGATCGAGGATCATGTGAACTTTACCGTATACATTCCCCGCACGGATCCGCATTTTGCGGCTTCTCTGGCGGTGGTTCCGCTGCAGCTGCTTGGTTACTATGTAGCTGTCGCGAAAGGGCTTGATGTGGATAAGCCCAGGAATCTGGCGAAAAGCGTTACCGTAGAGTAGCAGTAAAGCAAAAAATTGCTGAAGTGAAAAAGTAAATTCCATTCCGAAAGCAAAAAAATTCAATTTCCGCGAAAAAAAACAGTTGACAATCAGGGCGCTCTGTAATATAATGCATCTTGCGTCAAGCGCAAGGGCGCCTTGATATGCTGTTTCGGGGTGTGGCTCAGCTTGGCTAGAGCGCCTGGTTTGGGACCAGGAGGTCGCAGGTTCGAATCCTGTCACCCCGATTGCCAGGTAAATATATATGCGGGTGTAGTTCAATGGTAGAACACCAGCCTTCCAAGCTGGATACGTGGGTTCGATTCCCATCACCCGCTTTTTGAGTCTGTAGCTCAGTCGGATAGAGCAACGGCCTTCTAAGCCGTGGGTCGGGGGTTCGAATCCCTTCAGGCTCGCTTTCCATTTCAGATTCACAGATATGGTAAAAGGTTAATAAGTATGGTGGGTATAGCGCAGCTGGTTAGCGCGCCAGATTGTGGCTCTGGAGGCCAAGGGTTCGAATCCCTTTATCCACCCTTTTTATAAGGAAAACCCTTTAATGGGCTATCGCCAAGCGGTAAGGCACAGGACTTTGACTCCTGCATTCGCCGGTTCGAATCCGGCTAGCCCAGCTTGGCGATTCGTTATTTCTAAGAAAATGATGTTTAGCCGTTACACGTTTTGCTGCGGCCATGACGGAATTGGCAGACGTGCAGGATTTAGGTTCCTGTGGGAGACCGTGTGGGTTCGAGTCCCACTGGCCGCATTTTTATATGTGATCAGGGGACGGTCTGCTGTTTGGCTGTGCTTGTCCCGTTTTTCATGAGAGCCTGTTTGAACAGGCTTTTTCTATGCAATTTTGTTGTTGGAGGAAAGAAATGTTATCTTTTGAGAGCGACTATACGACTGGTGCGCACCCGGCAATTCTGCAAAGACTGATGGAGACGAACCTGGAGGCAGTTTCCGGATATGGGGAAGATCCGTACTGCGAGAGCGCAAAAGAGAAAATCCGGGTGGCCTGTGAATGCCCAGAAGCAGATGTCTGGTTCCTGACGGGAGGGACGCAGACCAATGCAACGGTGATTTCAACGATGCTGCAAAGCTACGAGGGCGTGGTTGCGGCGGATACCGGGCACGTAAATACGCATGAGGCCGGTGCGATCGAGTATTCCGGGCATAAGGTGCTGACAGTTCCGCAGCACGATGGGAAAATTGATGCAAAGGAGCTGGAACGGTTTCTGGAGGATTTTTATCAGGATGGCAACCATGAGCACATGGTTTTCCCAGGGATGGTCTATATTTCTCATCCGACAGAATACGGAACCCTGTATACGAAGACGGAGCTGGGACAGCTGGCTGTGATCTGTCGCAGGTATGAAATACCGCTTTATCTGGACGGGGCGCGCCTTGGCTATGGGCTGATGAGCCGGCAAAGCGACATGACACTAGCTGACGTGGCGGAGCTTTGTGATGTATTTTACATTGGCGGAACGAAGGTAGGGGCGTTTTGCGGCGAAGCAGTCGTATTTACAAAGCGCAATACGCCGAGGCATTTCCTTTCTCAGGTGAAACAGCGGGGGGCTCTGCTCGCGAAGGGGCGGCTGCTCGGCATCCAGTTTGATGCTCTATTTACGGATGGGCTCTACTGGGAAATCAGTACTCATGCGATCGAGATGGCAGAGCGTCTGAAAACATTATTTCATGAAAAAGGCTGTGAGTTTTATCTGGAATCGCCGACGAATCAGCAGTTTATTATTTTAGAAAATGAGAAGATGGAGACAATAAAAAAGCAGGTAGCCTTCAGCTTCTGGGAAAAGGCGGATGAGACGCACACGGTTGTGCGCTTCGCGACAAGCTGGTCGACGACGGAAGCGGATCTTACTCAGCTGGCTGAGCTGCTGTAGAATCGGAAAAGACATTATAATTTTCGGCGAACCAGGCATCAGACGGACAGGCTCGCCGGAATATCTTTTGTATTTTTTTGCAGCATGTCAGATGACTTTTTGACATTTCACGCAGAATGGTCATTTGTTTTCCAGGGTGTTTCTTTCGTTACGATGGATATTTTTTCTTAAAGTATATGAATTGCCAGACTTCTTTCTGGCTGTTGGCGGTGAGAGAACAGACATTATCCAGCAGCCGCCGTTCGCTTGTGCGCAGATGACGGTAATTGGCGGGGGTGTCTTCTTCACTGGTGCAGCATAGAAGATAATCCACGCTGACATTGTACAATCTGGCCAGACGGATGATAATATCCAGCGGGGGCAGACGCTTACCCTGCTCATAATTGCAATAGGTTGTCCGCTGGATATTTAGTCTCTTGCTGACTTCTTCCTGTGTGTATTTGGCGCTTTCGCGAAGCAAACGCATATTTCTGAGGTAAACCGGTTCTTCCTTCATTTTGCTCTTATCCTCCTCATGGTTTTACTGGCTGCAGGTTTGGCATTGCCGGGACAGACGCATGCTCCGTTCTGTGAAACTGCTCCGGATGTCAGATGCAGTGCTGACAGAAAATACCGCATCCATAAGAATATAACGAAGAAAGTCCCCCAATTGTTCGCAAAAACCGCGAAAATTGTCGAAAATTTTATGTGAAGGATATTTCTACTTTCGCTGGCTCATGTTGGAATTGTGATAAGCCGGATCGCAGGTGACTTCGCGGCCAAACCAGTCGGGCGGGGTGAAAGCGGTGGCGGTCTCTTCATCCGGGAACTCGACCTCTGCCATCTGAAGACCGTTGAATTTTCCCTCGAAAAGATCCAGTTCGATTTTTAAATCCTCTGTAAGGGGGATGACGTAGCGCTTTTTGGTCAGTATGTTGCCATCTGCTTTGGGAAGCAGATGCAGGTAAGCTTCCTCTGTGAGCGGAAGATTGTATTCTTCGCGAACCATCATGCCTTTTCCCTTATAAGTCAGAATATAGTCTTCATCCTGCCTGCGGATGCGGATGACCGGAGATGTGCAGAGGTAGGCCTGTTCGATCTGGTGGAAGGGATAATGATGCAGATCAGACGGGAGCACATCAATTAAAAATTTTCTTTCGATTTCCATTTTGCTGAAACCTCACTTTCCCTGACAGGAGAAATGCAAGCTGTATGCATTTCTTTTTGCCAGCGGTTGATATAGAAGAGTTTATCACATTTTTTTGTAGGAGAAAAGGGGCTGCATGTATTGATTTTGTGAGGAGGGTCTGTTAAACTTAAGAACAGCAAACATGGATGCATGACCCGCTCCTTTATGGGAATGAGCGGGAGGGTAGGATAATATATATAGGAAAAGGAGCAGTGTATTATGACGGAAGTATATGTTTTTCTGGCGGATGGTTTTGAGGAAATTGAAGGGCTGACGGTGGTAGATCTGCTGCGTCGGGCCGGGATTGAGGTACAGACAGTCTCGATTATGGAAAGTACGCTCATCCATGGGAGCCATGGGATTGAGGTGAAGGCGGATCTTCTGTTTGAGGAGATGAGCGCGGATGCAGTGCAGATGCTTGTATTGCCGGGCGGGATGCCGGGAACCACGCATCTGGGAGCGCATGAGGGGCTTACAACGCTTTTGAGAGAGCAGGCTGCGGCAGGCAGACAGATCGCGGCAATCTGTGCGGCGCCAACGGTTTTGGGACAGCTTGGACTTCTGAAGGGGAAGACGGCTGTGTGCTACCCGGGGTTGGAGGAAAAACTGACTGGCGCATCTGTCACCACAAACCCGGTGGAAATCTGCCAAAATGTGACTACGAGCCGCGGGATGGGAACCGCGATTCCGTTTGGATTATCGTTGGTGGCGCAGCTTCGGGGAGAGGAGATTGCGGACAAACTCGCGAAATCCATTGTTTTCGCGTAAAAAAAGCTAGCGTTTTTAATAGCGCTGTGCTATACTATACAAATGACTGCAAACGTGAGAGTTCTGCGTTAAGAAATGCGGCAGAGAATGAATCGCCGCAGAGAATCAAGGAGGATTAACGTACAATGAGTGTACAGGTAGAGAAACTCGAAGGTAATATGGCGAAGCTTACAATTGAGGTTTCAGCAGGAGCGTTTACGACTGCTTTGGATAAGGCCTATCAGGCTCAGAAGAATAAAATCAGTGTTCCGGGCTTCCGCAAGGGCAAGGCGCCGCGCAAGATGATCCAGAAGCTGTATGGCGATGGCATTTTCTATGAAGATGCTGCGAACAGTGCGATCAACAGCGCTTATCCGGCAGCTGTTGAAGAGTGCGGAGAGATGATCGTATCCCGCCCGGAGATTGATATCGTACAGATCGAAGAAGGCAAGCCGTTTATCTTTACCGCAGAGGTTGCGCTGAAGCCGGAAGTGACGCTTGGCGAGTACAAGGGACTTGAGGTTGAGATCAAGCAGCCGGAGGTGACTGAGGAAGAAGTAAACGCGGCGATTGAGAAAGAGCGCGAGCAGAATGCACGTGAGATCGATGTGGATGATCGTCCGGTACAGAATGGCGATTCGATCAAGCTGGATTTTGAAGGATTCGTAGATGGAGAAGCGTTCGAGGGCGGCAAGGGTACGGATTATCCGCTGACCATCGGTTCCGGCGCATTTATTCCGGGGTTTGAGGAGCAGCTGATCGGAAAGAATATTGGCGAAGAGACGGAAGTGAATGTTACTTTCCCGGCGAATTATCAGGCAAAAGAGCTGCAGGGGAAGGCAGCTGTGTTTAAATGCACGGTTCACTCCATTAGTGTGAAGGAGCTCCCAGAACTGGACGATGAGTTCGCGCAGGATGTATCTGAGTTTGATACGCTGGATGAATATCGCAGCGATGTACAGGAGAAGCTTTTGCAGCAGAAGCGCGATGCGATGAAGCGCGAGAAGCAGAATAAGGCAGTAGAGAAAGCAGCGGCGAATGCCCAGATGGATATTCCGACTCCGATGGTTGACGAGCAGATCAGCCGTATGGTAGATGAATTTGGCGCACAGATTCAGAGACAGGGGCTGAGCCTGAACCAGTATCTGGAATATACCGGCATGACAAGAGAAAGTCTGGGCGAGCAGTATCGTTCAGAAGCACTTCGCCGTATTCAGAACTCTCTTGTGCTTGAGGCGATTGCAGACGTGGAGAATATTGAAGTCAGCGAGGAGCGCCTTGATGAGGAGATTCAGAAGATGGCGACCTCTTACCGGATGGAGTTTGATAAGCTGAAAGAACTGCTCGGTGAGAGTGAGCTTGAGCAGATGAGAGAGGATCTGCGGGTTCAGGCAGCGGTAGACCTTGTTACAGACGCAGCGGTAGAGGTAGACGCTGTAGAGACAGAGGGCGATGAGCTGGAAGAGATCGCGGTGGAAGGCTCCGAAGAAGTAGCTGATGAGTTTGAGGAAGTAACGCTTGATGCTACGGATGAGGAAGAATAATCATAACTGTGAAGGTACGGGGCAGTTATGATTAAGCTTAGAGAAACGATTCCAGGTACCGGGGGACGGTATGGAACCGAGACAGTCATTAAGGGGGAAGATAACCATGAGTTTTGTGCCGTATGTCATTGAACAGACGGGCAGAGGAGAGCGTTCCTATGACATCTATTCGAGATTACTGAAGGATCGAATTATTTTTCTGGGAGAAGAGGTAACGGATGTGAGTGCGAATCTGGTTGTCGCACAGCTTCTGTTTTTGGAATCGGAAGACCCGAATAAGGATATCCACCTGTATATTAACAGCCCCGGAGGTTCTGTGTCGGCCGGACTGGCGATTTACGATACGATGCACTACGTGAAATGTGATGTTTCGACGATCTGCATGGGTATGGCTGCGAGTATGGGAGCATTCCTGCTGGCTGGCGGAGCAAAGGGCAAGCGCTATGCATTGCCGAATTCAGAGATTATGATTCATCAGCCGTCCGGCGGTGCACAGGGACAGGCGACTGACATTAAGATTGCAGCGGATCATATTTTAAAGACCAAGAAGAAGCTGAATGAGATGCTTGCCGCTAACACTGGGAAACCTCTGGAAGTGATTGCCGTTGATACAGAACGGGACAATTTTATGTCTGCCGAGGAGGCGAAAGCCTACGGGCTGATTGACGAAGTGGTTACATCGAGATAATGAAAAAACAGGACTGTTGCGGAGCATTCATGTAACAGTCCTTGTAACTATATGGGCCAGGTTTTCGCGTTCGCGGCGAAGACCGCACAAAGAGGTGAAGATATGCCAGGTAAAATCATGGAGAAAGTCAGATGCTCCTTTTGCAATAAGACAGAGGACCAGGTGCGCAAGCTGATTGCGGGGCCGAATGGTGTGTATATTTGCGACGAATGCATTGATATCTGCGCGGAGATTGTGGAAGAGGAACTGACTGAAGAATACCTCGGGGAGGATCCCGATGCGATTAACCTGCTGAAGCCTGCCGAAATTAAGGAATTTCTGGATGAGTATGTGATCGGCCAGGACGCAGCAAAAAAGGCTCTGTCTGTAGCCGTTTATAACCATTACAAGAGAATTACCAGCGGAAAGTATCTGGATGTAGAGATTCAGAAGAGCAATATTCTGATGCTCGGGCCGACCGGATGTGGGAAGACGATGCTGGCGCAGACGCTGGCGCGGCTTTTGAATGTCCCGTTTGCAATTGCGGATGCGACTGCCCTGACAGAGGCAGGTTATGTCGGTGAAGATGTAGAAAATATTCTGCTGAAGATTATTCAGGCTGCGGATTACGATATCAAAAAAGCAGAATACGGGATTATTTATATTGATGAGATAGATAAGATTACCCGCAAATCGGAGAATGCATCCATTACACGGGATGTTTCCGGCGAAGGTGTGCAGCAGGCGCTTTTGAAGATCCTTGAAGGGACAGTCGCTTCGGTTCCCCCGCAGGGAGGGCGGAAGCATCCGCATCAGGAGCTGATTCAGATCGATACGACGAATATCCTTTTTATCTGCGGAGGGGCGTTCGAAGGGCTTGACCGTATCATTGAGACCCGTATGGACCGCAAGGGCATCGGTTTTGGCTCTGAATTGACACAGAAAAGAGAAGACCGTAATGTCGGGGAAGTTTTAAAAGAGGCGTTACCGGAGGATTTCATTAAATTCGGTATGATTCCAGAGTTTATGGGGCGTGTACCGATTGTTGTATCTCTGGATGACCTGGATCGCGATACGCTGATCCGTATTCTGACAGAGCCTAAAAATGCACTGATCAAACAGTATCAGGGACTTTTTGGACTGGATGATGTAGAGCTTTCTTTTACACCGGAGGCGATTGAGGCGATCGCAGACCGCACCATCAAACGTCGGATGGGGGCGAGAGGCCTGCGCGCCATATTGGAGGATACCATGATGGATCTGATGTTCCGGATTCCATCGGACAGTACAATTGCGACCTGTCTGGTGACAAAGGAGACCGTAGAGGGTACCGGCGAGCCGGAATTGACTTGGCGCAGCAATGACTATACGCCCAGGAGAAAGCGTCGGTTTCGCCTTTTTGAAGAGACAGCGTGAGTGAGAGAAAGGAACTGCTCTGAACAGTTACAGGGCAATGAAGAAGAGAGAAACGGAATGGAAGAAATGATTCGAACTATGCCTGTGATACCACTTCGCAGCATGACAGTTTTTCCGACCATGGTATTGAGCTTTGACGTCAGCCGGGAGAAATCAATCCGGGCGGTAGAGGAGGCCATGGCGGCAGACCAGGCGATATTTCTTGTGACACAAAAAGACCCGGATGCAAGTGATCCGGGTCTTGCGGATTTATTTGAAATTGGCGTAGCGGCGAAGATCCTCAATGTAGCGAAGCTTCCCAAAAACATTATACGTGTGAGAGCGGAAGGCTTTGAACGGGCGCGCATACTGGACAGTGTGGATCAGGAAGCCTACCTGGAAGCTCAGGTTGAGATTCTGGAGGACGAGGAGGTTGAACTGGACGAACTGACGGAAGAGGCTATGACGCGGGGACTGGAGGATCTTTTGACTCGCTATGGTCAGCTGAATCCGAAATTTGGGAAGGATATGCTGCATTCACTTCTGGAGATTCATGAGTTTGCAAAGCTGACGATGGCGGCCTGTGTTCATTTGCCGGTGCGCTATGAAGCAAGGCAGGGACTTCTTGAGACAAAGGATATGGTGGAACGCTACAACCTTCTCAGCTCACTTCTTGTTCGTGAAATTGATATTTTGCAGGTACAGAATGAGATTCAGATCAAGGTGAGAGAGCGCGTAGATAAGAACCAGCGTGAATATGTACTCCGAGAGCAGATTCGTGTGATTCAGGAAGAACTGGGAGAGGATACGCTGCTTTCCGATGTGCGGCATTATGAGGAAGAGGCGGAGCGCCTGAATGCCCCAGACGAGGTGAAGGAGAAAATCTACAAAGAGGCAGAGCGACTGAAAGGCCTTGGTATGAATTCCGCCGAGAACTCTGTCCTGCGCGGATATATTGAGACTCTGCTGGAGCTTCCGTGGGGAAAGGCATCGACGGACAACCATGACCTGAAAAATGCCAGAAAGATTCTGGAACAGGATCACTACGGACTGGAAAAGGTCAAGGAACGTGTGCTGGAATTTCTGGCGGTACGCACTCTGACAGAAAAGGGAGACAGCCCGATCATCTGTCTGGTGGGACCGCCTGGTACAGGCAAGACCTCCATTGCGCAGTCGATCGCGCGCGCGCTGGAGAAAAAGTTCGTTCGGATCAGCCTGGGCGGTGTGCGCGATGAGGCAGAGATCCGCGGACATCGCCGGACCTATGTCGGCGCTATGCCTGGGCGGATCGCCGATGGCCTGCGGCAGGCTGGGGTCAGAAATCCACTGATGCTGCTGGATGAGATTGATAAGGTAAGCAGTGACTACAAAGGGGATACTTCTTCCGCACTTTTGGAAGTGCTGGATTCGGAGCAGAATTGCCGCTTCCGAGACAACTATGTAGAGCTGCCGATTGATTTATCGGATGTGTTGTTTATCGCGACCGCGAATGATGTGCATACAATTCCGAGACCATTGCTCGACCGCATGGAGCTGATTGAGGTTTCGAGCTATACCGCGAATGAAAAATACCATATCGCGCGGGAGCATCTGATGAAGAAGCAGCTGGAGCGAAATGGTCTCAAAAAAGGTCAGCTGACGATTTCCAAATCCGCACTGGAGGCAGTGATTGAAGGCTATACCAGAGAAGCCGGGGTGCGTCAGCTGGAGCGCAGACTGGATGAAATCTGCCGAAAGGCGGCCAGAGAGATTCTGGAAGATGGAGCCGTCACGGTAAAGGTGACAGGCAAGAATCTGGAACACTATCTGGGGAGAAAACACAGCAATATCCTGATGCGGAATGCTAAAAATGATGTCGGCATTGTGCGCGGACTGGCCTGGACAAGCGTCGGCGGCGACACCTTACAGATTGAAGTCAATACCATGCCTGGAAAAGGGGAGTTCCTACTGACCGGTCAGATGGGTGATGTGATGAAAGAGTCTGCGCGGACAGCGATTAGCTATGTGCGTTCCCTTGGCACGCAGTATAAAATTGAACCGGAATTCTTTACAAAGAATGATATCCATATCCACATTCCGGAAGGCGCGGTTCCGAAGGACGGACCTTCCGCGGGTATTACAATGGCGACGGCAATTTTATCAGCAATTACTGGAATTCCGGTGCGGGCGGACGTGGCGATGACTGGTGAGATTACCCTGCGCGGCAGGGTTCTGGCGATCGGCGGTCTGAAAGAAAAGCTGCTTGCTGCAAAGCAGGCAGGAATCACGACGGTACTGGTACCAGCGGAAAACAAAGCAGATGTCGCGGAGATACAGGATGAGATCAAAGAAGGGCTGAAAATTCATTTTGTGAGCGCGATGCCGGAAGTACTGAAAACGGCGCTGGCTTGAAAGGTGCAGAAGGAGAAACCTCTTCTCGTTTTGAACAGCAGCAGGAGATGTGCGGCCAGAGGCGGTACAATATAAGGAAAATAGAGATGATTATTAAACAGGCAAGCCTGGAAACGGTATGTGGAATTACGAGCCGGCTGCCCGAAAACGGCAGACCAGAGGTAGCGTTCGCGGGGAAATCGAATGTCGGCAAATCTTCGCTGATCAATACGCTGATGAACCGGAAGTCACTGGCGAGGACAAGTTCACAGCCAGGCAAAACACAGACGATCAATTACTACAATGTCAATAATGCTATTTATCTCGTGGATTTGCCAGGCTATGGCTACGCAAAAGTTCCACAGTCGGAAAAAGAAAAATGGGGGAAGATGATTGAGCGTTATCTGCACACTTCTTCCCAGCTTAAGGCAGTATTTCTGCTGATCGACATTCGACACGAACCGGGACAGAATGATAAGACTATGTATGAATGGATCTGCGCGAATGGATACGAGCCGGTGATACTGTTGACAAAACTGGACAAAATCAAGCGCAGTCAGATTCAGAAGCAGATGAAGCTTGTGCGGGAAAGCCTGTGTCTGCATTCGGGTACCAGGATGATACCATTTTCCTCGCAGAGCAGACAGGGACGAGAGGAAGTATGGGAACTGATCGAAGCGCTTTGTATGGAATCTTTAGATGAAAAAACCGCAGTCACGTGACGGTGTGACTGCGGTTTTTCTTTTATTATTAGCATTAAGCCATTGTATTGACTGCCTTGGTCAGACGGGAAACCTTTCTCGCTGCGTTATTCTTGTGATAAACGCCTTTTGTAGCTGCTTTATCAATGGTAGAAGTCGCAGCCAGCAAAGCTGCTTCCGCCGCTGCCTTGTCATTTGCCGCAACAGCTGCCTCGACTTTCTTCATTGCGGTCTTTACAGAAGACTTGATGGATTTATTTTTGTCATGTTTCTTCTGAGAAACAAGAATTCTCTTCTTTGCAGACTTAATATTAGCCAATTCAGACACCTCCCTACTATACGTATTTATCATGGTTTGTTTATAAACGGACACGGTCGTTTGTCGTAAACACACTAAATTATCTTATTCCAAACAGGGACTTCTGTCAAGCATTTTTTCAAGTTTTCCTGTTTGGGCTGTTTGCCTGCAGCGCTTTTTTGTCTGGCTGAAGTGATGCGAAGTCAGTTCGCTGTTTTGCAGCCACACAGGATTATGCGTTCTTGTAGTAAATGTACATCAGGCCTTTCAGAAGCAAAGCATCATCGAGCAGGATCTCATGCGTGCAGTGCGGTGTGATCCTTGCTGCCAGTCCTCCTGTAGCGATTACGGTTGTTTTTTCTCCGATTTCCTGTTCGATTCGGTCAATCATTCCATCAATGCAGGCAGCGTTTCCGTGAATAATGCCGCTTTTCATACATTCGGCGGTATTCTTCCCGATCAGGCGTTTTGGCGCCTCCAGGCTGATGCGTACCAGCTGGGATGTCCGGCTGACGAGGGAATCAAGGGAAACCCGGATGCCCGGAAGAATCATACCGCCAATATAATTTTTATTCGAATCGATCACAGAGAGCGTGGTCGCTGTTCCCATATCGATGATAATCAGGGGAGCCGGATGCTCTGCGATTGCGGCGACTGCATTGACAATCAGATCACTGCCGACCTGCGCGGGGTTATCCATCAGGATATTCAGGCCAGTCTTTACTCCGGGGCCTACTACCATCGGCCGGATACCAATGATCTTCTCCACTGCATCGCAGAACAGGTTTGTCAGCGGCGGTACAACGGAAGAAAGAATTGCGCCGGAGATCTCATCCCGGTCAATTTTGTAGAGCTCCAGCACATTTTTGATACTGATCGCGTACTCCAGCACAGTACGTGAGGGAGCCGTGGACAGTCTCTCTACAAATAGAATGTTTTGATCGCGGCAGCAGCCGATGACAGTGTTTGTATTTCCGATATCAATTGCCAGAATCATGATGGAACCTCCTGATTGTATTTACGCGCGTGCGTGCCGCGGCGCTGGTGCCGGTACAAAATGAGCTTTGTACAGCGCAATGCCAACCGCGCCTGTGATAATAGTGGAAGAGACCATTTCACATACGGCATTGATACCGACAAAACCGCAGATAAACAAAATAATATTTTTGCCGCCTATCAGGCCCTGCATATATTCCGTATTTCCAAACAGCAGTACGAGAGCGCTCATAAAGAACAGGGTGTTTAGAAAAGCAGAGCAAAAACCGGTCACAAAGCAGGCCGCAGATGTATTTCCTGTTTTCCTGACACCGCGGAAAATATATCCGAGAAGCAGTCCGTCCAGAAACCTGGGCACGAAACGCTGGATGAAAGCCAGAAACGGATTGATGCTAAACAGGATGGCTCCCATAGCACTGGTGCCGCCGATTCCGATACACTGAAGAAAACTGGTCAGCCCAAAAACAGAACCGGTTACAGCGCCCCCGACCGGACCAAGTGTGATCGCGGCGATTGCTACGGGAATGACGTTGAAGGTAATGGCGAGCGGGCCGATGTTCAGATATCCGAGCGGAGTGTAGGCCATAAGAAGCAAAATGGCGGTCATGAGACCAAGAATGACGAGCTGCGAGGTGTTGAATTTTGTGTTTGTGTTCATTTGATTTGTCCTCCTTGTTATTATTCCCTGTGTGAGAGAACTGCGAATACGCCTGATATGGCAGTCGGAAAGCTACTCTCCATGGCGGTAGAATGCTTTGGGACGATAGGCCGTTCGAACAGGCACTGGCGGATCTCTCTTCCTGTCGGGATACAACACAACTACCGGGACAGTATACCACAAAGAGAGACAAAGATACAAGGGAAAAAAATTTCTCCAAAATATGCTATATATTTCCCCAATCTGTCACATTTTGGCAATCTTTTCGTTTCTATAACATGTCAATCGCACGATAACAGGGGAGAATTGCGGCTGTTTCTGTCGGAACCGCCCGATGAGATTTTCTTGCGAATTCGGACGAAAAAAATATAATAGAGGCAGGCCGGTTCAAACAGCGGCGCAAAGGGAAATGGCAAAGTGCCGTTTCCTGATAATAAGGAGAGGAGTATATATTATGAGCAAGTTGAATGTCGCTATTGCGGATGATAATGACAGAATGGTGCAGATGCTGGACCACATTGTCAGCAGCGATGAGGAGCTGCAGGTGGTTGACAAAGCGGGGAATGGAGAGGAATTGATCGAGATTATAAAGGAAAAGGAGCCGGATGTGGTTCTTCTTGATATTATTATGCCAAAGCTTGACGGGCTGGGCGTACTGGATCGGGTGAACCGGGAACCGGATTTGAAAAAGCCTGCATTTATCATAATTTCTGCCGTTAATCAGCAGAGAACAACCGTGGAAGCATTCAATTTGGGGGCAGAATATTATATACTGAAGCCTTTTGATCAGACAAATGTGCTGAATCATATTAAACGAGTACGTGCGCGCGGCGAGCGGATCCTGCCAAGAGACAGAAAGGAAGAAAGACAGGGAGAGAGTCTTGCAGATTATCTGGAACAGAATCTGGAGACAGACGTGACAAATATTATTCATGAAGTCGGGGTTCCGGCGCATATCAAGGGCTATCAGTATTTGCGTGACGCGATTATTATGTCGGTAACGGACGAAGAAATGCTTAATTCCATCACGAAAATTCTTTATCCGACGATTGCGAAAAAGCACCAGACTACGTCCAGTCGCGTTGAGAGGGCGATTCGCCACGCGATTGAGGTCGCCTGGAGCAGAGGAAAAATGGATACGATTGAAGAATTATTTGGATATACAGTCAGTAATGGCAAAGGAAAGCCGACAAATTCTGAATTTATCGCCTTGATTACGGACAAAATACGGCTTGATTATAAAAAACGAAAATAGAACCGCAAAACGATCGTCAGGGAAGAATCCCTTGCCGGTCGTTTTTTTACGCCTGTTTTATATAAGGATTCTTCTGGTCTTTTGCCTCTTGTTTTATGAAATCCGACCAATTTTATAGGATTTTTTTCTTGCAAGAAATGTATACCGGGTATATAATACACTTCGATATCCGAGCAAAATAGTCGGGTTTCGTAGTGGTGCAGCGGAGAGTGCCGCATGATGATTACGGAGGATTGATATGAGTGAAAAATTATTACAGGTAAAGAATTTATCTGTCAGGGTAGAGGAAAAAGAAATTCTGCATGGGATTGACCTGGAGATTGGCAGAGGTGAAACTCATGTGCTGATGGGACCGAACGGTGCGGGAAAGTCGACACTTGGCTATGCGCTGATGGGGAATCCTTCTTATGATGTGACCGGAGGCGAGATTCTTTTTGATGGAAAGGACCTGGCCGAGACGTCAGTAGCCGACCGTGCAAAAGCGGGTCTCTTTCTGTCGTTCCAGAATCCGCTGGAGGTACCGGGAATTACACTGAGCAATTTTATCCGCAGTGCGCTGGAGCAGCGTACCGGGGAACGTATCCGCCTGTGGGATTTTCGAAAAGAACTGGAGGCGAAAATGGAAGTTTTGCAGATGGATAAGTCCTATGCAAAGCGTGATTTGAATGTTGGATTTTCCGGTGGTGAAAAAAAGAAAGCAGAGATTCTGCAGCTTCTGATGATGAAACCTTCGCTTGCAATTTTGGACGAGACCGATTCCGGACTGGATGTGGATGCAGTGCGTACCGTTTCCCGCGGCGTGGAGGAATACCAGAAGGACAAGGATGGTTCACTGCTGATCATCACACACAGCACTCGTATTCTGGAAGCGCTTCATGTGGATGTGACCCATGTGCTGGTGGATGGAAAGATTGTGGCGGAAGGCGACGCGTCGCTTGTGGATGAGATCAATGAGAAAGGTTTCGAGCAGTACCTGTAACGGAAACCGGAGGTAATGACAGATCATGAAAGAAAAAACCTGGGTTGAGGACGTCAACCGCAGTATATATGATATAAAAAATGAAGAGAAAGATGTCTATCGACTGAAGGCCGGGCTGACGCCGGAGATCGTAGCGCAGATTTCCGATGAAAAGCATGACCCGGACTGGATGCGGGAATTCCGGCAGAAGTCTCTGGAAATATACAATGAGATTCCGGTACCGGACTGGGGGCCATCGATCGAGGGCCTGAATATGGACAAGATCGCGACTTATGTGCGGACGAATACGGATATGAAAGGGAACTGGGACGATGTGCCGGAGGAGATCAAAAAGACCTTTGACCTGCTGGGCATCCCTCAGGCAGAGCGTGAGTCGCTGGCCGGCGTCGGCGCGCAGTACGACTCAGAGCTTGTTTACCATAATGTAAAGAAAGAGGTTGCGGAGCAGGGCGTGGTTTACACCGATATGGAGAGTGCTCTGAATGGAGAATACGCGGATATGGTAAAGAGCCATTTTATGAAGCTGGTTCCGCCGCGTGATCACAAATTTGCAGCTCTGCATGGGGCAGTCTGGTCCGGCGGCTCCTTTGTCTATGTGCCGCCTGGTGTAAAGGTCGATATCCCCCTGCAGTCCTATTTTCGGCTGAACGCGCCGGGAGCAGGGCAGTTTGAACACACATTGATTATTGTAGATGAGGGCGCGGATCTGCACTTTATTGAGGGCTGTTCAGCCCCGAAGTACAATGTTGCGAACCTGCACGCGGGATGTGTGGAGCTTTTTGTCGGAAAAAATGCGCGTCTGCGCTATTCAACCATTGAAAATTGGTCAAAAAATATGTATAACCTCAACACGAAACGCGCGCGCGTCGAGGCGGGCGGTAAGATTGAGTGGGTGTCCGGCTCCTTTGGCTCCCATGTATCTTACCTGTATCCAATGAGTATTCTCAATGGGGATGGAGCAAGGGCGGAATTTACAGGCGTCACCTTTGCCGGTCAGGGTCAGAATCTGGATACCGGAGCAAAGATGGTACACAATGCACCGAATACTTCGTCATATATGAACACTCGCTCGATCTCAAAGGGCGGCGGAATCAGCACTTTCCGCAGCTCCGTGGTCGTGAATCCGAAAGCAAAGCACAGTAAGTCATCGGTTTCCTGCCAGTCGCTGATGCTGGATCGCATTTCCAGATCGGATACGATCCCGGCGATGGATATCCGCACCAATGACGCGGACATTGGACATGAGGCGAAGATCGGGCGAATCAGCGACGAGGCTGTTTTCTATCTGATGTCGCGTGGACTTCCGGAGGACGAGGCGCGCGCGATGATTGTAAGCGGCTTCGCTGACAATGTATCCAAGGAGCTTCCGGTCGAGTATGCGGTCGAGATGAATAATCTGATCCGGCTTGAAATGAAAGGAAGCATTGGGTAAAGGATCAGCCTACAGAGAGGAGTAAAATCTATGGATATGACAGTAAACCAGCTGCCTGCTCCGACCTGGAACTGGCTGCGCGTGAATGAGGGAAACTTACGCGATGTACCGGTTCCGGCAGAGGGACAGGTCGAGACGGAGACGCCGGATACGATTTCATATAGTTATTATAATAAGGAAGAAAAAGAATTCCCCACAAATATTACGGGCGGCGCCGGAGCGGATCTGGATGCGCTTCTGGAACAGAGCAAGGGTGGGTTTCACAGTTGGGAGATTGCTTCCGGGGTGAAAGAAAGCGCGCCGGTGCGTCTGCACTTTTGTTATGAGGCACAAAAACCGGTGCAGAACCGGATTGCCATCCACGCCTGTGAAGACAGCGAGATCACGGTCATTATGGACTTTCGCGGAGAAGATGCGGCTGAAAGCGCCAGAGAGACGATTTTGACAGGCCCATACAGCGGATTCGCGGCGGTGCAGACCAGGATTCAGGCAGAGCGCGGTGCAAAGGTGCATCTGGTGCAGATTCAGAAGCTGCCAGAGTATATGACATTCCTGAATGATGCAGGCACATCCTGTAGTGACGGCGCACAGATCGAGACGATCCAGATTGTGCTGGGAGGCGGCGAAACCTATATGGGGATGCGCACGGATCTGGGAGCAAAGGCAAGTACCTTGGAGAGTAAAATCGGGTATCTGCTGAATAAAAAAGAGTCATTGGATATGAATTACCTGGCTTACCACACGGGTGCAAAGACGACCAGCCGTATGGATGTTTCCGGCGTATTGCGCGGTGAATCCAGAAAATTGTTCCGCGGCACGATTGACTTCCGAAATGGTTCCGTCGGCGCAAAAGGCGATGAGAAAGAGGATGTCCTTCTGTTTTCAGAGGGGGTCGTCAACCGCACGATTCCTCTGATTCTCTGCGAGGAAGAGGATGTAGAGGGAAATCACGGGGCAACGATCGGACGGCTAGACGATGCGCTGCTGTTTTATCTCGCTTCCCGCGGGATTGAGGAACAGGAAATCTATGAGATGATGGCGCGGGCACGGATTGACGCGATCTGCAGTGAAATTTCCGATGAGAAGACACGGGAGCTGGTGCAGAGATATCTTGCGTGAGAGGGAATGATAGGATTCGGCGAGCCGCCTCCTACTCGATTGAGTCTGCCTTGTAAGGACGATATGAAAGTCCAGCGGTGATATGTCAAGAGGAAATTTGAGAAATTTTGCAAACTTTT
>JAJPWX010000062.1 GCA_021205755.1 Lachnospiraceae bacterium | reverse complement strand
AAAAATCCTCAGTCTGCCGGGACTATATAGTCCGGCAGATTGGGAAACTTATAATGGAATCAAAAAACGTAATGATGAAAGATTTAGAAGGAGGTAAGAATCTATGAATAGACTTCAAAAAGTATCGGCTCTGTTTTTGGCGGCCAGTCTTTTGATAACCGGCTGCGGCAGTGACAGCAGTGCGAACCGCTCGAATACGACCAGCGCCAGCGCGACCGTTGATGAGGTGGTCAGTGCGCAGATCGCCAATGAAGACGCGGAGGATTCTGCAGATATGGCGTCGGATTCTTCGGATGAAGCTGTTGCGGCAGCCACAAAAACTTCCGATACGAAGGTTACAGGCGATGTGGACTATGACCTGACTGAGATGAGCAGCGATATGGTTTACGCGATCGTTTACCAGATGGTCTATAATCCGGATGATTATGTCGGAAAGACATTCCGTATGTCCGGAACCTATTATGCCAGCTATTATGAGGCAACGGATCAGTATTATTATTATTGTCTGATCTCGGACGCTACCGCCTGCTGTGCGCAGGGACTGGAATTTGTATGGGGTGACGGCAGTCATTCATACCCGGATGAGTATCCGGCGGATAACACGGAAATTCTTGTGCAGGGTACGTTTGAAACCTATGTAGACACGGATGGCTATACATACTGCCACCTGGCGAACGCCGCCATGGAAGCCGTGTAAAGCTTTGAATCAGGGAAGGGATGCCGCATCATATTTTTTCAGCAGCTCCAGGTATTGTTCACCGAGGGGACTAAGCGGCATTCCTTTTCTTTTGATATAGCCGATGTCCATCCGGCTTTCGGTGTCCAGGGGGATGGCGGTATACTGGTCGCCGTTTAATTTTTCGCAGATGATGCCGGAGCAGAGCGTGTAGCCGTTTAGACCGACCATGAGATTCAGCATGGTGGCGCGGTCGTCCGCCTTGATGATCCGGTTATACTCACAGGTGCTCAGAACTTCTTCGGCATAATAAAAAGAATGGTTTTCTCCCTGTTCAAAAGAAAGACAGGGGTAGGGTTTTAATTCCTCAAAGGCGATCCGCTGCTGGTTTGCCAGCGGGTGGTTTTTACTCAGGTAGACGGAAATGCCGCACTGGAACAGGAAGGTGTATTCTACCTCATTTTCAAGAAATATTTTTCGTAATGCTTTTTCATTAAATTCGTTCAGGTAGAGTACGCCGATTTCACTGCGATAATTCCGCACATTCGCAATGACTTCGGCGGTTTTTGTCTCGTGTACCGCAAATTCGTATTCATCCATGCCGAATTTTTTCGCCAGTTCAATAAACGCTTCTACCGCGAAGGAATAATGCTGGGTCGACACGCTGAACTTTTTCTTTGCAGCTTTGCCAGTGTAGCGTTCTTCAATCATTCTCTGGATTTCTGTCATCTGGCGCGCGTACCGCAAAAATTCCGCGCCCTCCGGTGTGATCAGGATGCCGCGGTTTGAGCGGATAAACAATTCCGTGTGGAGTTCTTCTTCCAGATCACGGATGGCCGCGGAGAGCGCCGGCTGTGAGACATAGAGGGCGGCTGCGGCCTTGTTCATGGATTTCATCTCTGCTATTGTGACAACGTAGAGAATTTGCTGGAGTGTCATGGTATGTGAAGATTTCCTTTCTTCTATGTGACGATTCAAAACAGCAGGCTGCAGGCTCACGATTGCTGCGGCTTGCCGCTAACGCGTCATGTGTCTACAAATTCTGACACAGTGTAATCACCAGCACATCATCAGAAGCCGGACTCTTTACGAAATAATCCACAGTCTCTACCCGACGGTATACGCCATCGTCGCCTAATTGTCTGGTGACGACGCGTACCAGCTCTTTTCCGGCTTGATGCGCTTCCAGGAGGGCAGTGCGGGCAAAAGTGTCGGCAAACAATTGCTGATCCTCCGGGTGCATGCTGGCTGCTCCGTGGCAAATCAGTTCATCAAATATGCCGGAGGCGGGGCAGGAGGTAGTAGTAAAATTATCGTAGGTCATCATGTAATAGCTGTTGCGCGTCAGGTTTGCAAAGATGACCAGTGGATATCGTTTGAAAATGACTTCTGTGAGCAGCTGCATCGTGCTGGAGGCCGGCTGCTCCATAAGAATGTCGAAGTCATCACGGCTTTTCTCAGCAGTGGCTTCTTTGTGACAGATCTGTGCAAACTGCTCCTCTGGCATGGGTTTTGCGAACAGGTAGCCCTGAATCAGGTCACAGCCGCAGGTGCGAAGGAAACCAAGCTGTCCGCTCGTCTCTACACCTTCTGCGACGGTTGTCAGATGGAGACGGTTCGCAAACTCATAAATGCTTTCCAGGACGATGCGGTCTTTGTCGTTGCTGCACTCCCCGAAGAGTAGAGAACGGTCGATTTTCAGAATGTCCGCGTCTACATTTTTTACCATACTTAACGAGGAGAGTCCGCTGCCAAAATCATCGATGGCGACATGAAAACCGCATTTACGAATGGCAGCAACCAGAGCAGTAATAGGCTCCGGGTCGTTTACGAGGGCAGATTCAGTGATTTCTACGTGAATCAGGCTGTGCGGAATGGAGAACTCATCTGCTGTAGCACATAGCTTTTCTATAAAATCAGATTCCGCCAGATGGCGCCTGGAAAAGTTGACGGCAATCGGTACGGTATACTCCTTTGTATCAATTCGCTTTTTAAGAAAAACGCAGACCTCGCGCAGCATATACCAGTCCAGTTCACAGATCAGGCTGCTCTCTTCCATATAGGGAACAAAGTCTCCCGGCATACAGATTGTTCCATCGGGTTTTTTCCAGCGCGCGAGTGCTTCGGCACTGGCCAGCTCCCCGCGGATGGCTTTGTATTGCGGCTGATAATAAACGACGAATTCGTGGTGGATGAGTGCGTTTCGAATTTCAGTTTCCTGTTTTTCTCTTATCATTTTTACACCGTATGCCTTTCCTGACACGCATTTTTATATAAGTATTATACTGTAATATGTAAAAAGTTTCCTGACACATTGTACCTACCTGTTATTATTACGACAGATTACAGAATTTGTCAATTTGATCTTGTTTTTTCTTCCTTATTTTCAGATAGTCTCTGTGGTGAATAGCTGTGAATTCCTTTATTGACAATCATAGATTTTACTGGTACGATAATAAAATCGTTTGATGAAGGAGAGGAGTCCTGCCCTATGAATCGGCTGAAAAAATTGTATTGCCGTGCTTTTCAGACTGTCTTTAAAATTGCTCTGCCGTTTTTGCCCTATCGGAATCCAAAAATCATTGGTCAGGCAGATCAGCTCTCTGAATTGTTAGTAAAGAAAAAATGTACGCGTGTCCTGATCGTCACGGATCCAGGTATTGCAAAGCTGGGGCTTACGGGAGACTTGGAGAGGACGCTTACAGAGAATGGTATCTTCTATGCCATGTATGATAAAACGGATGCTAATCCAACGACGGCGAATGTGGAAGAGGCACTGGCTCTTTATCATGCCGAATTTTGTGAGGCGATCATCGGATTTGGCGGCGGCTCGAGCATGGACTGCGCCAAAGCAGTGGGCGCACGGGTGGCGAAGCCGAAGCAGTCTCTGGCAAAGATGAAGGGTATTCTGCGCGTGCACGGACGGCTTCCGCTTCTGATTGCGGTACCGACGACCGCAGGAACCGGCAGTGAGACTACGCTGGCCTGTGCCATTGTAGACGCTAAGACGAGACATAAATATGTGATCAATGATTTCTGCCTGATTCCCCGCTACGCGGTGCTTGATCCGAATGTGACCTTAAGCCTGCCGCCCTTTGTCACGGCAACGACCGGCATGGACGCTCTGACTCATGCTGTTGAGGCTTATATCGGCAATACGACGACCCGTGGCACCCGCAGACAATCCGAACAGGCGGTGAAGCTGATTTTCGAAAATCTGGATGAAGCTTACACAAATGGAAAGAATGTAAAAGCAAGAAGAAATATGCTGCATGCCTCTTACTATGCGGGCTGTGCGTTTACGAAATCCTATGTCGGTTATGTCCATGCGGTTGCGCACTCGCTGGGCGGCCAGTACAATGTTCCGCATGGGCTGGCGAACGCGGTTTTACTGCCGACCGTTTTGGAAGAGTATGGCTCCTGTGTGTATGGAAAACTGGCGCGGCTGGCTGTGGTGGCTGGTGTCGCGGATGAAAATGCAACAGAGGAGGCGGCGGCAAAGGCGTTTATCCAGGCGATTAAAGATATGAAGAAGCGTTTTGGCATTGGCGATACGATTCCGGAAATTTGGAAAGAAGACATTCCGAAAATGGCCCATTACGCGGACAAGGAAGCGAATCCGCTGTATCCGGTACCGGTGCTGATGGATGCGAAAGAATTGGAACGATTCTATTATAAAGTGCTGCAGAAGTGAAAATGGAATCTCGCAGCTGTGAAAGCATAGATTTCGAAGAAAATGGTATTTGACCGCCCGAATCATATATATGGAAAGGAAGCGAAGAAATGACCGAGACAGAGATTCAGAAGATTGTAGAGAAGCAGCGGAAGTTTTTTTCTTCCGGTGCGACGCTGAACGTGGATGTTCGGCTGAAGGCAATTAGTCGGCTGAAAGCCTGTATCAAAAAATATGAATCTCAGATAGAGGAAGCACTGAAAAAGGATCTTGGAAAAAGTGCCTCAGAGAGCTATATGTGTGAGATTGGGCTGACTTTAAGTGAGATCAGCTATATGCAAAAGCATGCGAGAGGCTTTTCGGGAGAAAAAACGGTGAGGACGCCTCTGGCGCAGTTTTCCTCACACAGCTTTACGAAGCCTTCACCTTATGGGGTGGCGTTGATCATGAGTCCCTGGAACTATCCGTTCCTGCTTACAATGGAACCGCTGGTAGACGCGCTTGCGGCTGGGAATACGGTTGTGCTAAAGCCGAGCGCCTATTCACCGAACACGAGCGCTCTGATTGCGAAGCTGATCGGGGAATGCTTTGATGAGCGCTATGTCGCAGTGATATCTGGCGGACGTGAGGAGAATCAGTACCTTCTGCGGGAACATTTTGATTATATCTTTTTCACAGGAAGCAAGTCGGTAGGGCGGGAAGTGATGCGGCAGGCTTCTGTCTATCTGACGCCGGTGACCCTGGAGTTGGGAGGCAAAAGTCCCTGCATCGTAGACCGCACCGCCAATCTGAAGCTTGCCGCGAAGCGGATTGTGTTTGGCAAGTTTCTGAATTGCGGCCAGACCTGTGTCGCACCGGATTATATCTACTGTGACCCGACGATTAAGGACGAACTGATTGCCGAGATCCGCGTGCAGATTCGGAAACAATTCGGTGAAGCGCCGTTGAAAAATAAGGATTATGGAAATGGAAAAATTATCAATCAGAAGCATTTTGATCGGATCCGGGCGCTGATTGATCCGTCAAAGGTGGTTGTCGGCGGACACATGGATGCGGATTCTCTGCGGATAGAGCCGACTGTGCTGGATGCGGTCACCTTTGACGATGCGGTGATGCAGGAGGAAATCTTTGGCCCCGTACTTCCAGTGCTTACGTATGAATCTTTGGACGCGGCTGTCCGGAAGATTAATTCCATGGAGCATCCGCTGGCGCTGTATCTGTTTACGCGCAGCAAAGGCGCCGCCCGCATGGTGACTGCAAAATGCGGCTTTGGCGGAGGCTGCATCAATGATACGATTATTCATCTGGCAACCAGCGAGATGGGATTTGGCGGCTTTGGCGAGAGCGGGATGGGATCGTATCATGGAAGAGAAGGATTTGATACCTTTTCCCATAAGAAAAGCATCGTAGATAAAAAGCTCTGGATCGATCTGCCGATGCGTTATCAGCCGTACCAGAAGCTGTACGATCAGATGATTCGGATATTTTTACGCTGAAAGTATGTTTTGTGAACCGGATATCGTTTGCTGATTGAGTGAGAAGATCAGGGTGAAAAAGAAAACGACGTATGCCGTTTCTTATAGTAAGTAATAGAGAAGGAGCAAGAATGAACATGAGCGAAGAAAACGCAAAATACCAGATTGACACAGAGGAAAACCGGGCTTTTCTGGCTGAAATCCGTGAGGATCTTCTCCGGTTCGGCCATCAGTTCCCCTCACCGGGAGGAAGCTCTTATTATCTGGGGGACGATGGGACGCCGTGGAAGGAGCGCAGCCGCGAGACCTGGATTACCTGCCGTATGGCGCACGTCTACAGCATTGGTGCGCTGCTGGGACATGAGGGCAGCGAAGCACTGGTTGACGCCGCACTGAAAGGTCTTACCGGGGAACTGCATGACGCCAGATACGGAGGCTGGTATCCGGGGCTGACGGCGGATGGGGAGATTTTACCGGACAAGCAGTGTTATGCGCACGCGTTTGTGATTCTGGCGGCATCCTCTGCGACACTTGCAGGTAGACCAGGCGCGCAGGAGCTTTTAAAAGAAGCGCTGATTTTCTATGATTCTCACTTCTGGAATGAGGAAGAGGGGCTGGCCTGCGATACCTGGAATACCCAGATGACAGTTCTCGATGATTACCGCGGTTTGAACGCGAATATGCATACGGTTGAAGCTTTTCTGGCTGCTGCGGATGTGATTGGAAGCGACGTGTATCGTGTGAGAGCAGAGCGGATCATTGATCATGTGCTTACGTGGGCGAGCGAGAACAATTGGCGTATTCCAGAGCATTTTACAAAGGACTGGACGCCAGACCTGGAGTGCAATAAGGATCGTCCGGACGATCCGTTTAAGCCCTATGGCACGACGCCCGGTCATGGCATTGAATGGGCGCGGCTGATTACGCAATGGGCTTTGTCTGTCCCGGCATTTGAAGAACGGATGGGGACAGAGGGGGAGGACTGGCGTCAGCCGAAAAAATATATTGATGCGGCTGAGCAATTGTATAATCGGGCGGTAGAGGATGCCTGGAATGCAGATGGTGCGCCGGGTATTGTCTATACGACGGACTGGAACGGTCAGCCAGTCGTACATGACCGTATGCACTGGACGCTCGCTGAGGCGATCAACACCTCCGCGGTGCTTTACCGTGCGACCGGCAAGGCAAAGTACGCGCAGGACTATGCGCAGTTTATGCGTTATCTGGATGAGTCGGTGCTGGATCATGTGAATGGTTCCTGGTTCCACCAGCTTGACCAGAACAATCAGGTGATCGGCACCGTCTGGCCTGGGAAATCTGACATTTATCACGCTCTGCAGGCGACGCTGATTCCGTATTACGAGCCGTCTGTATCCATTGCTCCGGCAGTAAAAAGAGGATTGAAGAAGAATTAATAATATTATAACAGATTCGCGCTTCCGGCGTTTTTGCATTTCGCGAAAACGCGTGGGAGCGCGATTTTAGAATCGGATGAAAGATTGCTTATAATATGCACACAGGCGCACAGGGAAGGCAACTAACGTTACCTGCGCCTGGCGCGCGAACATACGTCGTTCTACCGATGCTCGGTAAGAAGCTGCATAAGACTGGTATGCGGCTGCTGTGGATTTGCCTCAAAAATATTGACATATCGCTCATCGGAGCTTCGGTCACGGAAGGCCGGATAGAGGAAACCAAACTCCGGACTGCCGGCTTCATAGTCGCCGGATAGAGGACAGAGCGCACAGATCAGATATTCGTAAACCTCCTCAGAGCCCTCCAGCCATTCCTTGTCTGTTCCTTTCTGCGGAACGTCGTAGCGCCCGTGAAAGACCAGAAACGCGTACGAACTGCCTGGATGATGGGCTTCCCCAATCAGCTCGTACAGGATATCCAGAAACGCATCATTTTTCAGGCCGCTCTCCTTTATCCCTTCCAGAAGCTGCCAGAGGCTGCCTGGTTTTTTCGCGGCTGCCGGGATCCGGTAATCCTTCAGATATGTATTTGTTTCAGAAAAGAGGATATCCTTCGCAATTTTCAGATGCCGCCCCCGTTCCGGGGCATCCAGCTTCAGAAAATGCGTGTTGAATGTCCCGTCTACATAGTCTTCCTCATCGTAATAAGCACCCGCGATGCGGTCGATGGAAGACCTCGCAAGCGTCATTCTTCTGGTTAATTCCAGCATATCGTCACGGCTTATCATGGACGTTTCCTTTCAAATTTCTTTGATATGCTCTTCCCCCTGCGCGAGGATGGTTCTCACATGGTCATCCGCAAGGGAGTAAAAAACAGATTTTCCTTCCCTGCGGCTCTTCACCAGACGGTTTGTTTTCAGAATCCGCAGCTGATGGGAGATTGCGGACTGATTCATGTTCAGCGCTGAGGCGAGGTCGCAGACGCAGACCTCCGCTTCGAACAGCACATAGAGGATGCGGATGCGCGTGGAATCGCCGAAAACCTTGAACAGCTCTGCCAGATCGTAGAGAGTCGTCTCGTCCGGCAGAGTTTCGTTTACGATTTGAAGCAGATTTTCATGGACTTCATACTCGTCGCAGCCGCAGCAGTCGGCAGGTTTAGCAGATATTTTTATAGTTTCAGACATAAGGTTTTCACTTTCCTTCACTGTGTATTTATCCTAAATGATTATTTTTTTGTAGAAGATGGCTTGCCGTTCCGTTCCCAGATGTGCTTTATAATTACTGGTCACAAACCGACCGCAGCAAACTTTACAGCTTCTTCACAAACAGTGCCCGAATCGCGTTCAGCACGGCGAGGATCATGACGCCGACGTCTGCGAAAATGGCCATCCACATATTGGCGATGCCGAGTGCTCCAAGAATCAGGCAGATTACTTTGATGCCGATCGCAAAGTAAATATTCTGGTAGACGATGCGGATGCATTTGCGGGAAATGCGGATGGCTTTGGCCACTTTGAGCGGGTCATCGTCCATCAGTACGATATCCGCGGCCTCGATGGCAGCATCGGAACCCATGGCGCCCATTGCGATGCCGATATCGGCGCGGGAAAGCACCGGAGCGTCGTTGATGCCATCACCGACAAATGCCAGCTTTTCAGTGTTCGCCTTTTTCTTTTCCAGAAGCTCCTCAACCTTAGCTACTTTGTCGGCAGGGAGAAGCTCGCTGTACACTTCATCAAATCCAAGCTCCGCCGCCACCTGCTCTGCGACACGCTTCGAATCGCCGGTGAGCATGATGGTTTTGGCAACACCTGCTTTTTTGAGGCTCTGTATCGCTTCCTTTGCGGTCGGCTTTACTATATCTGAAATCAGGATGTGTCCCGCATATGCTCCGTCAATGGCGATATGTACGACAGTGCCGACATGATGGCAGTCCTTATAGGCAATGCCAAGCCGATTCATTAGTTTTGCGTTACCGGCCGCAACGATTTTCCCATCTACCTTCGCTGTCACGCCGTTGCCGCTGATCTCTTCAATATCCGAGACGCGGCTGCGGTCGATGGGCTTTCCATAAGCGCGCTGCAGGCTCTTGCTGATTGGGTGCGAGGAGGCGCTTTCTGCAAGCGCCGCGTATTCCAGTAATTGTTCCTTTGCCAGCGAACTGTGGTGGACGCCGCTTACTTCGAAGACGCCCTGGGTCATGGTACCAGTCTTGTCAAACACCACGTATTTTGTCTGCGAGAGGGTTTCCAGATAATTGGAGCCCTTGACCAGCACGCCTGCGTTGCTTGCGCCGCCGATTCCGGCAAAAAAGCTGAGAGGAATACTGATAACCAGAGCACAGGGGCAGCTGATGACCAGAAACATCAGAGCGCGGTAAATCCAGTCGCCCCATTCCGGAGACAGCCCCAGGAACAGCATTCGAATCAGCGGCGGCAGAATTGCCAGGGCGATCGCGCCGTAGCAGACTGCCGGGGTATAATAGCGCGCAAATTTCGAGATAAAATTCTCGGATCTGGATTTTCGTGAACTGGAATTCTCGACCAGCTCCAGAATCTTAGATACGGTAGATTCGCCGAATTCCTTTGTGGTGCGTACCCGGATCATGCCGGTCATGTTGATGCAGCCGCTGATGATTTCGTCGCCCGCGGCAGCGTCGCGGGGCAAGCTCTCTCCGGTCAGCGCACTGGTGTTGAGAGAGGTCTTTCCTTCCAGGATGATGCCGTCGATCGGGACTTTTTCACCAGGCTGCACGACGATGGTCGTGCCGATTTCCACTTCATCCGGATCGACCTTTTCCAGAGTACCGTCGCGCTCCACATTCGCGTAATCCGGGCGGATATCCATTAGGTCGCTGATGTTGCGGCGGCTTTTGCCGACCGCATAGCTCTGAAAGAGTTCCCCGATCTGATAGAAGAGCATCACGGCTACGCCTTCGCTGTAGTCACCGAGAAGAATGGCGCCCACCGTCGCGACCGCCATCAGAAAATTCTCGTCAAAAACCTGTCGGTTGCGAATGCCTTTCCAGGCCTTTTTCAGAATATCATAGCCGATGACCAGATAGGGAATCATAAAGAGCCCGAAGCGAAGATATCCATCGACCGGCAGATAAGAAAAAAGAATCATCAATGCTGCCGCGACTAGGATGCGAATGAACATTTTTTTCTGCTTTTTATTCATAACCATGTCTCCCTTGTATGATGGTAACTGTTCAGTATCAGCTGACTTTTCGATAATGACCGCAGAAAAAAACTGCAGCCGGATGGTTTACAGGAAAATTTCGCAGTCGTCTTCGACCTTTTTGCAGTTTTTCAGAACCTCCTTCATGACTGTCTTTGGATCCTGGCCCTCTTCAAATTCTACGATCATTTTGAGTGCCATGAAATTTACGGTCGCGTCCTTGACGCCAGCTGTTTTCTTCGCTGCTTCCTCCATCTTGTTTGCACAGTTTGCGCAGTCAACATCGATCTTGTAGGTCTTTTTCATTTTCCAGGTTTCCTTTCTTTTAAATTTTTTTGAATGAACAAATGAACAATCATTCATATATATATTCCATTATAGTCTTGCTGAGCAATTTGTCAATACATAATTCAGAGTTACTGTTTAGTATCTTACTGTTAGAATTCAGAAACTTTGCATATCTGAAAAGAAAAGCTTCCTTTTCAGCTGGAAATAGATTAAGATGACAGGTAAGAATGAGCAGAAGAGAGAATGAACCTGTGCGCATGCTGTCAGAACTGGTTCAGGGGAACCTTTTGGCAGACTTATCATAATTAAGGAAGGAACGAATATGTTAAATACGACTTTATGCTATATTGAGAAAGACGGTGCTTACCTGATGCTTCACCGGATAAAAAAAGAACAGGATATCAACCATGGCAAATGGATTGGTGTAGGCGGTAAGTTTGAGGCGGGGGAGACTCCGGAGGAATGCCTGCTAAGAGAGGTAAAAGAGGAGACGGGGCTGACACTTCTTTCTTATCGTTTGCGGGGGATTATTACCTTTGTGCTGGATGGGGAGACGGAATATATGTTTCTGTATACGGCTTCCTCCTTTGAAGGGGAGCTCAGTGTCTGTGACGAGGGGGAACTGGCCTGGATTCCGAAAGATGAGGTGTTAAATCTTAAGCTGTGGGAAGGAGACCGTGAATTCCTCCGTCTTCTGGATGAGGAAGAATGCTTCTTTTCAATGAAACTGAGTTATAAAGGGGATGACCTGGTGGAGACGAAAACAAGAGTATATCCGATTCGACAGTATGATTGAGTAAATTGGATGCTACGCCGATTGCGGCAGGACAAGATAGGCTGATTATGTTCAGAAATGGAGGGAAAAGGTATGAGGCTTGACTTTATCGGGGCGGCTCATGAGGTGACTGGAAGCTGTCATTTTCTGGAATTTGGTGAGAAACATATTTTGGTTGATTGTGGGATGGAGCAGGGGGCAGACATTTATGAGAATGCTTCCCTGCCTGTGAATGCTGCGGAAATTGATTATGTGTTTGTGACCCATGCGCATATTGACCATTCCGGACGACTGCCTCTTTTATACGCGAGAGGCTTTCGGGGGACGGTTTTTTCGACAGAGGCGACCGCTCAGTTGTGTATGATTATGCTCAAAGACAGTGCGCATATTCAGGAATCGGAGGCAGAATGGAAAAACCGTAAGGCGCAGCGCGCCGGGAAAGCGGAGACAGTGCCGATGTACACAGTGGCGGACGCGGAAAATGTGTTGAAGCTTTTTACGCCCTGCCCATACGGCCGGAAAGTGAAGGTTTGCGAGGGGCTGGAGGTGTGTTTTCGGGATGCAGGGCATCTGCTGGGATCTTCCTTTATCGAAATGTGGGTGACAGAAGGGGAAGAATCACGCAAGCTGATCTTTTCCGGTGACTTGGGGAATGGGAACCGCGCCCTGATCCGTGACCCGGAAATTCCGGATTCCGCGGATTATCTGATCCTGGAATCGACCTACGGCGACCGACTCCACGATGTGCCGCCAGATTATGCGACGGAGCTGGGAAAGGTGCTTTCTGCAACGTTTTCCCGGGGAGGAAATGTCGTGATTCCTGCTTTTTCCGTTGGCCGTACACAGGAGATGCTGTATTATTTACGGCAGATTAAGCTGGAAAAAATGCTGCCGATGTTTCCGGATTTTGAGGTATATGTGGATAGTCCGCTCTCCATCGAGGCCACGAACATATATAATGAAAGCGTAGAAGAATGTTTTCGGGAACAGGATCTGGAAATGATTCGCAGCGGGATCAATCCGATCCGCTTTCCGGGTCTGCACCAGTCGGTTACCAGTGCGGATTCACAGGCGATTAATGTGGATCCGAATCCGAAAGTGATCATTTCCGCTTCCGGTATGTGCGAGGCGGGGCGCATCCGCCATCACTTAAAGCACAACCTCTGGCGCCCGGAAAGTACGATTGTTTTTGTTGGATATCAGGTGCCGGGTACCTTGGGGCACAGCCTTTTAAACGGTGCGCGGGAAGTGAAGCTTTTCGGGGAAACGATTCAGGTACGGGCACAGATTTTAAGTCTGCCCGGAATCAGCGGGCACGCGGACCGCGATCATCTGACCGCCTGGGTGCAGGGCATGGAGCAAAAGCCGAAGCGAATCTTCGTAGTTCACGGAGAGGATCAGGTGACAGACGAGTTTGCGGCGCACCTGACAGAAGTGACTGGTGTGGAGGCGACTGCACCCTACAGCGGCGACAGTTATGATCTTTGCAGGAATGTCTGCGTGGCTGCGGGCAGCCGGAAGCTGGCTGAGAAAAAGGCGAAGAAGCGCGCTGCTTCTACCGTATTTGACCGTCTGGTGGCGGCGGGAGAACGCCTGCTGGCTGTGATTCAGAAAAACCGGGAGGGCGCGAACAAGGATCTCGCGAGGTTTGCGGATCAGATTAATGCGCTCTGTGATAAGTGGGACAGATAAATCTGCACAGCCTGTTTTTTCATTTTGATGCTGCCCTGAACTGGTACAAAAAATAAAAAATTAACAAAATCGATGATTTTTACACGGACTTTTCTTGACAGAATCCGATTTGTATTATATAAATAGGGATGGAATTTTGTAACCATTCAAAATGATTCAAAATGACTGTGTTCATCGATACGGATCTGCACAGCCGGTATGATGACAAGAAGCATGAAAGAAAGAGGTAGAAAGTATTATGGCATGCGTTGATTTGACAAAGTATGGTATCAATGGTGTGACAGAGATTGTTCACAATCCTTCGTACGAATTCCTGTATGAAGAAGAGATGAAGCCGGAGCTTACCGGATATGACAAGGGTCAGGTTTCCGAGCTTGGCGCGGTAAACGTTATGACAGGTGTTTATACCGGACGTTCCCCGAAAGATAAGTATATTGTTATGGATGAGAACTCGAAGGACACTGTTTGGTGGACGACCGAGGGATATAAGAATGACAACCATCCGATGAGCGAAGAGACCTGGGCAGCAGTAAAGAAGATGGCGCAGGAGCAGCTTTCCGGTAAGAGACTGTTTGTCGTAGATGCGTATTGCGGCGCGAATAAGGATACCCGCATGGCGATCCGCTTCATGATGGAAGTGGCATGGCAGGCACATTTTGTAGAGAATATGTTCATCAAGCCGTCCGCAGAGGAGCTTGAGACGTTTGAGCCGGATTTCGTAGTTTATACCGCTTCTAAGGCGAAGGTTGACAATTACAAAGAGCTGGGTCTGAATTCTGAGACCTGTGTGGCGTTCAATATCACGAGCCGTGAGCAGGTGATTCTGAATACCTGGTACGGCGGCGAGATGAAGAAGGGTATGTTCTCTATGATGAACTACTATCTGCCGCTGAAGGGTATCGCTTCCATGCACTGCTCCGCGAATACCGATATGAACGGTGAGAACACCGCGATTTTCTTCGGTCTGTCCGGAACTGGTAAGACGACCCTTTCTACAGATCCGAAGCGTCTGCTGATCGGTGATGACGAGCACGGCTGGGATGACAACGGCGTATTCAACTTCGAGGGCGGCTGCTACGCAAAGGTTATCAACCTCGACAAGGATTCCGAGCCGGACATCTATAACGCGATCAAGAGAAACGCACTTCTTGAGAACGTGACTCTGGATGAGAATGGCAAGATTGATTTCGCGGACAAGAGCGTGACAGAAAATACACGTGTATCTTATCCGATTGATCACATTGAGAATATTGTACGTCCGGTATCTTCCGCACCGGCTGCAAAGCAGGTAATCTTCCTCTCTGCAGATGCGTTTGGCGTACTTCCGCCGGTATCTATCCTGACACCGGAGCAGACACAGTATTACTTCCTGTCTGGTTTCACAGCGAAGCTGGCAGGTACCGAGCGCGGCATCACTGAGCCGACACCGACTTTCTCCGCATGCTTCGGACAGGCATTCCTTGAACTGCATCCGACCAAGTACGCAGAAGAGCTCGTAAAGAGAATGGAGCAGAGCGGCGCGAAGGCTTATCTGGTAAATACCGGCTGGAACGGCACGGGCAAGCGTATCTCTATCAAGGATACCCGTGGCATTATTGATGCGATCCTGGATGGCTCCATCCTGAAAGCACCGACCAAGAAGATCCCGTACTTTGATTTTGAAGTACCGACCGAGCTTCCGGGTGTAGATCCGGCAATCCTTGACCCGCGTGATACCTATGCGGATGCTTCCGAGTGGGAGACCAAGGCGCAGGATCTGGCTGGCCGCTTCATCAAGAACTTTGACAAGTACACCACCAACGAGGCTGGCAAGGCACTTGTAGCGGCGGGCCCGCAGCTGTAATTGTTGTTGAGAGCTTAGGAATGTTAAATAAATAAGGTGATAGAAAAAAGAGCGTTCATATAATATGAATGCTCTTTTTTTGGAACTTTTATACAATAATGCTTTTCAAATATAATAAGGGATGATATACTTGCAATGTTACCATCACTAGACCGGTACGGAGGGGAGGTGATAAATATGTATACACTACTTACGTTCCTGATTTCTGTTACCGCGAATGTTGCAGCGATCTACATAAGTAAGTGGATTGACGGAAATAATGAACGGAAGTAAAAAGTCAGAAGGATTACCTCTCCGGTAAAGAGGGAGAAACCCCAAGGTGCACCACCACCTTGGGGTTTCGTTTTTTGTATACATTACTTACGTTCTCTACATTGGTACTTTATCATATCGGAAGCTGGTTGGCAAGTGTTTTTTCTGTGAGCTGTCCCCGATAAAAGTCGCTGCGTTTCAACGAGCCGTCCCCGCCAAAAGCCGCTGTCGCGTCTTTCGGCGGTGCACGGGCTGTCGCCCTATAAAATCAAGAAATACCATCTGCTTACATGCAAGCATGACGCAGCTGGTTTTTCTTGATTTTGCACGGCTCGTAGCTTTCGTGTCAGTTGTCTTCTGGTTTGCCTTCGGTGGTGTAGACCTGACGCTTGCGTGCCATTTCATCGCTTTCGAGGTATTCGTCGTAGGTCGTGATCTTGTCGATCAGGGTGCCGTTTGGCAGGATCTCCATGATACGGTTCGCGGTCGTCTGCACGATCTGGTGGTCACGCGATGAGAAGAGGATGACACCCGGGAATTTCATCATGCCATTGTTTAGGGCGGTGATGGATTCCATGTCCAGGTGGTTCGTCGGCTCGTCGAAGATCAGGACATTTGCGCCGGAGATCATCATTTTGGAGAGCATGCAGCGCACACGCTCGCCTCCGGAAAGAACGCGCATTTTCTTGACGCCGTCGTCCCCCGCAAAAAGCATTCTGCCGAGAAAGCCGCGCACATAGGTGGCGTCCTTGATCTCAGAATAGCCAGTGAGCCAGTCGACGATGGTCAGGTCATTGTCGAATTCTTTGGAGCTGTCCTTTGGAAAGTAGGCCTGTGAGGTGGTGACGCCCCATTTGTAATGGCCTTCGTCCGGCTCCATCTCGCCCATCAGGATCTGGAAGAAGGTGGTTTTAGCCAGCTCATTGCTGCCGACAAACGCGACCTTGTCGTCGTGCCCGAGGGTAAAAGTCAGGTTGTCCAGAACCTTTACTCCGTCGATGGTCTTAGAGAGATTCTCAACGATCAGCACTTCATTTCCGATCTCACGGTTGGGACGGAAATCGATATAAGGATATTTCCGACTCGAAGGCTTGATGTCGTCAAGCTGGATTTTTTCAAGAGCACGCTTCCGGGAGGTCGCCTGCTTGGATTTGGAGGCGTTCGCCGAGAAACGGGAGATGAACTCCTGCAGTTCCTTGATTTTTTCTTCCTTTTTGCGGTTCGCTTCCTTCATCTGACGGATCAGAAGCTGGCTGGATTCATACCAGAAATCATAGTTTCCGGCATATAGCTGAATCTTGCCGTAATCAATATCGGCAATCTGCGTACATACCTTATTCAGAAAATAGCGGTCATGGGAGACCACGATAACGGTATTATTAAAATTAATCAGAAACTCTTCCAGCCAGCTGATTGCGTCCAGATCGAGGTGGTTTGTCGGCTCATCGAGAAGCAGAATATCCGGATTGCCGAACAGCGCGCGCGCCAGCAGTACCTTGACTTTTTCATTGCCGTTCAGGTCTTTCATCAGATTGTAATGCAGCTCTGTGTCAATGCCAAGTCCGTTCAGAAGCGTGGCGGCATCCGACTCTGCCTCCCAGCCATTTAACTCGGCAAACTCGCCTTCCAGTTCGCTGGCGCGGATGCCATCTTCATCGGAAAAGTCTTCTTTTGCGTAGATCGCGTCCTTTTCCTTCATGATGTCATAGAGCCGCTGATTGCCCATAATCACTGTGTCCAGAACCGGGAATTCGTCGTATTTAAAATGATCCTGCTCCAGTACGGACAGTCTCTGTCCCGGAGTCATCGTCACGTCGCCTTTCGTGGTCTCCAGCTTCCCGGAAAGAATCTTCAGAAAGGTGGATTTGCCGGCACCATTCGCCCCGATCAGGCCATAGCAGTTGCCTTCGGTAAACTTGATGTTGACATCTTCAAACAGAGCTTTTTTGCCGATTCGAAGGGTTACATTGTTTGCACTAATCATCAGGAAACTCCTTTTATATTGTCCTATTATGACGGCAGCGATGGTAAGTTTATCCTGCCACAGATACAAAGTCGTTTCTATTTTACAGGAAAAAGTAAAAAATGCAAGTGTTTCTTATTGGATTATAAGTAAATTTGAAATTTGTACAAAATATAATACGGTTTTTGCTTGGCAATTCACAGGAAAAATGTTAAAATTATGTGAATCATTGAAGAAATCGTTCTGCATTACATTAAATCTGAAAGGAATCTCAGAAATGAAAACAGTATATTTGCATTTGGGTACACCGAAGACTGCGACTTCTTCGATCCAGGTAGCCTGCGAACGGAACAGCAAATTGCTCCGTAAATATGGATACAGCTTCCCGCTTTTTTCTTACAAGTATCCCGGGGTTCGTATAGAAAGGAATGGGCATTTCCTGGTAGAAGCCTCTGTAATGAGCAGCAGGATTCCAGATTCGGATATATCCTGGCAGGAACGTTTAAAACTCGGCCTGGATATGATACATACGGAGCTTGAAAACTATGATAATGTAATTTTGACGGATGAGAGCTTGTGGAGGTCGCTCAATTACAATCGGCAGAGCCCACTCCAGCTGCTACAGAAGGACGCGGATGAATATGGATATGATATAAAGCTTGTCGTATATTTGCGCAGACAGGATAGTTTTCTGATATCTCGCTGGAACCAGTTCGTAAAAGAGGGAAAGATGAACACTTCTTTGGCGGAACACCTGGATTGGATGCTGGAACATGAGCCCCTTGTAGTGGACTATGCCTCAGCGCTTGACAGACTGTCCTCCCAGATTGGCCGGGAGAATATTATTGTCCGGCGATTTGAGCCTTCCTCCTGGGTAGGTGGAACCATCTACACGGATTTTGTCAAAGCAGTTGGTTTGCCCTCGGATCTTCCATTGCAGCCGCCAGCTAGGGATGTGAACCCTGGACTAAAAGGAAATATGGTAGAAATGCAGCTGCTGCTTAACCGTTTACCTTCTCTTTCCCTTGAGGATAAGGTCTATTTCAGCCGTTTTAGCAAAAAAATATCGGAACGGCTTCCGGCTAAAGATCAATATAATATCTTTTCAGCGGAAGAAACCCTTCAATTCCTGGAACAATTTCGGAAAGGGAATGAACACGTTGTGACGGAATATATCAGGGATGGGCAACCATTGTTTTCCTATGAGGTAAAGGATTTTCCAAAATGGTCGCAGAATAATCCGTGGTTTTTGAAGGATACTGCTGATTTTCTCTGCGAGTTACCGGCAAAAAAAAGAGCTTTCCTGATGAATGCTTTACCGATGGAGACTCAGGTTCTGTTTTTGACGGCAATGGTTCTTCGGTTAGAGACTCGTGTCGCAGACTTGGAGAAGCTAAATGCCGGTGAGGAAAAAAATGATGGAAAAAATCAGGATCTTATCACAAAAATAAGCAGGAAAATAGGCTCGCTGAGCCACCCGATGGAGCAATAACGCTATTTTTCCATCAGGTGCTTCAGCTTCCGTAAAACCTTCAGCGGAAAAATAGGCTCCCAGATGGCTTCCGCGACCATGTAGCTGATGTGGTTGACAGGTAGATAGGGCAGGGTCTCCTCATCCTGGAAAATATGCAGCTTTTCAGATGGCGTGCTCCTCGCATCCTTTCGCAAAAGAAGCTTACCGTTTTCTGCAATCCAGAACCATCGGTGGTCAATCTGGATGCGGATACGCCATCCGATAAAGCGATGGTGTGGAAGATGGTACTGGTTCGGAGCCAAATGGCTGTTTCCGTCGTTTCTTTTATCCTGGGCATGCGGGATATATTCCAGCGAACCAGAGGTAAGCTTTTTCAGAATTCCTTCGGATTCATTCCAGTCAGATGAGAAAGCGTCTGAAACTTTTCCGGAATTATACTGTACCCGGTAGGTCAGCTTCTTTTTTTGCCCGGAATAATCATGAACTTCTCGCTCAGCTGTCTCTGCCTGGTGAATCGCTTCAAGGATAAAATCAGAGGACTCCTTCCGCTTTTGGGCAAGAAGTGTGCGCACCCGGTCATAGTCAATCGGCGCCGGAGGATTCTCCACCGGGTTTCCTTTGGATACAAGCTTTCGGTGAGACAGTTCAAAGGCATCCAGGATCAGGGATACTTTCTCGCTGTTTCGGTGCCCGGCAAAAAACTGCTTTTCAAACAGGATACTGAAACAGCAGGCATGAAACGAATTTGTAAAAATGCAGTCCGCATAGAGAAGATAGCCGAGCCATTCCTCTACGCCAATCGCGTAGCGGTGTGTGTAGTCCACATCGGGATAAGCGCTAAGCCGTCCATTGCCTACCGGAAGGTCAGTGATTTCGATGATCTTCTGATGGTGTGCTTTGGCATAGAGGGCGGCCTGGCGGATCGTCTCTGTGGCCTGCTCCATCACATAATAGAGCAGTACATAATGCTCTTCCGGGGGCTTTACACTGATTTTCTCATATAAAGTCCTATCATGCAGCAGCACCGGGTCAAGAACTACGGGTACCTGAATATCCGAATTCTGCTCAATATACTGCTTCAGGGTTTTTTCCCGTACAGAGATGCTGTCAAAGTCCTTTAAATAATGAAAGAACTGTTCTGTTTCTTCCGGCGTTTTTGCAAAATCGATGCCGCGACTGGCTGCATAAGCGATCTTTTTTTTGTTCTCCATGCAGGTGCTTCCAAGAAAAAAACCACGGTCATATCCGACGTTCGGTGTGTTTTTCCAGATGACATCCGTTGCGCAGATATAACAGTCAAATCCCGGATCTTCTACTTCGAGAAGGTCTGAATCATAACATTTTTTGGTACGGATGTAATTTTCGTTGATAAAATGCTGAAACTTATCATAACGAATCTCACGCTCTTCGCGGAGCGGTTCCCAGAGCTCCATTTTTTCTTTTAAATAGTTTATAGCATCCTGGTTTTGTTTCTGTATTTGCGGATCTGAGAGGGTATCGTCTTTGGCCAGTTTGGCTTCGTATTTCTTTTTATAATAATCGTAAGGGTGACGCCGGTTAAAATTATCGTAATAATTGGGCTTATAGCTGATAACTGTACAGTCAATTCCATTTTTCAACAAAAACTGCTGAAAAGCCCACGTGTGGAGCGGACAGGCAAAATTCAGACTTTTGGTATATATATTTATAGAAATTATACCGACTTTCATAGGCGTCTCCTTTATAAGGAATAAAGAGAGTATAACATTTGCCTGTGATAATTGCAACGGTTGATTTTTTACGCAATCCGGGTTATCATATTGATGAGAAGCGTGCAGGCCTGTTTTTTTAGAGGCATATTTGCTGAACACTTGAGGATATTGAACCCTCTGTACAGCGAAAAGTACAAAAATTTACAGAAATAGGCCGAAAAAACAAAAACCCGAAATAGACAAAGACAGCAATCTGTGATAAAATATTTCGTGGTGCAAAGTAAAATGGCAAATGCCGTTTACTATATAAATTAAGGAGGTAATATTCCAATGGCAAGAAAAATGAAGACCATGGATGGTAATCATGCCGCGGCTCATGCATCTTATGCATTTACAGATGTTGCTGCGATCTATCCGATTACCCCATCCTCTGTTATGGCAGAGGCGACAGATGAGTGGGCGACACAGGGACGCCTGAATATCTTTGGACAGACCGTACAGGTGACAGAGATGCAGTCCGAGGCTGGTGCCGCGGGTACCGTACACGGTTCTCTGGCGGCGGGGGCGCTGACTACTACATATACTGCTTCTCAGGGTCTGCTTCTGATGATTCCGAACCTGTACAAGATTGCCGGTGAGAGACTTCCGGGTGTGTTCAATGTATCCGCACGTGCTCTTGCGAGCCATGCACTCTCTATCTTTGGCGATCATTCTGATGTGTATGCCTGTCGGCAGACCGGCTGCGCGATGCTCTGCGAGTCTAGTGTACAGGAAGTTATGGACCTGACTCCGGTAGCGCATCTGTCAGCGATCAAGGGACGCATTCCGTTTATTAATTTCTTTGATGGTTTCCGTACCTCTCATGAGATCCAGAAGATCGAGACCTGGGATTACGAAGATCTGAAAGACATGACCGATTTCGATGCGATCCAGGCGTGGAGAGATCAGTGCCTGAATCCAAATCATCCGTGCCAGAGAGGTTCTGCGCAGAACCCGGATATCTTCTTCCAGGCGCGCGAGGCCTGCAACCCGTACTATGACGCGCTTCCGGCGATTGTTCAGGAGTACATGGACAAGGTAAATGAGAAGATCGGTACCGATTATAAGCTGTTCAATTACTATGGCGCTCCGGATGCGGAACAGGTGATCATCGCTATGGGTTCCGTATGCGATACGATCGAGGAGACCATTGATTATCTGCGCGCAGCAGGCCAGAAGGTCGGCGTGGTAAAGGTTTGCCTGTATCGTCCGTTCTGCGCGGATGCTCTGATCGAAGCGATCCCGGATACCGTAAAGAAGATTTCCGTTCTTGACCGCACGAAAGAGCCGGGCAGCCTTGGCGAGCCGCTTTATCTGGATGTGGTAGCAGCACTGAAGGGCAGCAAGTTCAACGATACTCCGATCTACACAGGACGTTATGGCCTTGGTTCCAAGGATACGACTCCGGCACAGATCGTTGCTGTTTACAATAATACCGAGAAGAAGAGATTCACCATCGGTATCGTAGATGATGTGACAAACCTTTCTCTGGAGACCGGCGCTCCGTTGGTAACGACTCCGGAAGGAACGACGAACTGCAAGTTCTGGGGTCTTGGCGCAGATGGTACGGTTGGTGCGAACAAGAACTCCATCAAGATCATCGGCGATAACACGGATATGTACGCGCAGGCGTATTTTGATTATGACTCTAAGAAGTCCGGCGGTGTAACGATGTCTCACCTTCGTTTCGGTAAGAAGCCGATCAAGTCCACCTATCTGATCCACAAGGCGGATTTTGTAGCCTGCCATAATCCTTCTTATGTGCGCAAGTACAATATGGTACAGGAACTGGTAGACGGCGGTACTTTCCTTCTGAACTGCTCCTGGGATATGGAGGGCCTTGAGAAGCACCTTCCGGGACAGGTGAAAGCATTCATCGCAAACCACAACATCAAGTTCTACACCATCGACGGTGTGAAGATCGGTATCGAGACCGGCATGGGACCGACCCGTATCAACACCATCCTTCAGTCCGCATTCTTCAAGCTGACGGGTATCATTCCGGAGGATCAGGCAATTGACCTGATGAAGGCTGCTGCAAAGGCTACCTACGGCCGCAAGGGCGACGATGTCGTTCAGAAGAACTGGGCTGCTATTGATGCCGGCGCGAAGCAGGTTGTAGAGATCCAGGTTCCGGAGAGCTGGAAGACGGCTGAAGAGGAAGACATCATCGCCAAGGATGTGACTGGCAACAGAGAAGATGTTGTTAAATTTGTAAATACGATTCAGCACGCGGTAAACGCACAGGAAGGCAACAATCTTCCGGTATCTGCGTTTACAGATTATGTAGATGGTACGACCCCGTCCGGTGCGGCTGCTTATGAGAAACGTGGTATCGCAGTAGATATCCCGGTATGGAATCCGGATAACTGTATCCAGTGTAACCGCTGCTCTTATGTCTGCCCGCACGCGGTTATCCGTCCGGTAGCGATGACCGATGAGGAAGTGGCTGCTGCTCCGGCTGACATGAAGACTCTGCCGATGACCGGTATGGCTGGTTATAAGTTCGCAATCGTTGTATCTGCTCTTGACTGCACAGGCTGCGGTTCCTGCGTGAATGTATGCCCGGGCAAGAAGGGTGAGAAGGCGATCACTATGCAGAATATGGAAGCAAATGCAGAGTCTCAGAAGTATTTCGACTATGCTGTAGAGCTTCCGGCAAAGACAGATGTCATCGACAAATTCAAAGAAAATACCGTAAAGGGTTCTCAGTTCAAACAGCCGCTGCTTGAGTTCTCAGGCGCGTGCGGTGGCTGCGGTGAGACTCCGTATGCGAAGCTGATCACACAGCTCTTCGGCGATCGGATGTACATTGCGAACGCGACAGGCTGCTCCAGTATCTGGGGTAACTCTTCACCGTCCACTCCGTACACCGTAAACGCGCAGGGCAAAGGCCCGGCATGGGATAACTCCCTATTTGAGGACAATGCAGAGTTCGGCTATGGTATGCTGTTGGCTCAGAGAGCGATCCGTGACGGTCTGAAGACCAAGGTTCAGGCTCTGCTTGAGTGCGACTGCTGCGGCGAGGACGTTAAGAGCGCAGCACAGGAATGGCTGGATACTTTCAGCGTAGGTGCTACCAATGGTATTGCTACCGATAAGCTGATTGCGGCATGCGAGGCTTGCGGCTGCGATGATTGCCAGGAAGTGCTCAAGGGCAAGGACTATCTGGCGAAGAAGTCACAGTGGATCTTCGGTGGCGATGGCTGGGCATATGATATTGGCTTCGGCGGTGTAGATCATGTGCTCGCGAGCGGCCAGGATATCAACATCATGGTATTCGATACCGAGGTTTATTCCAATACAGGCGGACAGTCTTCGAAGTCTACTCCGACCGGTGCGGTAGCTCAGTTTGCCGCAGCTGGTAAGGAAGTAAAGAAGAAAGATATGGCTTCCATCGCGATGAGCTATGGTTATGTATATGTAGCACAGATTGCTATGGGCGCTGATTTCAATCAGACCGTGAAAGCGATTTCTGAGGCAGAGGCTTATCCGGGACCGTCTCTGATCATTGCTTACGCTCCGTGTATCAACCACGGTATCAAGAAGGGCATGAGCAAGGCACAGACCGAGGAAGAACTGGCTGTGAAGTCCGGTTACTGGCATTGTTTCCGCTATAATCCGGCACTGAAGGAAGAGGGCAAGGCTGCATTTACGCTTGATTCCAAGGCTCCGACAGAGGATTACAAGACTTTCCTGAATGGTGAGGTTCGCTACAATTCTCTGATGAGAGCAAATCCGGAGAGAGCAGAGAAACTGTTCGACAAGTCGGAAAACTATGCAAAGGAAAGATACGAATATCTGCAGAAGCTGATCACACTTTACGGAGCAGAGTAAAATCGAATGTAGTAAAGATGGCATTGACAAAAGGATATTAGTGAGTGGAAAGGGGCTGTTCCGGATGGAATGGCTCCTTTTCTGATCATGGAAAAACGCAGGGAGTTCTTCGATGACTGCAGGAAACCCCTGTGGGGAAAAATGTTTTAGAAAATACGAAACATAATTTTCAATAATTTCGTTGAAGTTTCGTAAAATAGGGAGTGGTTTTTCGAAAAATATTGTGCTATAATACCAAACAAGGTATGAACTATGAAAGATTGAAATGAATAAAATGCTTTCGGGAGGGAGGAGAAAATGTGAAAGACAGCCAGACGCAGAAATTGCTGGGTGTGGAAGAACTCCGACAGATGATTGACCTCTATAATCCATGCACCGATGACTATCTTTTTGTTTTGGATTTTCAGACAGATTCTTACTATATATCTCCGCACGCACGGGAACGCTTTCAGCTGCCCGGGTGTTTTTTTCATGATGTGCAGAACAATCTGCTGAAAGTAACTTTCCCAGAGGATCGGCAGGCTCTTATAGATGACTTGACAGATATTATGTCTACAGATCGTACCGCTCATAATCTGATTTATCGATGGATGGATACCGCAGGTCGACCTGTTTGGATCAATTGCCGCGGCCACCTGGTGCGCCAGGATGGAAAGCCGGTTTACATGGTAGGCTGTATCAATGAGATTGGAAAAAAACAGAAAGCGGATAATGTTTCTGGTCTCCTCGGTGAGACAAGCCTGCAGCAGTATCTTCAGAATTATACGGACGTAAAACCAAGCGGATACTTTCTTCGCCTTGGCCTGGACAATTTTAAATCCATCAATGCAAAGCTTGGCATTGAGTATGGAGATATGCTTTTGCGGCGGATGGGAGATTTTATCGTACATTGTGTGCGTCCGGGTCAGCATTTTTACCGCATTATGGCGGACGAATTCATGGTTGTAGACTTCCATGGAAGTACGTCGAAGGATGCGATGGATCTGTATATGGAGATCCGCAAAATTCTTGACCAGTACGTGGAAGAGAATCATTATGAAGCGTTTGTTACAGTTTCAGGCGGTATTCTCATGTGTCAGGATGTACAGAATTTTACCTGGTCACAGATTATGAAACTGTCCGAGTTTGCACTGACTGAAGCGAAAACTCTTGGGAAAAATCGCGGATATGTTTTTAAACAGGAAGATTATGACGCTTTTCTGAAGCGGAAATATCTGACGCAGGCTCTGCAGCAGGCAGTCAGCGATAATTTCAAGGGTTTTGAGGTGTATTATCAGCCTATTTTCCACACAGAAGACAGCTCTCTGAGCGGTGCGGAGGCTTTGCTGCGTTTTCATTCAGACGATGTCCTGGTGATGCCGGCTGATTTTATCGAGATACTCGAGGAGACCGGTTTGATTATTCCGGTAGGGCGCTGGGTGCTGCATGAGGCTCTTCGCTTTGCAAAAAAATCGCAGGAGGTTGTACCGGGGTTTCGCGTCAATGTGAATGTTTCCTACGTACAGGTCATGAAAAGCGATGTCGTAGCTGATATCATGGAAGCATTGGAACTCTATGATCTGCAGCCGTCGGATCTGATCGTGGAACTGACCGAGAGCGGTTTGGTAGAATCAGATACTTATTTTACCCGTCTCTGGAAACAGCTGAAAGAGAATGGTGTGCAGCTTGCACTTGATGATTTTGGTACCGGGTATTCGAATTTCCATTATTTGAATGAGCTTCGTCCGGATATTATTAAGATTGACCGTTCATTTACTGTACGAGCAATGTCGAATGAGTATGAATTCAACCTTCTTTCTCTGCTGAGCGGGATGGTGAAAAATCTCGAGTTGAAGGTGTGTGTAGAGGGTGTTGAGACAGAAGAGGAACGGGACAGGATCGCGCTGCTGCCTCCGGATTATAGCCAGGGTTATTTTTTTGGCCGTCCCTGTCCGCAGCCTGTGTTTGAGGAGAAGTTTTTGCATCCGCTGTCGGCGGGGGGGGCAGTGAGAATCATTCTTGACTGTCTCGGAAGATCGGATACATATTCATATGGACACATTTAGAGAGGTGTAAGCATTTTTACACTTCTTTTCGATTATATTTAATATTTTTTTCAGGATTTAAAGGGTTATCAATTAGAAAGAGGTATGGTAGAATGATCGCAGAGCAGAAAACATGACTGGTTTGAGGATGATATCGTGAACAGATTAGAAATGAAAGAGACATTCGCGGAGGAAAGCGTTGAGGAAAAGGATGCTGCGGCAACAGATACAGAGGAAGTATTAAATCTGGAAGAGAAAATAGAAGATCGATCTGGCGTAAGTCTCTGGAGTAATATCAAATCATTCCGCAGCAGACTGGCGAATACGCAGATCATTCCGGAGGAGAGACGTATTCCGGATAATATCATTCCTATGGAACGCTTTAACCCAACGACAGAGCAGGGATTGTCGCAGGCACAGGTAGATGACCGTCTTTTCCGGGGATTAAAAAATACTGCACCAGAATCTCCGTCGAAAACGAAAAAAGAGATCATTTACAGCAATCTTTTTACTTATTTCAATTTAATTTTTTTCCTGATTGCGATTCTACTGATCCTGGTCGGGGCATTCCGGGACATGACGTTCCTGCCGATTATCGTCGCGAATACGTGTATCGGAATCTTTCAGGAGCTGCATGCGAAGAAGATTCTGGATGAATTGAACATTCTGAACGCGCCAAAATGTAAGGTGGTGCGTGACGGGGAGATGGAAGAGATCCCAGCGGAGGATCTGGTGCTGGATGATATGGCCGTGTTTACTGCGGGCAATCAGATTCCGGCAGACGCAGTCATTGTGGAAGGCGAAGTATTGGTTAACGAATCCCTGATCACCGGTGAGACTGACCAGGTGTCAAAAAAACAGGGAGATTCGCTTTTATCCGGGAGTTTTATTGTATCCGGGGAGTGCCACGCGAAGCTGGATAAAGTCGGGGCGGATTCTTATGTCTCTCAGCTTTCACAGCAGGCGAAGGTAATGAGTGACGTTGAATCTTCAGAGATGATTCGTTCTCTGAATAAGCTGGTAAAGATTGTAGGCATTCTGATTATTCCGATTGGGATTATTCTGTTCAGTCAGCAGTATTTTATCAATGAGTCCGGGGCAAAAGACAGTGTAACCGGAACCGTGGCTGCGATTATCGGTATGATTCCAGAGGGACTTTATCTTCTGGCAAATGTTGCCCTGGCAGCGAGTGTCGCGCGTCTTGCTATGAAAAAGGTCCTGGTGCATGACATGAAGTGTATTGAGTCTTTGGCTCGTGTAGATGTACTATGTGTGGATAAAACTGGTACCATTACAGATAATTCCATGTCAGTAAAAAAGATGCTTCCGCTTCGTCCTGAAGCGAATGCTGCGGATGAACCCGTATTTACATCGGAAGAACTTTCTGAAACAGAGCTTGTGATTGGTGATTTTGCCGCTGCAATGTCTGTAGATAATATCACTATGAAAGCGATTAAGGATTATTTCCGTAAACGCTCCGGTCAGCGTCCGGAACAGGTATTTTCGTTTTCCTCTCAGTACAAATACAGTGGTGCTGTCTTTGAAGGCGTAAGCTATGCGCTTGGAGCGCCAGAGGTTGTTCTGCGGGAGACATACGCAAGCTTTGCTTCATCGATCGAGCGGTACAGCCATCAGGGTTTTCGCGTTCTGGTATTTGCAAGGTGCAAGGGGATGCTTAACGGAGGTGCCTTGAGTGTACCTGTTGAGCCGATTGCCATGATTCTTTTGACAAATCCAATTCGGGAGAATGCGAAAGAGACATTTGCCTATTTTAAAGAGCAGGGTGTGGAGATCAAAGTTATCTCAGGCGACAATCCGGTAACGGTTTCCGAAGTGGCAAGAGAAGCTGGTGTTGCCAATGCGGAACAGTATGTGGATGCGTCCACACTTTATGAGGAGGAAGAAGTACGGGCGGCTGCCCTGCGGTATACGGTATTTGGACGTGTTTCACCGGAGCAGAAACGAATTCTGGTCAGTGCATTAAAAGATGCGGGGCATACCGTAGCGATGACCGGTGATGGCGTAAATGATGTGCTGGCTCTCAAAGAGGCGGATTGCAGCATTGCGATGGCTTCCGGAAGCGACGCAGCCGCGCAGGTATCGCAGCTCGTGCTTTTGGAATCGGACTTTTCAAAAATGCCTTCGGTTGTGGCGGAAGGGCGCCGTGTGGTGAACAACATAGAGCGCACGGCCAGCCTGTTTCTGGTGAAAAATATTTTCTCGCTGTGTATGTCTGTACTGTCAATTATTTTTACAGTAAACTATCCGTTAGAACCGTCTCAGATTTCGTTGATCAGTATGTTTACGATTGGTATTCCGGCATTTATCATGTCTTTGGAGCGAAACACAGACCGTATCCGCGGCCATTTCCTGAGCAATGTATTGTTTAAAGCCCTGCCGGGAGGATTGACAGACTTTTTTGTGATCAGCGGCCTTTATCTGTTTTGTGTGCAATTTGGCGTGAATGAAACGGACCTTGCCACGGCCTGTACGATTGTGTTGGCGATCGTTGGCCTGATGGTGCTCTATCAGATTGCGTCTCCAATGACACGCTTTCACTGGATGATCTGGTTTGCAATGGCAGCTGGCTTGATTTACTGTATGATCTTTATGCGCAATATTTTTGCGATTACAAGTGTTTCCCGAAGCTGTATGATGCTGTTAATTATTTTTGCAATTATCACGGAACCCACTTTCCGTTACCTGAGCCTGTGGATGAAGAAACTGTCGAACTTCTGTATAAACCGCAGGTCAAAAACGAAAACTGCGTAAAAATATAGTGGATTTTGCATCCTTTTATGGTATAATATGCGCACGGGTGTGCAATTGACGTTGATACTCGTTTATGAAAGACTTGTTACAGAAGGAGAAGCGCAATGAAAAGAGTTCTTTTGAAATTAAGCGGAGAGGCGCTTGCAGGCGATAAGAAGACCGGATTTGACGAGCCGACTGTCACGAAGGTTGCTTTGCAGGTGAAGACTCTCTCTGAGCAGGGGATGGAGATTGGCATTGTGATAGGCGGAGGCAATTTCTGGCGCGGACGTTCCAGTGAGCACATTGACCGTACGAAAGCCGATCAGATCGGTATGCTGGCGACGGTGATGAATTGCATTTATGTTTCGGAAATCTTCCGCTCTGTTGGTCTGAAGACTGCGGTGATGACACCATTTGCGTGCGGCTCTTTTACCGAATTGTTTAGTAAGGATCGGGTGAATACGTATTTTGCAGAACAGAGGGTCGTCTTTTTTGCCGGCGGAACCGGGCATCCGTATTTTTCTACGGATACGGCGACCGTGCTGCGTGCGATTGAGATTGAGGCCGAGGTAATTCTGCTGGCGAAGTCTGTAGATGGGGTGTATGACAGTGATCCGAAGGACAATCCAAACGCGCAGAAGTACAGCGAGATTTCGATTCAGGAGGTCATTGACCGGAAGCTTGGTGTTGTAGATATGGCCGCATCGATTCTCTGCATGGAGAACCGGATGCCGATGCTTGTGTTTGGCCTGAATCAGGAAAATAGCATTGTTAATACCGTAAATGGGACATTAGATGGTACGAAGGTGACAGTCTGACGACACTTTTACAGTAAAAAACAGGAAAGGAAAACTATCATGAATGAGAGAATTGTACCGTATGATGAGAAAATGACTAAAACTTACAAAAATCTGCTCGAAGAGTTTGGCACGATCCGTGCTGGCCGTGCCAATCCGAATGTTCTCAGCAAGATTCGCGTAGATTATTATGGCACGCCGACACCGCTGCAGCAGATCGGCAACATTACAGTTCCGGAGCCACGGGTGCTTCAGATACAGCCGTGGGAGGCTTCTATGGTGAAAAGTATTGAGAAAGCGATCATGACGTCGGATTTGGGAATCCATCCTTCCAATGACGGCCGTGTCATCCGCCTGATTTTCCCTGAACTGACGGAGGAACGCAGAAAAGATCTTGTAAAGGATATCAAAAAGAAGGGCGAGGGTGCGAAAGTAGCTGTCCGGAATATTCGTCGGGATGCCAATGATACATTCAAAAAGCTTGGCAAAGCAGATATCTCAGAGGATGAAGTAAAAGATTTGAATGATGAGATCCAGAAGCTGACGGATAAGTACATTAAGGAGATCGACAAAGCAGTAGACGAAAAGTCGAAGGAAATCCTTACGGTTTAAGGTTGTATGGAAGGTTTGGAAGAGGTGGGGAGTATGAAAGCGCTCGCCGCCTCTTTCTCTTCCTTACGGTATGATTTATCATTTCATTGTTTATAAGGGAGAGGTTATGGTTATTCCACAGCACGTAGCAATTATATTAGATGGAAATGGACGCTGGGCAAAGAGCAAAGGTATGCCGCGCAGCTATGGCCATGCGAAGGGTGCACAGAATCTGGAAGTGATTTGCGAGGATGCCTGGAAGATCGGTATAAAATATCTGACTGTTTATCTTTTCTCTACAGAAAACTGGAAGCGGTCGAAGGAAGAAGTGGATTCTCTGATGAAACTGTTCCGCCGCTATACAAAGACCTGTATCAAGACAGCACGGGACAACGATATGAAAGTTCGTGTTTTGGGCGATCCGAGCGCACTGGAACCGGATTTGCAGAAAAGTCTTGCGGATCTGGTTGAGACATCAAAGAATAACAATGGACTGAACTTCCAGATTGCAATTAATTATGGTAGCAGGGATGAGATCGTGCGCGCGGTCCGCAGAGTGGCTGGCGACTGCCTGGATAAAAAGCTGGCAGTGGCTGATATCACGGAAGAATGCTTTTCTGGTTATCTTGATACAGCAGGTATGCCGGATCCGGATCTGCTGATACGCACCAGCGGTGAACTTCGTCTGTCGAATTATCTGATGTGGCAGCTCGCCTATACAGAATTCTACTTCACGGATGTGCCATGGCCGGATTTTACGAAAGAAGAACTTTTAAAGGCCATTGAAAAATATAACAGCCGCGACCGGAGATACGGTGGAACATAATCGATAACAGAACAGGTTATGGTTCACAGATCGGGAGACAGAAGAAATGGATGTGTTCTGGGAGCGGCTTGTACTGCAATACGGATGCTCCCGGGAGGAAAGGAAGCGCAGGAATGTTTCGAACAAGGTTAATCAGTGGAGTGATTCTGGTGGTGATTGCCCTGGCAGTTATTATTTCCGGAGGCCCGATACTGGCTGCAACTTTGCTGGTGATTTCTATCATTGGGATGAATGAGCTTTACCGGGCATTGAAAGTTGAGGATCAGAAGATTTCTCCGCTCGCGATTGTTTGCTACCTCGGTTGTGCGATTTATTATTTGCTGGTATTTCTGAATCTCACTGCATATACTATGACAGTGACTCTGGCGATTTTGATTTGCGTGATGGCAGTTTATGTTTTCACATATCCGCGTTACCGCACGGATCAGGTGACAGGGGCGTTTTTCGGATTCCTTTATGTTGCGGTGATGCTTTCCTGTATCTATGAACTGCGTGTGATGGAGCACGGAGTCTGGTTGGTCTGGCTGATTTTTCTTGCGTCCTGGGGCAGTGATACCTGCGCGTATTGCGTTGGTATGCTGATCGGCAAACACAAGATGACGCCGAAACTCAGTCCGAAAAAGTCCGTGGAGGGAGCCGTAGGCGGTGTAGTTGGCGCAGCGCTTCTCGGCGGAATCTATGCAAGGGCGATCGCTGGTCGCCTGAGTGCAGATCCGATGCAGCTGGTTTTATCATTTGCAGCTATCTGTGTGGTTGGAGCCCTGATTTCAATGGTAGGAGATCTGGCCGCTTCCGCGATTAAGCGCAATCATGACATCAAAGATTATGGCAAACTGATTCCCGGGCACGGCGGAATTCTGGATCGATTTGACAGTGTCATCTTTGTAGCGCCGGTGATTTATTATCTTGCACAGGCGTTTGTATGATACGGGCGATGGCGCGAAAGCCGCGGCAATTGGCAGTATTATATTCAATATTGCAGGAATTATTGTAAGAAATACGAAAGGAAAAGCCTGGACATGAAAATAATATCGATACTTGGCTCAACCGGTTCGATCGGTACACAGACACTGGATGTTGTACGAGCGAACGGTGATATACGCGTAGCAGCTTTGAGCGCCGGGAAGAATATCACTCTGCTGGAGCAGCAGATTCGGGAATTTCACCCGCGCATTGCCTGCGTGTGGGATGAGGAAGATGCGAAGACGTTGCGGACGAAAGTGGCGGATCTGCCTGTGAAGATTCTCTCCGGCATGGATGGACTCAATGAGGTGGCTGTCTGTGAGGAAGCGTCGATCCTGGTGACTGCGATTGTCGGAATGATAGGTATCGTGCCGACAATTGAGGCAATCAAGGCGGGAAAAGATATTGCGCTTGCCAACAAAGAGACCCTGGTGACTGCCGGACACCTGATCATGCCGCTTGCCAGGCGCTGCGGTGTAAAAATTCTTCCGGTTGACAGTGAACACAGTGCGATTTTCCAGTGCCTGAATGGGGAAAGGCAGAATAAAATTGATAAAATTCTTCTGACTGCCTCCGGAGGACCGTTCCGAGGAAGAAGTTATGAGGAATTAAAAAGTGTTCGCGTAGAGGATGCCCTGAAGCACCCGAATTGGTCCATGGGGCAGAAGATTACGATTGATTCTGCTTCTATGGTAAATAAAGGACTGGAAGTGATGGAGGCTCGCTGGCTTTTCGATGCTTCTCTTGATCAGATCCAGGTGGTTGTGCAGCCTCAGAGCATTATCCATTCGATGGTACAGTTTGAGGACGGCGCTGTGATTGCCCAGCTCGGTACTCCAGATATGAAGCTTCCGATTCAGTACGCTCTCTATTATCCGGAACGCCGCTTCCTGGCGGGGGAACGCCTGGACTTTGCGAAGATCGGCAGCATCACATTTGAAGATCCGGACGCAGATACCTTTCTTGGATTGAAATACGCGTTTGAGGCAGCGCGCATCGGCGGCTCCATGCCAACCGTTTTTAATGCGGCGAATGAGCGTGCAGTCAATCTGTTTTTACACAGACAGATCACATTCACTGACATTTATGAGATCATACGCGATTGCATGGATCATCATGTAGTTCTTCCGAATCCGGATGTTGCGCAGATTCTCGATACTGAGCAGAGCGTATATGAGAGGATTGCGTCGCAGCATTGCGGATGAATGCTTTTAATATATATCAGGAAGGCAGGTGCTATATTGAGTATATTGATTGCGCTGATTGTATTCAGCCTGATTATTATCATACATGAGCTGGGACATTTTCTGCTTGCAAAGGCGAATGGAATTACGGTGCTGGAGTTTTCTCTTGGCATGGGTCCCCGGATTCTAAGCCATCAGAAAGAAGGAGGCACACGTTATTCTCTGAAGCTTCTTCCGTTCGGTGGTTCCTGTGCGATGCTTGGAGAGGATGGCGAGGATGATAGTGCGAAAGAGGAAGGCTCTTTTCAGAGTAAGTCCGTTGGCGCGCGGATTTCGGTCGTGGCGGCCGGACCGATTTTCAATTTTATTCTTGCGTTTGTCCTGTCCATCTTCATCATCGGATCGATTGGTTACGACCCGGCCGTTGTTCTGGGCGTCACAGAAGGCTATCCGGCGCAGGAAGCCGGACTGCAGGAGGGCGACCTTATCACAAAGATGAACGGAAAGCGGATTCGTCTCTATCGCCAGTTTTACAACTATATCTATTTTCACTCGGGCGAGACGATCACCTTTGAGTATGAGCGTGACGGCGAGATTTGCACGGTGACGATTACTCCGACCCTGACGGATAACGGCTATAAATTTGGTATCTCAGGCAGTACCAATTATCGATACAAAACCGGACCGCTGAAAACGCTTTATTATAGTGCCTATGAGGTCTATTACTGGATCGATACGACCCTGCAGAGCCTGAATCTTCTGATTCACGGCGGAGTCACTCTGGACGACATGTCCGGTCCGGTCGGGGTGGTCAGCACAATCTCAGAGACCTACGAGGAGAGTAAATCCGACGGTATTTTCTATATCTGGCTGAATATGCTGAATATTGCAATTCTGCTGAGCGCAAACCTGGGTGTTATGAACCTTCTTCCATTGCCGGCTCTGGACGGCGGACGACTGGTCTTTCTCTATATAGAAGCCATCCGCCGCAAACGGGTTTCTCCGGAACTGGAAGCGCGTGTGCATTTTGTCGGATTGATGGCATTGATGGTATTGATGGTTGTGGTTATGTTCAATGATGTGCTGAAGATCGTGAAGTGATGTTTTTTGATCGAGTAGGAGGCGGCTTGCCGGTTCTTCGCAAAAAAATGGGTGGCGAACGTTTGTTCCTCACCCATTTTTTTGCTGAAATGGGTGATGTCAGGACGGAAAAATGCTGCTATAATCATTTTATCTAAGGGCATTCTGGCATGATTAACTTCAGAGGGCGGTTAGCAACATATGGAAGTCCGCTAACAGAAAGGAGAAAGCAATGACTTTATTCGCGCTTAACGCCGTTTAACTGAAAAAACGACCGTTTGACTGAAACCTATTGTTTTTTTAAAAAAAGGTGTTATTATTCAAAGTGATATACGTTAAGAAAAAAACAAAGGGGATGGTCATTGTCCAACCACTGCCCCAGGCAGAGAAAAATCTGTCGATAGAAATTTGCCTTAAAAACAAAGTGTTATAGAAAGGAGACAGTAACTTATGAAGAGAAAGAAATTCAGCCGCTTCCTGGCGGCAGTCCTGACAGCTTCCCTGGTCTTCCAGCAGGCGGGTATTACCACGATCGCGGGTGAGACAGAGATGACCCTGCAGTCTGAAACTGCGGCGGAAGTGACGTTATCCGACGAGACCGAGACACAGGAGACACAGGCAGCGACAACAGCTGAGACAAGTGTTTTGGAGAGCAGCGAGGAGACCACCTCGTCTGAAGAAACAACGGCAGTGACGGAAGAGAATGCTGTTGCAGAAGAAACATCAGAATCGGATGAACCTGGTACAGAGGAAGAGACTGCTGATGTAGAGGAAGTAATTACTACTTCTGGCGAGACAATTGCCGAAGATGAGACTGACGTCGAAAACGAAACGAACGAAGAAACCACAGAAACAGCGAATGATGAGACTGACGCAGAGACGGATGCGACGGTTGAAACGGAAACGGAATCTGAGACGGACACAGAGGACGTGACCGAAGAAGAGACGGAAACCGAGACCGAAACGGAAACGGAATCCGAGGCGCAGGTGCGGACGTATTCTTATGAAGATAGCAAAGTATCCGTTACGGCGACCCTTCAGTACGCAAGCGCGGTTCCGGATGACGCAGAATTTCGTGTAACAGAGATTACGGCATCCTCCAGCGACTATAATTATGAAGCGTATATGCAGGCGCTGAATGATAATTCGGAAGCATTGGTTTCTTCTGATGATTATACCTTTACTTCGGAAAATACCCTTCTCTATGACATTGGATTTTTCGTGACGAAGACAGATGAAGAAGGCAATGAGATCGAGGGAGAAGTAGTGGAATACCAGCCGGAAGAGGGTTCTGTATCAATTTCTTTTGTATTTAAAAAGAATCAGCTCTCAACCAGTCTTGAGGCGGAAGCAGCAAATGATATCACAGTTGTTCATCTTCCGCTTGATACATCCGTAAAAGAGTCTGTCGACACGACGGCGGAAGCGACCGATATCTCCGCATCCGATGTAAATGTCGAGGTGGTGGATGCGAACGTTTCCCTGAATGGAACTGATCAGGTGACGTTTAGCCTGAGTGATTTTTCAGCGATGGCACTGACAAATTCAAATACGGAAGTATCTTATTCCCCGACAAATAGCTATACCTATACGGACATTCTTGGAAATGCTGTTTATTTTGGTGTTGTTGCGGATACCTTAATCTTGGGTGCGCATATGGACAGCAACTTCGCTGTGAATACACTGAATATGGTTAAAGGAGGTCGGAATGTTACCGTTGGTGCCTATACTGGCGTAGACCAAAATGGCGGCGTGTTTGTAATTGCTTCGATGACCAATAATAATACACTGACTGTCGATGGAACTATAACGGACGTTTGGACAACGGATGCAGTGAAAGACTATATTAATCTTCAGGTATCTGGTTCGGGAAGTGTCCTGATCTATTCCCAATCGGTTCTGAATGCTTATGTAAATGCAATGCTTAGCCATGTGGCTTCTATGTCTTATACGCTGAACGTTGGCAGCGAGTATGAAGTCACAAGCACGACTATAGATATCTCAAACGGAGATGACGGAACTTATTATTTTGATGGTGACAGTTTCTCAAATTATAATGATGTGACTATCAAAAAGAAGTCAACTCAGACAATTGTGTTTAACTATTCATCTGATAGTGTGACCCTGAAACGGTTTAGCGTGACACATACGGATACCAATAAAACAATCTCATCTGCGTCATCGACGAACTCTGCGGATGAGTTTGCGCGTACGATTGTATTTAATATGCCCTATGCGACAACTTTGAATATAGCGAGTGCGATTCTTGGTGTGGTTATTGCTCCATATGCAAGTGTGGAAAGTATCGATGGAACGAGCTCCGGATGGTTGGTTGCAAAAAGTGTTTATAATAATTCGGAGTGGCATAATGTATGGTCGGATATGCCTGAATCGACAAAGATTCCGGCTCCGGCGACGCTTTCAGCGACGAAGACGATTGACGGACAGGAGCCAACGAACCAGGATACTGTCTTTACATTCTATCTCTATGAATGGAACAGTTCAACATCGAGTTGGTCATTGAGTCAGACAAAACAGAACAGTGGTTCCGATGTCACTTTTGATTCGATTAATTATAGCAGCGCTGGAACTTATTATTATAAAATAACAGAAAAGATTGAAACGTCCGATGTATATACGTATGATGACACGGTATACATCGCCAAGGTTACAGTGAGCGAAAGCTCAGGTGTTTGTTCAGTTGATTCGGTTGAATATTTTAAAACATCTGATGTAACTTCTGTAGCTAATTCAAACGAGGTGACGACCGCTTCCTTTGATAACGGACGTAAATCAACTGGTGAACTTACAGTCAGCAAAACGGTGAAAGACGAAAGCGGAAACGAAGTTACAACAAATTCGCCACAATTTACATTCGTTATAAAGCTGTCTGAATCTCTTACGGGAACCTATGGAGATATTTATTTTGAGGACGGAACAGCTACGGTTTATCTTTATGGCGGAGAGTCCGTGACTGCAAAAGGTTTACCGTTGAATATTGAGTACAGTGTTGCTGAAGTAGCTGTAGATGGCTATACAACAACTGTTTCGACAACGGGAACAACCGGAACGAATCAGCATACGGTAACGGGACAAATTACCACGACTGCCAGCACAGTGGCTTTTACAAATAGTCGTGACAGCGGAAGCCTTCAGATTACTAAAAAATCGGTCGGGACTGCGACTTCTGAAGATACTACTTTCGGTTTGTATTATATAGATGACTCAGGCAATGAGGTCTTTGTGCAGACAATTAAGTATTCTGATTTTACCGGTACCGATGATATGGAGAAAACATATATCGTTTCCGGCTTGCCGACCGGTACTTATAAGATAAAGGAAAATGTGGCAGATGTCAGCGGGTATACACTGATCTCCGTGACGGGTGATACACAGGCTTTGGTAAATAAGGATGAGACCACCCAGGTCACGATAACAAACACTTATGAAGAAGACCTTGGCGGTTTGATCGTGAAGAAACTATCTGGCGGCGACAGCACGACACCAGGGGACACACTTTTCGTGGTATACCGTGTAGAGACGGATGCGGAAGGGAAAGAAACTTTGACTCAGATTGACAGCCGCTATTATTACGAGTTTGAGGCAGCGGGAAGCTTTGTGGTGACGGAGAATAATTCGACC
>JAJPWX010000082.1 GCA_021205755.1 Lachnospiraceae bacterium | reverse complement strand
TATTCGGTTTTCAAGGAACTAAGTAACTATTAACTATAAACATATTATACGAGGATTATATTTTTATGCCAGATATAAATCAGAATGAATGGAAGAATAAATGGAATATAGAAGATATCCGCCGTGACTTTCCGCTTCTTCAGAATACAGATTACGCGTATCTGGATAATGCGGCGACTTCCCAGAAACCGACGGCAGTGCTGGATGCGGTTCGGGACTTCTATGAGAAGAAGAATGCGAATCCCTTCCGCGGCCTATATCCCTTAAGCGAGGCGGCGACGGAAGCGTACGAGAACGCGCGGTGGATTGTAAAGGATTTTATTAACGCGAAAAGCACCGAAGAAATTATTTTTACGCGCAATGCGTCGGAAAGCCTGAATCTGATCGCTTACAGTCTGGGCAGTGTTCTATTCCGGCCGGACGATGAGATTGTGGTGAGCATTGCGGAGCATCACAGTAATATGCTTCCCTGGCGGCAGGCTGCGGAGCGTGCGGGTGCGAAGATTGTGTATCTGGAATGCGATGAAAACGGTGCATTTACGGAAGAAATGCTGCGTGCGGTACTCACCGACCGCACACGTCTGGTCGCTATTACACAGGTTTCCAATGTGTTTGGGCGCAAAAATGACATCAAACGATTTGCGGAGGTCTGTCATGAGAAGGATATCGTGATTGTGGCGGACGGCGCGCAGAGTGTGCCGCATATGGCGGTCGATGTGCAGGATCTGGATGTGGATTTCCTGGCTTTTTCCGGTCACAAGATGCTTGCCCCGGATGGTATCGGTGTTCTATACGGAAAGAAAAAGTGGCTGAAAAAGATGCCGCCGTTTTTAAGCGGGGGTGAAATGATCGAGTCCGTTACATGTGACAAAGTAATTTATGCGGAGCTGCCGCATAAGTTCGAGGCGGGAACGGTCAACGCGGGCGGTGCGGTCGGCCTCGGGGAAGCAATCCGCTATATCCAGAGACTTGGCTTTGATTGGATCGAGGAGCGGGAGCAGCAGCTGACCGCGCTTGCATATTCCCGGATGAAAGAGATTCCGGGGGTGCACGTATTTGGATCGGAGAATCCGGCCGATCATCACGGGATTCTGACATTTACCGTGGATGGCGTTCATCCGCATGACGTATCAGAAATTTTAAGTGCGTCGAAGATTGCGGTGCGTGCAGGCCACCACTGTGCGCAGCCGCTGATGCAGCATCTGAAAGTTGGATCCACGACCAGAGTCAGCCTTGCGTTTTACAATACAGAAGAGGAAATTCTTCGCTTTACAAAAGCGCTTGCCCAGGTAAGGAGGAATATGGGATATGGAGAGTAGAACCTTTTACAATGAAATACTGATTGATCACAACCAGCATCCCGGCCACAAGCATGAGCTTCCAGACGCGAATCTGGTGCTGGAGGGCGTCAATCCAAGCTGCGGCGACGATATTTTTCTGCATCTGAAGGTGGAGAATGACACGATTGTGGACGGCTCTTTTGTAGGAGACGGGTGCGCGATTTCACAGGCCTCCGCGGATATGATGCTTGATCTCATCATCGGAAAATCCAGTGAAGAAGCGATGCATCTGGCTGATATCTTTCAGCGGATGATCCACGGGGAAATCACAGACGATGAGCTGGAGGAACTGGAAGAAGCCGGAGCACTGCAGGACATTGCCCATATGCCGGCGCGTGTGAAGTGTGCGATGCTTGGCTGGCGGACAATGAAAGAGATGCTCGATGAAGAAGAGTAACGGAGTGGGCGGGCGCTGAACAGTCCTGCTGTCCTGAATCGCCGCAATTAGAAGAGAAAAATATGAGAAACATGAAATTTCAATATAAACATACGATTTACGCCTGCTTCGTTGGATATACGGTGCAGGCGATTATTAACAACTTTGCGCCGCTGCTGTTTCTGACCTTTCAGTCTCAGTACGGGATTACGCTGGATAAAATCGCGTTGCTGACCGGTTTGAATTTCGGCATTCAGCTGTTGGTTGATCTGCTTTCTGCTAAATTTGCGGATCAAATCGGTTACCGTCCCTGTGTGGTTGCTGCGCATGTTTTTTCCGCTGCCGGATTGCTTCTGCTGACGGTCTTGCCGGAATTGCTTCCGGAAGCCTATATGGGACTCTGCATCGCGGTGGCGGTATATGCGCTTGGCGGCGGACTGCTGGAGGTGCTGGTCAGCCCGATTATGGAAGCCTGTCCGGGGGATGAGAAAGCAAAGGCAATGAGTCTTTTGCATTCCTTTTACTGCTGGGGGCATGTCGGTGTGGTGCTCCTCTCCAGTCTGTTTTTTGCGGTATTCGGAATTCAGAACTGGAAGATTCTGGCGGTCATCTGGGCTATTGTGCCGATCATGAACGGAATCTTGTTTTCAAAAGTGCCGATCGGTTCTCTGCTTGAAGAAGGAGAGGAAGGCTATAGTATCCGTCAGCTGGCATCGATGCGTGTGTTTTGGGTTTTTATGCTGCTGATGGCGTGCGCGGGCGCATGTGAACAGGCGGTCAGCCAGTGGGCGAGCGCCTATGCGGAGAGTGGGCTGGGGGTACCGAAGACGGTCGGCGATCTGGCCGGTCCGCTTCTTTTCGCGGTGACCATGGGAAGTGCGCGCTTATTTTATGGAAAATTTGGCGAGAAGATGGACCTCAAAAAATTCATGTGGGTGAGTGCAGTCCTCTGTTTTTGCAGCTATCTGATCATCGGACTTTCCTCCGCAGCAGTTCTGGGCTTTGCAGGCTGCGCACTCTGCGGATTGTCCGTCGGCATCCTGTGGCCGGGTACATTCAGCCTTGGAAGCCGGGCGATGCCCAGGGGCGGGACAGCAATGTTTGCGCTCTTTGCGCTTGCCGGAGACGTGGGCTGCAGCGTGGGACCAACCTTTGTGGGGACGATGGCAAATAATTTGTTTGGAGGACAGTTGAACCTTGGCATTCTCGCCGGGATTGTGTTTCCGATTTTGCTGTTGACCGGATTGATACTGGAAAAACGTGTGTACGGGAAATGAGAATGTATAACCCACGCATTGGGATATGAAGTGGAACTTGTGAAAATGGAGGCGAATATATGAACTGCGGAATTAGCCAGAGAATTTATCTTGAATTGGTTCCTCCTGCGGAAGAGGATAACCGTTCCTCCTGGCAGCGGATTTGTGATTCGCTGCAGAAAAAAGGCTGCGGGGATGTGAAAGCATCGGCTTTTGTGCTGCGCAAATTATATCCTCTCTGCGAAGAAGCCGGCTGGAAGCTTACCATTTCACTCTGCTATGACGGCAGAGACTGGGAAGCAGTCGATCTGGAGGCGGGCGATACCAGCGACGCGCATTATGGTTTAGCAGTTGACTTGGGAAGCACGACCGTGGCCATGCAGCTGCTCAATTGCAATACAGGGGAAGTGCTCGTGCAAGAGAGTGCGTACAATCAGCAGATTGCATTTGGAGAGGATATTCTGACGCGTATTTTTTACAGTAAAGATCAGCCGGAGCAGCTGGAAGAAATTCGCCTGGCAACGGTAAACACGATAACCGGGTTGATGGAGCGCATTGCAGCGCAAACCGGCATCGATACGAAGAAATGTCTTTCAATGGTAGTGGCTGGTAATACGACGATGACTCATTTTCTGATCGGGATGGACGCATTCTGTGTTTTTTCTGCACCATATGCGGTGCAGGCGGATCAGCCGGGATTTTTAAAAGGTAAAGAACTGGATATTCCAATTCGGGGGTATGTATTCTGCTATCCGGGAAAGGCAAACTATCTGGGCGGGGATATCATCAGTGGGATGGTGGCTACGGATCTGTATCACAGGGAATCGATTTCTCTGTTTTTTGATGTGGGAACGAATGGGGAACTGGTCGTTGGAAACCGAGATTTTCTGCTCTGCGGCGCCGGAGCGGCCGGCCCTGCGCTGGAAGGCGGCGTTGTAAAGACCGGAATGCGGGCGGCGGAAGGCGCGGTGCAGCATATCCGTTTGTCTCATGCAGATCCGGTTCTTGTGTCAGCAGAATGTGCGCGCCAGAAAGAGAAGGCAGCGTACACCGTCCAACTGGATGTCATCGGCGGCGGCGCGCCAACGGGCATTTGCGGTTCCGGTATTATTGATCTGATTTCAGAGCTTTTCCTGCATAGACTGATTGACCTGCGGGGAAAATTTGTCCCAGAGTCGAGTGATGCGATTGCCTATCGACCGGAAGAGGGAGAATATGCGTTCTGCTATGCGCCGGGGCTGTGGTTTTATCAGAGTGACATTCTGGAATTTATTCGCACAAAGGCTGCGGCGTACACGATGATGGAATATCTCCTCTCTGAAACGGAACTTGGGCTGGAGGATGTGGCTGATTTTTACATGGCAGGCGCGTTTGGCACGCATGTAAACAAAGAATCTGCGGTCAATATCGGCATGTATCCCGACGTGGATCTCGAACGGATCCACGCGGAAGGCAACACGTCGCTAAAAGGGGCGCAAATGCTGCTCCTGGATCGGCAAATTGTAGAAGAGCTTCCGGAAATTCTTGACCGGATGACCTATGTGCAGTTTGGCGCCGTCGAGGATTTCCTGCAGAAAATGACGGCGGCATCCGCGCTTCCGCATACTGACCTCGAACGCTATCCGTCGGTAAAAGCGCGGCTTGATCACTCCGCGTATGAATAATAAAAATCCTTATCCGGATACTGCGCGCGCATTGCTTCTGCCTGCTCGGAGGTACAGAAAATCGTGTGCAGATTCGGAAGCGCGTCCAGTCCCTCATAGCTTTCGCAGACACTGGAATAGATTTTCAGCGTGGAAAGCTCTGTCAGTGAAGAAAGACCATCAAAGTTCAGGATGGTGGCGTCTTTTATATCCAAAGTCTGTAAGGAAGGTAACTCAACCCCATCCAGAGAGATGGTTTCCATCGTACCAAAATATACGCCCAGGTCTTTCAGGGTGACAATCGAGGGAAGCTCTCCGAGTGAATAGCCGTTCATATGATGTACGTATAACGTTTCCAGAGAAAGCTCTCCCAGCGCTTGTATCACTGGCTTTGAGAGAGAGTCAATTTCCAGAGAAACCAGTTCCTCAAGCAGTCCGAGCTCGGTATAATCCGTCAGACTGACCTGAAAAAGATTCAATTTCTCAATCTGGCAATTTTCCAGCCCTTTAAGGGAAGAAATCGAGGTCGCACTGATGTTGAGTTCCCGCAGGTTGTTCAGACTGGCGATGACAGAAGTATCGGAAATATCCAGTCCGGCCAGATTTAAAACAGTGATATCGGTGTTCCCCTCTAACGGAGACAAGTCTGTCAGGGGATTATAGCCCAGGCCAAGCTCCGTGATGGGAAGTCCGCTTTCTATCAATACCGAAAGATCCGTGATCTGCTGCCGATAGAGACACACGATGGTCAGATTCGGCATATGTGTCAGATCTTCTAAGGAGGAGATGGTTCCGTCTTCCTCATAAAGGCCGCTTTCGCGCATCTCGTCGTTGTATGCATAAGGGTAATCTCCCTGAAACCAGATCTCATCGTCATCCGTATAAATCTGAAGTCCCATAATATGCAGAGCAGTGATCTGTTCCAGATCCGATTCTGTGACAGTTTCTCCATTTGTGAGCCCAAGCTGTTCACGCACGGCTTCTTCGATCAGCGGTTCCGTAAAGGTATATTCGGGTGAGAATTCGGCAGTGCTGCCTGTAACTGATTCGGAAGAAACTTCCGTATTGAGTCCGGAAGTCGGGTCGCTTTCCGGGCGGATGATCAGGCGAACCAGCAGCGCGGCGATCATGAGCAGGAGCAGGCAGAGAACGACAATCAGGAGAGAGGAAAAATGCTGCCTGCCTTTGTCGGGGTGCTCCTTATCGATCACGGCTTTTGCCTGAAATTTGGCGCTGCCAGGCACTACAGCATCATTCTGAGCGGCCGTTTCCGACTGAAAGGAGAGTGGCTGCTCCTCATTTTTAGAATTTATATATGGATATCTGGCTCTGAGCAGGTCATTCAGCATTTCCTTTGCGGATGGATAACGATTCTGAGGGTCAAACATAGTAGCCCGCCGGATGATGTCAGCGACAGGCGGTTCCATCTCATCCAGCAGCGAAGAATTTATATTATATTCCCCCGTCAGACTGTAAAATAATACCACGCCCAGGGAGTACAGGTCGCTCCGGGCATCACATTGCTGATAGCCAAACTGTTCCGGCGGAGCTGTGAGGCGGGTGCCCATGGGAATCGTATCGCTGTCTTTTCCGGACTGATAAAAACGGGAAATTCCGAAGTCGATAAAATGGCAGACTCCATCTACATCAATTATAATATTCTGAGGCTTGATATCCCGATGAATCAGAGGAGGGGTCATCGAGTGCAGAAATTGCAGGGTATCTGCCAGGGAAATGATATAATCCAGAGCCTGCCAGAGCGGCAGGCCAGGCTGTTCATAGTTTGTCTCGCAAAGCTCTTCCAGTGTTTTTCCCTCAATATACGTGCGAATATAAAAAGTCACCTTCGATGACGGGTCCTCATAAAGCAGAACCGCGTAGGGAAAGCGCTGAGAAAATTTGCTATCCATGGAATTGTGGATCGTATCCAGAATATTCTTTTCGTTCGCCAGCAGTCCGGCAAAGATCGGATCTGAGGCGGTTTTTAAAATATAGAGGCTGTCCGAATCTTTTTCCCGGAGGAGGTAGGAGGCATTCCCCCTGGAATTCTTCAGGCAGGAGCGCACTTCATAAGTCTCTGACAGAGCATCCGGAAGGACAGAAGCGTACTCATCAGTCCAGTTATTCATGCGGTATTACTCCTCCTCGCCGGAAGGCATCCTGCGGCTGGCGCGGGATAAATTCTTAGAGCGTTTCTCGTAAAGCGGAAGCTCCTTTTCCTGAAGCAGCATATCATTGGCCTGCTGCATGGTCAGCTTCTTTTCAATCGCGTAAATCAGAATGGCATCGCGCCGCACCCGAGGATACAAAGCGCCCTGCCCCGCCAGGCGGAGCATCTGCGAAGCCTCCGGGTAGGTAGCCGACATACAGAACGCAATGCGCAGAACAATATTCCGCCCGGGCATCTTCTTCCCGCTTTGCACATGATAAAAATAAGAACGTTCAATACCGCTCTCCACAATAATATCCTTCGGTGCCACGCCATGCTTTTCCATCAGATGATACAGGTAATGGCAGAACACTGGATCTTCTGTCTTGTCATGGTAGGCTTCCTTTACTTCCGAAAAGTCATTCGACTTCTTAATGAGGTTGAGAAGCTGAGATGTTGTCATTTTTTTCTTGCTGTTCTCTTGTGCCAAAGGAATTCCCTCCTTGAAGCTTATGATTTCTATAATCATTCAAAGTAAAAAACGCAGAGCACTTTTCACTCAGAACTGTCACATTTCTCCAAGTATATCACACAAAGCCGAAAGAAAGCAATCGCTTCCACAATTTGTCGAAAAAAGTCTTCTGACAGGACACAAAAAATCTTCTGTAAAAACAACAGGGATGAAAGCCTTCATCCCTGCCGGTGTACATTCGCGTAATTATTCAGTACCTTCCTGTTCTCTGTTTTCCGCCTGAACCTGGCGTACTTCCGATTCTGACAATTCCAAAAGTACTGCCATTTCAGATACCTCGCGCCCCTTTCGCGTCCAGTTCAGGATGAGTTCTCTTTCCTTTTTCTTTATACCGCGTGCCTCGCCCCTCTTTTCACCAATCTGTTCTCCTTCCTGGCGGGCATAGCTTATATTGGAATTGTAATCTCGGATCGCTTTTTCTCTGGCCTCGTATTCCAGACGTTTCTTTTCATCTGCGCTCAACTCCAGGAGCGTGTTATATGCTTCTTCCAGATACTCATTTTTATTAGCCATAGCCTGAAAGTCCTCCTGCTTCTTTCCACTGAAAAATCGCATCCAGCTAATCCCTGACGGACTTTCGGATTATTCATCAGTTCTTTGAAACAGTAATCCACAGTGGGTCGCATGATGTAACTGTCAGTGCTCGGGTTAGTGTCTGTAAGGTTCATTGATAGTGTCTGTGTCATAGAAATCTCCTTTCTGATTTGCTTAAAGCGTGTCAAAAGGATTTTCATATAGATATCATATCATTTTTTGGCGCTTTGGAATAGTGTTTTTGTAAAAAAAGAAGAAGCAGCAGAAAATATAGATATCAAAGAGAAAACCACGATGCACTTTAAGAATAAAGAATTATGCCAGTTATCATAATTGGACGGATGATGGGTATCTGCCATTTAGACAATTATAGGAATAATAATTTATCTAAATGAATGGTAAACAACGTGATTATATCATAAAAACTAAATAAAAGCAACTAAAAATATAATAAAAATAAATAGATAAAATAAAAAGAGCGAAGAGGACATTGAAAATGACAAAAATCGCCCTGAAAATATGCAGAAAATCTCTTCATACCGCCTTACATATTACGATAATGTTAATAATATTAACCTTTCACTACAAATACGAAGTCTTCTTTTGGGACACCAAAATAAAAACCAGTAG